>CAZRCS010000009.1:0-31324 GCA_964598645.1 uncultured bacterium | reverse complement strand
GCAGAACAGGGTGACCGACCATTGCTCTGGCAATTGCGACTCTCTGCTGCTCTCCTCCGCTGAGCTGGTGGGGATAGGAATTTCTTCGGTGACTTAGGCCCATTCTTGCAAGAAGTGCGATCACTCTTTTCCTTATAACTCTGTCTCCGGCCCCTGAGACAAGAAGCGGAAGTGCAACATTTTCGAAAACCGTTCTCTCGTGGAGGAGTCTGAAATCCTGAAACACTATACCGATCTTCCTTCTAAGGGCAGGAAGCTGTCTCCTTCCGGTGGAATCAGAGGTGAAACCGGCCACCTTCACCACTCCGGAGTCAGGCTTGTCACCCATCCAGATCAGTCTGAGAAGTGTTGTTTTTCCTGCTCCGCTTGGTCCGGAAACCACGAGGAACTCGCCCTGCTCCACTGACAGGTCTATTTTGTCCAGCGCAGGCCAGCGACCGTAACTAAGTCGAACTGAACGCATTGTCAGGAGCAATACGGTTCACCTCTTTCCGTTATCTCATAGAGAGAGGTTCTTTCCTTACGGGAGACATTGCTGTTGGGGGGCACCTGAAGAACCCTGATAACTATGTTTTCGCCATCGGGTTTCACAAGACCTATCACCGCGCCCACCTCCACCGCAGCGGAAGACTTCACCCTGCTGCCGTTCATGGAAACCGCCCCTGATGCGATTGCCTTCCCGGCTATAGACCTGGTCTTAAGAAGACCCGATACCTTCAGGAAAAGATCAATTCTCATAGTCTATGTTTATCTGTACCGGTATCGCAGTGGAAAGGGAGTCTACCATACGGTCGTAATATCCGTTCCAGAAAACAGACTGGAGCATTCCTTCGAGTTCCTCGGTCTGGAACTGGCTCCAATCGATTTCTCCATGGTCATCCCGCCTGAAGATGACAACTGCCATGTTCTGTTCCACGGCAACCGGCTCTGAAATCTCTCCCGGTTCCAGGTCGATAACGGAGTCGTAAAGATCACCATCCCAGTTACCCACGTTCACGGTTCCTATGAGGCCTCCATCAAATGAGGTGCGGGGATCCATGCTTATCTCTCTTGCGGTTTGAGCGAAATCGGCTCCGTCAAGGAGAGTCTGCTCGACTTCTGCTGCACGGGCGAAAGCGGAGTCTAGATCTGAGGGTGAAGAAGGAACCATCCTCAGGATGTGACTTGCCCTTACACTGTCGCCATCTCTGTCTGTGAGTTTTACCAGGTGAACCCCAAAGGGAGTGGCAAAAGGTCCGGCTATTTCTCCCGGTTCCAGGGCAAAAACCTGCCTTTCGAAGGTGGCTGTCATGTCGCCCCTGTCGAACCAGCCCAGATCACCCCCAGTTGCTGCGGAACCGTCTTCCGAATACTCTGTTGCAGCGGCTGAGAATGTTGTCTCTCCTCTTTCTATTTTCTGGCGAATCTCAGAGAGAAGGGCTTCTGCTTCTCCGGTATTGCCGGGAAGCACTGGAATGTATATCCAGCTGAGAACCCTGGGTGCAAGTACTTCCTCTACGGCATCAGGATGTTCGTCAAAATATGAAGCAGGATCCAGAGGCAATGATGCCATAACCCTGCCTGCCCTGGTTCTGACGAAATTCTCCCCGGCAATTCTAGCACCCAGTATGGACTCGTAGCTTGCTCTGAGGGAGTTTACAGACATTCCCATCGAAACCAGATACTGCAGGAATGCTCCCTCGGAACCGAATCCGCTTCTTGCCTGCTCCATGGATTCATCCACAGCTTCTTCTATTTCTTCTCTGGTGGGATAAACACCCTCGCGCCTGGCTGCCTCCACCAGAAGCTTTTCTCTTATCACCTGATCCAGGGCTTCCCTGTAAACACTGCTGGAGGAACTAATGTTGACTGCGCTTTCCTCGTCAATACCCGATTCTATCAGCAGGGTTACTACCTCTGAATGAAGGACAGGCTCGGAGCCAACCACGGCTGTCACCCTCTCCATGGTGAATGGTTCTGCCATAAGAATGGAAACTGCAAAAAATAGGATCGAGTACATCAGATACCAACCTCCACTGACAAACTCTCGGAAGCGGACTGAAGAACGCTGTCGAGGGATGCCTGAATCCGTGTTTCGTAGATTAACTGTCCGGTACTCTGGATCGCTCTCGTGGAGTCTTCCAGAGCCCTTGTTTCATCAACCTTGAATATGTGCCAACCTATGCTTGACCTTATAACGGAGCTGAGGCCATTCAGCCTTGCTATTTCCTCTGGAAGCCCCTGAGCAAGCATTTCAGCACCGGTAACAAAACCGAGATCGCCTCCGATACCAGCCTTCTGTCCAATTGATATGTTTCTGGCGGTGACCTGGAAATTCTGTCCCCATCCCAGCCTGGTATGCACTGAATCGGCCATGGCACTGTCTGCAACGATGATCTGATAGTAATGTCTTTCAACGAAAAAGAGTTCAGGGTCACGCTGCATATGAACAATGACTTCCTGATCGGAAGGCCAAACCGTGGAATTCACTATGCTGTCTATCATTAGATCTCTGAGGTACACCTGAACCGCTCTTCTGGCAACAAAGTCACTTACCGCCGGGTTCTCCAGACCGGCTTCCAATGCTGAGCAGGCGAGAAGCTGATCCCTCGTCCAGCTTTCAACGGCTCCCTCGTCAGCCCTTATCAGAGCGAGATCCGTATCGTAAAGAACATGGTCTCCCACCCTGGCAAGCGTGTCTCCCCTTCCATAGTCAACAACACCATCCGCCAGTTGAGGCAGACCAGATGATTTGTTTGCGCTGATTATGGACCAGGTAGTAACTGCAGCGACCATCACGACCGCAGCCCAGACAACAGCAGTTTTACCACTCATGGACGCCCCTCCCTCAGATGTGATTGAGAAGGCGCTGGGGCCAGACATTGACTGTATGCTGAGCTCTGAGACTGTCGAGCAGATCTACCAGGAGTATCTCCTGCTGCGCGGAAGTGAGTTCCATAGTGGCAAGTTCCATGATCTGAGCCTGGGTAAGTGGCGTCTGGATGGGTCTTTTCTCCATAAGCTGAATAATGTGGTATCCCATGGGGGTTTGAATGACTTCTGAGATCTCCCCGGTTTCAAGCTGGCAGACCGCCTCCATGAATGCAGGAGAGGCCATGCCCCTGCTCATCCAGCCCAGGTTCCCTCCGTTTGCGGCGGCTGGTCCCACGGAGTAGTTGGAAGCAAGGGTCGCAAAGGACTCTCCGGAGTTAAGTCTTGAGAGCACCGATGAAGCCAGGGTGTTATCCGGTAAAAGAATGTGACGAATGTTGTACTCGGTTGAATAGGTATCACCCCAGACATCGACATAGTTCTCCACTTCCAGGCGGGACACCTCAACATTGTCCAGTATGTCGGTCAAGTAAGCCTCGAGAAGTATCTGATCTACTGTTTGATCTATGGTGGCCGCCACATCTGGTCTTGAAGCGATTCCGCTCTCTTCCGCAGCCTTGAGAATGAGCTGTTCGCGAACCCATGATTCAAGGATTTCTCCTGCTGCATCCTCTGAGGATATGCCCAGTCCGGCTACCGCCCCAGGCCCTCCGGCCATCTGCACGAATTCCTCCCAGGTGAACTCCTCTGAACCGACGGATGCAAGTACATCGCCTGCTGCATTGCTGCAAACAAGAAACAGCGCAAGTGCGAACAGCATTATATATCTCATCAAAAATATCCTTCCAGTTATTGTACAGAGCCCCAGAGGTCTATCTCCGTAACGGCTTGAGTGTCTATCTCCACGGGATATGTGCCTTTAAGGCTTTCGATGAGTTCCTCAAAGCCCTGCTGAAACAAATCTGCGGCTGCTGTGCTGGCAGCCAGCTGGAAAACCTCTTCCAGATCAGCAACCCCCGAGGGTCTAACCTCCAATACTTCGAAAAAGCCAGCAAGTTCCCCCTCGATATAAACCGGACCGGTAAGTACACCTTCCTCTGCGGCAAAAATCTCCGGACCCAGAAGAGGGCCGAAGGACTCTTCCACCTGAAGAGGTGTGGGAACCATGGAACCCGTGCTGTCAGTAACGGTCTGGAGACCGGGTATCAGAGCAATTTCATCAGGAATGGACAGACCTGCTGCGGTTAGGCTGTCCGTGTATCCCAGCAGGACTGAACGTCTTTCCGGAAGAATGAACATCGATGAGTTATCTGCATACCATTCTGCCACTCCGGCACTGTCGGGAACAGCTTCTCTCAGCACCCGCTCCCTTACGACGCTTTCGGCCCTTGGATAGTCAAAGAGACTCTGATCCAGACTGATTCCCTCATCTGCTGCCATAAGACTGAGAGCTCGACGTTGTGCGAGTGACTTTACATAGAACCAGAGGGTAACTTCCGCGCTGATGGTGAACTCAGGTGGACTGAACATCTGAAGTTCTTCGGGAACCCCTCCGAAGAAATTCTCAGGACTGGCCAGACGCATTTCCTGAAGGATCTCCCGGGTGGTAATTGTGTCGGCGCCAATGAATATCACGGGGGTTCCGTCCCCCTCCCCCGATGGAACGAGCACGGTTCCTGCCAGAGAGCAGCTGCCGGCCAACGCTTCAATACCAGAAGAGAGAACGGTCTCGTTCGTTTGGGAGGAAATACGGTTCATCAACCCTGCAACCGCCGCTGACTCATCTCCGACCCAATCTCCCTCGGTGAGTTCAAGCATTGCAACACACCACTCTCCATACATGGGAAGTACGTGGGCTTTCGCAGTTTCCATGGACAGTAGCGGGACGAAATTCGGGGTGATCCTGTTTACAGGACCACTCATTGTCCTGTAGCTTGTTCCGCTACGGTCGCTCCAGGGTGCAGAAAGAGAGGGAACAGAACTGTCGTAATTTCCACTGTTCCATTCCTCTGCCAGTGAGACCGCCTCTGAGGAATCATCAAGAAGAACGGTTCTTATGGTGAAAGATGAATAACCGCATGATGCAAGGGAATCAAGATAGATCTCAGGATCGTACTCAGTGGCTATCTTCCGGTACATACTGTCGGACAGAAATGAAATCCCATAGAGGTCCTCGAATCCGCTGGAAACCGACGGGTCCTCTGCCCAGGCAAGGAGAAGAAGCTTCTTCCTGATGATCCGCTCCATAAGTTCCATCCTGCCGGCTGGTTCAAGAACCCCCACCTGCTCTTCCGCAGGCAGTCCATTGAAAACCCCGAGGAATTCCTCTCTGGTAACCGTCTGGTCACCTACTCTACCAAGCTCGTTACTTCTCCCGCATCCGGGAACAATGATAAGCAGGCAAACAACTGCCGCCACCGCTGTAAAATACCGTAGCATCTATACCACCTCGCCCATTTTCTGTTATTGACCTTCGAAGTAATTGGTAAATATACGCAATACTTGTAGCACAGCGGGAATCATCTCCCGCGGACTGGACCCGGAACGTGAGGTCCTGAGGATCGTTCTGCCTGTTTTATCTCCGGTTACCCTCCAGGTTTCACCGGCAAGCACAGAGGTTTTCTTCACGGAAGGTCCTCTGCCCCCGGCAAAGACCAGGCTGGCAGATGATCCGGATATCACCACGTCCTCTATTCCGCAAAAAGATGCCAGATGGTTGATCCTTGCTCTAAGAGCAACACCGGCTACAGGATCGGGAAGGGTTCCGAATCTGTCTCTCACATAATCCAGCCAGCCGTCGATCTTCTCTTCGCTTTTTGCCCTCCATACCCACCTGTAAAGGTGTACCCGCTCAGCGGTATCGGGCATGTATTCCTCGGGTATGTAGGCGGCACCGGGTACTTCGATCCTGGTCTGAAATTCCCTTTGGCCGCCCTTTTCCCCTTTGAGTATGCTGACCTCATCAGCCAGGAGTTCTTCGAACATCGAATATCCAACTGCATCGACCTGACCGCTCTGTCCCGCACCCAGGAATTCTCCTGCTCCCCTGAGCTCCAGGTCTCTCATGGCAATGTGCCATCCGCTTCCCAGTCTGGTGTAGCGCTGAATTGCCTCCAGCCTGTTCCTGCCCTCGGGCTTAAGCTTTCCCAAACCTCCCGGTGTAAGCAGGTAGCAGTAGGCTCTGTGATGACTCCTTCCGACCCTGCCCCGCAACTGGTAAAGCTCTGCAAGGCCGAAATTCTGAGCATTGTCTATGAACATGGTGTTTACCCTGGGCAGGTCTATTCCGGACTCTATGATACTGGTGCATAAGAGCATTTGATACTCACCCGCCATGAAGGAGTGCATCACATCCTCAAGCTGTGACGGAGACATCTGCCCATGACCAACGGCAATGTTGATATCGAGAAAACTCTCGAGTTTTGAACGAACTTTCTCTATGGTACTTATTCTGTTGTGTACGAAGAATATCTGGCCATCCCTCTCCATTTCTCTTGATACCGCCCTTCGTATTATTTCCCTGTTGAAGGTGGTTATCTCCGTCTGTATGGGATACCTGTCCCTTGGAGGTGTGGCAATGATGGAAATCGCCCTGAAACCGGAGAGGGCCATATGAAGAGTTCTCGGAATAGGGGTGGCGGTCATTGTGAGGGTGTCAACGTTGGCCTTCATCTCCCTGATGTATTCCTTCTGCTTGACTCCAAACCTTTGCTCCTCATCGATGATCAGAAGGCCAAGATCGTTAAAGCGCACATCCTTCTGAAGGAGTCTGTGGGTGCCCACCACTATGTTGACATCACCCTGGGCCAGATCCATCAGGGTCTTCTGCTGTTCGCTTCTGCTCTGAAACCTGCTTAGAACATCCACACGAAGGGGGAATTCAGCCAATCTGTCCCTGAAGGTGTTGTAATGCTGCTCCGCAAGCACCGTTGTAGGGGCAAGAATAACGGCCTGATGGCCTGCCTCTGCTATTCTGAATGCTGCCCGGAGGGCAACTTCAGTCTTTCCGTAGCCGACATCTCCGCATACGAGCCTTTCCATGGGAGAATCACCCTTGAAATCATTCATTACAGCCTGGATGGCGGCTGCCTGGTCAGGTGTCTCTTCGTATGGAAAGCTTTCTTCCATCGCCTTCATCATCCGCCCGGGAGAAGGCAGTGCCGGTCTTTTCCGCACGGCTCTTTCGGCATAGAGAATGGCCAGTCTCCCTGCTATTTCATGTGCTTTACCCCTGGCTCTGGATAATCGATTGTTCCATGCCGTTCCGCCAATTCTGTCCAGCTGGGGAGAACTTCCTCCGGGGCTCAGATACTTCTGAAGCTGACCGATCTGATCCAGGGGTACGAGAAGCTTGTCTCCATCTCTGTAAACCACTTCCAGACAATCCATATCTCCCGGTTCGAGATTCACCCTCTTCAGACCGAGGAACTGCCCGATGCCGTAGGCTTCGTGAACAACGAAATTCCCTGGCTTCAGCTCCTCCCATGATGCAAGTACTTCTCCACCGCGGAATTTTCTTACCCTTTCAGGTCTTCTTCTGGTACTGAGCAGCCGTCTTTCACAGAGCAAGGCAAAACTGCCTGATAAGGTGTCACGGGCAATGAACCCGTCTGAAATGGGAAGGACGGTAAGATCGACGGTCTCTCTAAGGTCTTCAGGAAGAAGATCCCTGAAGGTACCCAGCTCGGCTGGAGTGTCACATGAAACCGATACCCTGAAATCCTCCTTAAGCCACTGGCGGATCTGTCTGAACAGCTCTTCCCTGTGACCCATGAAACCGGTCTGGGGCTCAGTGGGAAGGTAGAAATCCACATCACCGGCGGGAACCAGAGTGTGCTCCAGAATTCTGCCGCATCTGTCCATGGAGGACTTTATTTCATTCCAATCCGCAAAAACCCGGGAAACATCGAATGGAAGATCCCCTGAAAATGAAGCACTTCGCGAAGAGAGGGTTTCATCGATAACCGACTTCAGATGAATCGGTTCAATAAGGATGAGAGTCCCTATATCCGCAAGAAAGTCGAACAGGGTGGAAGAATGGTCAAAGAAAAGTGGAAGGTGGTGTTCTATGCCTGGAAAACCGCCGGCTCCATACATGAATTCTTCCAGGGGATGCCCCTCTGGAACCCTGTCTGCAGCTCTGTTCCATTCTTCAGGGCCCAAAACTGCCTCCCTTGCAGGAAGGATCACGGCCGAACCGGTACGGTTAATGCTGCGCTGGGAATGCTGATCGAAAATTCTTACTGATTCCACCTCGTCGCCGAAGAACTCCAGACGAAAGGGGTTGTTTGAACCATAGGTTCCAACATCTATGATCCCACCTCTTCTGGACCATCTGCCCTGCTCGTAAACAGCAGCTTCCTTTATGTATCCCGCCGAGAGCAGCCAGCTCTCCAGCTCATCGGGATCCAGCCTCATCCCCCTGTAAACATTGAAGGTTCTGAAGGCCTCCCTGGGAGGGAGTCTCTTTGCAAGTGCTCGTGCGGGAACCACCACAAGTGTATCGGGCCTTGCGGAGGTAAGACCTGCAAGACACTCTATTCTGTCAGCAATTACTCCCTGATGGGCTTCTTCGCCCTGGAATGGAAGGGTTTCATACGCCGGAAAGTAAAGCACTTCCTTTCCAGTTATTGCCTGCAGATCGTCTCTCACCGTTTCTGCGGTTGTTACGGTCGGGGCAACGACTATGGTGGGTCCAGCCAGTCTGTGGGCTGCAATAACCGCCATGGAGAGAGAAGCTCCGCCGAGGCCGCCCATGGAGGTTCGCTGGCTCTCCACCAGCCTCTCCAGCAGCGGTGAGAACACTGTATCCCAGAAAAACTCGTCGCTGGCCCAGGATGTCACTCTTGGGGTTCCCCCGGTAAAGCCTCAGGAACTGGAAGTTCCATTCCTGAGAGAATGCTCCACTGGGTTTCGAGAACCGGCATCTCGGCAAGGAACCTCTCCAGTTCATCTCCCGTGAGTGGGTTCGCAGGAGGAACGATCTCTTCGGCTGGATTTACGTAGGAGCCGTTTTTCTTCATCTCGAAGTGCACGTGCGGTCCGGTGGAAAGCCCTGTGGAACCCACATAACCGATGATCTCGCCCTGACGGACGTAACTGCCAACACTCTGACCAGAGGCAAAACCATTCATGTGACCGTACCCAGTTTCGTAACCATTTGCATGCCTTATTCTTACGATATTGCCATAACCTCCGCTCCAGCCCCGCATGGTTATGGTTCCGTCCCCAACTGCATATATCTCGGTGCCAAGTGGTGAAGCGTAGTCTATCCCGCGGTGGGCTCTTGTGTAACCAAGTACGGGGTGTTCCCTTGCATTGGAGTATCCTGAGCTGATCCTCCCGAATGGTACCGGCATTTTTAAAAACATGGTTCTGAGAGAAGCACCGTCGCGGTGATAGTGATCGAGTATTATCTCAGCCTCTTCAGCCTCTTCCGGTCTGTGAAAGAATGGAAAAGCCTCGGCGACTCCGCCTGCTGCGAATCGGTACTTGGAAGCCAGTATACGCCTGAATCCTGTTTCCCCATCGGTGGGATACCTGTTTTCTTCGATCAGTATCCACAGGCTGTCTCCCACCCGAACGTCGTAATAGAAATCGATGTCATAGCAGAACAGCCTGTCGGTAAGTTCTCTCTGGAGTTCCGAGATGTATCCCACAGCCCTTGCGGAATCTCTGGCACAGAGAAGCATTCCTGACTGGGAAAGGTCAGAAGGCAGTGCCGTTTCCCAGAGTGCATCCCACACTGTGGTGGAAATCTCGCAGCAGATTGCGCGCTGCCTTATCCATCTCTCCTGGGGTACATACTCCCATGCGGAAGGTGCCCCTTCTGTGAAAACGACCCGGTAGAAGCCCCTTCTATTGCCTGGGAAAGCCCTTACTTCAGAGAGGTTACCCCTGCAGTAAATGGCGGTGAGGGTATCTCCTGTTCTCTGAACAGTCCAGCCAAGACTGTCCATGAGTATCCCGCAGGTGGAAAGATACTGACCGCCTGAAATACCCAGCTCTCTCACGGCTCCCCCGAGGAATTCTTCACCGATGGTCGAAGTAAGAATGTCGATGGTGTCTGCCATTGCGGCCTGCATGCCGATTCTGCACGACTCCATGGTTTCCAGTCTGTCACGGAAGTTCCATGGCACTCCGTGTATGGAATCTTCAGTGGAACGCACCGCCCAGGTCATAGCCGCTGCTGCAAGAATGACGAACACGGCTGCAAGATTTCTTCTGTGTCGTAGCACTTTTCCTCCGCTCGGCGTCAGCTGTTGTCTGAAAAAAGCCTGTCTCCGTAGTCACCAAGGCCGGGACGGATGAACCAGTTTGCATCCAGCTCCCTGTCAACACATACCGTAATGATAGTCAGGTTGTCGAACTCCTGAAGTCTGGCTATTCCTTCAGGAGCAGCCACCACGGAAACAAGGATTATCTCCGATGCTTTTTTGCTGAACAGGTACTTTATGACCGAGCCTGCGGTTCCACCGGTGGCCAGCATGGGATCCAGGATGATCACCTTTCTCCCTGCCACGTTGGGTATTGCTGTATAGTGCCAGTCCGGTTCCGCAGTTTTTTCGTCTCTGCTTATACCAATGAACGCCACAGGTGAATCAGGAAGTAGATCCTGGAATGCATCGAGTATCCCGAGCCCTGCGCGGAGGATCGGGACTATCACCGGAGGATCCACAAGAACCTCTCCCAGGGTGGTTTCAAGGGGTGTTACCACTTCAGCGGGAACGGTTTTCAGGTCACGGGTGGCCTCAACGGCCAGGAGATAGGCAAGCCTTGCCGAATAGGCTCTGAACCTGGCCGGGGGGGCATCGACTCTCCGCAAACGCGTAACAAAATCCCTTGCAACAGGATGCTCGAATTCTATTATTTCCATATGTCCTTTTCCTTTTCTGAGGTTCGTTGACAAAATACAGAAAAATGGTTACTGTCGCCAGATGTATTAACTAACCTGGAGAAGGAGTGCAGCATGGAAGTGCTTCAGGAACTGAACGAAAGAAGCCTGGTTTATCAGATGACCAACGAAGAAAAGCTTAACGAACTTCTCTCCGGCGGGTCTCTCTCCTTCTATATCGGTTTCGATGCAACTGCTGCCAGTCTTCACCTTGGACATCTCGTTCCCCTGATGATTGCAAGCCATCTGCAGAAGGCAGGCCATAAGCCTCACATCATCATAGGAGGAGCTACTGCCCTGGTGGGAGATCCTTCCGGAAGATCCACCGAGCGCTCTCTTGAATCCAGAGAAACCGTTGGCAGCTGGGCGGTAAGTCTGAAGAAACAGATGACCAGGTTCCTTAACTTCGAAGAAACCCCTTCTGGTGCTGTAATGCTCGATAATGCCACGTGGCTGACCGAGCTGAATTACATAGAGTTCCTGAGAACCGTAGGGAAGCATTTCAGCGTTAACAGAATGCTCACGGCAGAGAGTGTGAAGCAGCGCCTGGAAACCGGTCTTTCCTTCCTTGAATTCAACTACATGCTCCTTCAGTCCTATGACTTCCTCCACCTTTACAGAGAGCACCACTGCATACTGCAGGTGGGCGGAGCCGATCAGTGGGGCAATATCGTCGCCGGTATCGATCTCATCAGACGGAAGGAGATGGCTGAGGTCTACGGTTTCACCTGCCCCCTGGTTACCACATCAACCGGGGAAAAGATGAGCAAGTCACAGCCCGGCGGCGCCATCTGGCTTGACCCTGAACTCACCAGCCCTTACGACTACTATCAGTTCTGGATTAACGTGGACGACCGTGATGCCGTTTACTTCATGAAGCTCTACACCTTCATGCCTGTGGATGAGATCGCGGATTACGAAAAACTAACCGGCGCAGACACGAGAAAGACCAAGGAAAAGCTTGCCTTCGAGGCTACCTCCATCGCCCACGGAAGAGATGAAGCTGAAAAAGCCAGGAAAGCATCCGAAGCTCTTTTCGCAGGGAAGGGCAGTCAGGAGGAGGCCCCCACAACCGAGATGAGCCGCAATAGACTTGCAGAGGGCCTGTCAGCACTTGATCTGTTCACGGAGACAGGACTTTGTGACAGCCGCGGCGAGGTTAGAAGAATGGGGCAGCAGGGTGGGCTTTACATACAGGGAGAGAGGGTAACGGACCCCCTTGAGGCCATTCCGCTGGATACTCCGGAAGACGGGATAATCCTTCTGAGAAAGGGCAAGAAGAGGTACCACAGGGTCAGGATAACCGACTGATCAATTCCTCCGAACGCCGGGCTGCAGAAAACCCTCCAGCTCATCCCAGGTGAGGAATATCACTCCTGAGGGTTCTGCGGCGAGCATCACATGGGGAAAGCCGAACTGGTATTCGAAAACCATACCCTCTTCATTTATTCCTGCGCTTCCAAGGTCGTCAGTGGTAAAGTGGTGTTCGCCGTACATATGATGTTCACTGTCCATCTGGTAGAGTTCCAGGTTTTCTTCCATCTTGGTAAGTATGTTTTCCTGCAGTATGGAATCGCACAGCAGAACAAGTTCGTCCATTCTCTCTGAAAGAAAAAGCTCATCGGTGTTTACCGGTTCACCGTTTTCAAGATCGAAGAGAAAGGATGACTTGAACGTGGACGGATATGCCCCATAGAACTCCACGAAAATTGATATGTGGAGATACTCCTGGTCAAGAAAATTGACTTCGAAGCTTGACCCTGTAATTCCATGCCCCGATTCCCTGAAATTTGCAATGGTCGCGTAAAGGGGTTCTCCGGTGATGGATTCATAATCGAGAACACTGTTTATTCCATCTGCCACAATGGGAACGGCGGCGATCACAGGCCACTGAACTACGCCCCATCTGTTTGAGGCATCTTCCAGAAGATGGAATTCCATGGTGCCCACAAGAGGGAGTTCCGCAAGAATTATGAGCAGGGCGATCATTCGGAGATCTCCTTGACCCTGCCTACTATGCCCGATTCCAAAAGCACCTTTATCCCGTGGGGATGGGTACTGGACTTCGTCAGGATCCTCTTTACTATACCCCGGGTAAGTTCGCCTGTTCTCTGGTGGTGTTTCTGGACCACCAGAACCTCCATGCCGGGTCTGATATCAGATCTCTTATTCAAGGCTTCTCAGAACCTCAAGAGCGGACTCGTAATCAGGTTCTTCACCAATCTCAGGAACCAGTTGGGTATAAATGATCAGATCGGAACTGTCCATGATCACCACAGCCCGCGCCAGAAGCCCTGCAAGGGGTCCGGAAGTCATCATGACTCCGTAGTTCCTTCCGAAATCAGGGGACCGGAACACAGAGAGAGGAACAACATTCTTAAGTCCTTCTATCTCGCAGAATCTGGAATGAGCGAAGGGCAGGTCGGCTGAGATACACAGCACGGCTGTGTCCCCGAGTGAGGATGCCTCACTGTTGAATCTTCGAACGGAAGCTGCACATACACCGGTATCAATGCTTGGAAAAATGTTAAGGACTTTCTTTTTTCCGGCGTAGTCACGCAGTTCCTTCATTGAAAGATCCGTTGCAGTCAGCCTGAAATCAGGGGCTTTGGTTCCTTCTTCAGGAAGAGCGCCTGAGGTATCCACATGATTCCCCTTCAATGTAACCGTTCCCATTTCATCTCCTTCTTACAGCTGGGAAATATCTATCATTACCACTCTGTCATCCATTGTAACACCCCACAGACGACCACTGTCATCTATGACGAAATCCTGTATACTGACCCCAGGGTCTATTGTTTGAAGAAGGTCCCCTGAGGAGCTGAAAACCAGCAGATTGCCGAAGTCGCTGATCCACAGCCTGCCCTGTGGATCCACATCGATGCTGGAAGGCATCGTGAAGAGATGGTCTCCACCGAAACGGTCAGTGAAATCACCCTGGGAATCGTAGACCAGCACCACCGAATTGAAGGATCCATAAACATACATTTCACCGGAGTTTCCCGCGGCTACTGCCATTGAAAGCTCGCTGTCGCCTGTGACTCCGCTAACAGCATCCCTTATGAGGATCTCTATGCCGCCCTGCCGATTGTAAAACACCAGATCATCCCTGTTGCAGTACCATGCAGCCAGAACCCCGTCGTCAGGGGCGATATCCACATCTTCGAAACCCCAGCCGTCGGGATGAACAAGATTCCCGACAAAAGCCCCTGTTTCCCCGTCATAGATATACAAATCGCTGTCATAGCACATGTAAAGCTTTCCCGCCCGGGAAGATGACATGGAAGAGAGGTAGTACCCTCCGGGAGAAGCGTAGGACCACTGGTTCAGAAAATTACCTTCGTCGTCGAATACCTGAACCCGACCTGATTCACGTTCTCCCACATAGATTCTGCCCATGCCGTCGGCGGCGATACAATTGGGATCCTGAAAATACCCGCGGCCGCTGCCGGTTCCCCCGAACTCAAGTTCCAAAGAAACTCCTGCCGGTGTAAAAGCCGAGTGAAGCATGTCTTTTTCAGCGGATGCGGTAAGGTAGAAAACGGCGGCGGCACCACCCAGAACAAGCAAGGTCGCAAGAGCCACCGCAATTGTTATTCCTGATCCGCATCCCTTTACCGGAGCAGTTGACGTTCCGGTATAGGTCGGGGTTCCCCTGAGTTCTTCGGGTACGATGACAGAACTCCCGCAGTAGCTGCATACAGCTGAAACTGCGCCCCTTTTCACTTTAACGTCCGCTCCGCATGACGGACAATCCAACTGATGAGCCATGAATCCTCCCTTTATTAACGAATAGTATAATCGGGTTACTGATGTTTAACCATTCGATTGGAGAGAATGCTCAATCTTCTCGCGGCAATTACCTGCAGTACGGCAATAGCCCTGATACTGAAACACGGCGAAGAACGCGGCCACTCCAGGTACGTCATTCTTGCCATGAACTATACGACAGCCACCGCCATTTCCCTGTGGATGACACTCAGAGGGAATCTTTTCAGGTATCTTGGCAGTGCATCACCTTCCTTTCTTCTTCAGCAGCTGAATTCAGGGCATTCATCAGATGGCTTCCTTTCACCGGCAAGCTCCTCCCTCTGGGCGCTTTTCATTGGAATACCCACAGGAATACTCTACTTCCTTGGTTTCTACTACTACCAGAGATCCGTCAAGGAAAGCGGCGTGGGAATGGCGGGAAGCTATGCTAAAATGGGAATTCTTGTACCCATGATCCTGAGCATGATCTTCTGGAGGGAATTCCCCACCGGAGTACAGTGGGCCGGGATGACTCTGGCCCTTACGGCAATCGGGATGGTGAACCTGAAGGTATCTGCAGGGAGAAACATGTTCAGCGGAATAAAACCCGCTCTTCTGCTTCTGTTTTTGTCCTGCGGGGTTTCCGAATTCACGAACAAACTCTACCAGCGGTACGGCATGCTTGAATACAAAGGGCTCTTCCTTCTCTTTCTCTTCACGACTGCTCTCTTCATCAGCCTTTCCAGAATAAAAAAGAAACCGGATGGAAGAGAGGTATGTACAGGACTGGCTGTGGGCATTCCCAACTTTTTCGCCTCCTGGTTTCTTATCAGTGCTCTTTCGGCACTTCCTGCTTCGGTGGTTTTCCCCACCTATTCAGCCGGTTCCATTGCTCTTATCTGCCTGGGGGGAAGGCTCATCTTTAAAGAAATGCTCACAGCCAGGGAGTACACTGCAATTTTCCTCACCATGGCCGCACTCCTGCTTGTTAACCTGTAACCATTCTCCGACAACTCGATTACAATCTGTTACGATACGGCAACATCTCAACCAAACCATACGTGTATTCTCTTCCTGCCGGAATGGGCCGGTGGAAGGGAGTAAACGATCATGGGTAAATGGATGATTCCAGCAGGGGGCATTCTTCTGGCCGCCGGGTGCGCACAGTCACCTGAACTCACAGACGAAGAATGGATAACAGAGCTCGTAGGTAATTCTGAAGTTGCAGAGACATCGAACCTGGACGGAACCGGAGATCCCTCACCTGGCAAAACAGGAGATGAAGTGGATCTTCCCGAGGTCTGGTACAGACAGCTAACCGCGGAACCTGTCAGGGAGATAATACTGGAGAACGATCCCGCCGCAGGGGTATGCACAGTGACAGTAATCAGCCAGCTTAACGCGGAACTAGTAATAGATACAGTTCACGATGGAGTTTTCCTCCCGGGAACAAAACCCATAGAGGACATAAGGTATCTGCGGCTTGCGTTGGAGAAAGATGAGAATGAAGACACACACGGCGGATGGAGAATCGTTTCTGCAACACCGGCGGAGCACATGCTTGCAAGCGATGAACAGGATGTGTTCGTGACATCGATGCGCATCTACAAAGACGATGTGCTGATATGGGAATGCACCGACCCAGGTGAGTTTTTCGATGTAAATGAAGGTTTGCCTGTTCTGGCCGAGGGTGACTTCGTAAGGATGGAGGCCGGGGTCAACCACCTGAATCCCCGGTATGATCCTCCCCTGTTCGTTGTTGCCCACGGTCCCTTATCCGGTCACAGCAGACACATGATGTACGACAACGGGCTTTACGGAGACCAAGCTGCAGGTGACGGCATTTTCAGCTATGAATGGTATGTGGAGTACACAGGGAAGTATCAGAGAATTGCAGTCGACGTCATAGATGCAGACACATTTGCCGATCAGACAGAAGACGATTACGACGCCGGCGCCTGGGGCATCAGATACATGAAGTAAACACGGTGATCGCCAAAGCCGGCAGTATCTGCTGCCGGCTCTTTGTATAATCACCGCATGAAAACCTTGATCTTCGATCTGGACGGCACCATAAGCGATCCTTCCCGGGGGATAACAGGGGCCATCAATTACTCTCTGGATACAATGGGCATGGAGAAAAAGCCCTGCGGGGAGCTTCTGAAATACATCGGGCCTCCCCTTACGGAAATTTACGGCGAAATCCTTCCAGCCTGCCCGGAAATGGGGATAGTTCTTTTCAGAGAATACTACCGGAGAAGGGGATTCAGGGAAAACATTCTTTATCCGGGAATGAGAGGTGTCATTGAAGCCTTCGCCGAATCGGGCTTTCATCTCTGTATCGCCACGGGGAAAAAAACAGAAACTGCCTGTGAGGTTCTGGATTATTTCGGCATTACCCGTTTCTTCCATATGATTCTTGGCTGCGGAAGCGGAGGGACCAAGGAGGATCTCATTGACACAATACTTGCACACTCCGGCAGGAATGCTGTTATGATAGGAGACAGAGGGATAGATTTCCGCGCAGCCGTCAAAGCAGGAATACCTTCAATAGGTGTAGAATGGGGCTTCGGCACAAAAGAGGAACTTTGCCTGGCCACCGTTCTGGCTGCATCGCCTGCCGAATTGCCGGGGATCGTAAATAACTACTGGAGGAATCATGACCTCTACTGAATCGGTCTGCATAAAAATTTGCGGGATCGAGAGAATGAGCAGTTCTCTTATAAACAGCATTCTCGATGCTTCAGGAAGGTTCCGGGAAAAAACCGGATACGGGATCTACCCCAGGTATTTCAGCGAGGCTTCCGAAAGGGAAGACTTCGTGGATATCATAGAAAAGCAGTTCCGCCTGGGGCTCACATTCGAAAGTTTCTGGTTTCCCACGAACGGCACGGGACTTGTTTCCCTTTCCGATTCCGATTGGAAAAGGCTTTTTGATTCCGGTTTCTCATGGCTGAGACTGGCCTTCCACGATCATGGCCACAGGCACGACTCCTTCCTTGGCCGGCCCGGTGCCTGGGAAACGTTGCGCGTCACTGCAGGAAGAGCTGAGAAGTTTGGTATAGACTGGTATCCGGTTATTTTTCTCAACAAAAACAATGCCCACAGGTATCAGGAGATTAGAACAGAGGTTGAACGGATTGGATCACCGTCTCTACCTGCAGGCTGGATGATCCCCAACTGGCAGAACAGACCTGAATACGATATCAACAGGGTGGCTTATCATCAGATATCCCATCTTGTAGGTGAAAGGTCACTCTGGAAAAGCGAGGGTGACATACTTAAAATGATAAACTCTGATGGCATTCTTGCTGCTTCCAGGGCATTCAACCCTGATTCGGGTATTTTCTATTTGGGAGTAATGGCTGACGGCAGAGTTTTCTATGCCGGGGGATGTCACGGAGAGCCCTTCACCGGCCAACGGCACAAAATGATCCTGGGCTCATTCCATGAAAACAGCGATATAGGTTATTATCTCGAAAAAGCTGCATCGAACCCACCTGAACAGGTCAGGGCCCTCTCTGAAGTGTCCTTCGGCGAGCTTGCTGAAAAATACGGTAATCCTGATAGTAATCTTGTATACCGCATCCAGGACCTTGTGGTAAACAAATGGGGCACCATGTACTTAGACCAGATCGACTCTACCGGCACCTGAGATGTGCTTTTCCACCGTCTCGGGATTTCCCGAACACCGGACTCTGCCTGCACCTGATATCTTCACAGTGAGTTTCTCACGGGCATGAACGGCCGCGTTTCCAGCACCTGAAATTGTCACCGCTGCGTTTGCCGAATGAAGTTCAGCCCCACGGTACTTGCCTGCGCCTGAGATTCTGAGCACGAGACTTTCAGCGACACCCGAGGCTTCAATTTCCGCAGCACCACTGGCACGGATGGAGAGCTCTTCACTTTTCATACCTTCAAGGACTATCGTTGAAGCTCCATAGGCCCTGAGTTTTCTGAACTCCTTAACGGTGATATCCACCCTGAGGGATGTACCTGAGGCAACGGGTTTGGAGAAGCCTACTGAAAGCTCTTCACCTGAAATCTTCGTTTCCACATTGTCCAGCAGGTTATCATCGGCGGTTACTGCAACTGATTGTTCACTTCCGCAGACAACGTTGATTTGTGCCCTGCCTGAAACCTTAAGTGCAGAAAAGGGTTCCAGCATCCTGATTTCGCTCTTCTTTCTGCCGCTTCCCTTCTCTCCCCTGCTGAACACAACTCCCGCGAAGGCAAAGAATGGAAGGAAAATCAGAAGAAGAACAAGAACCACGGCAACTATCAGAAGAACCCCTGTAAGAACGGCACCGATCACAGGAAGGATGATTGCGAATACCAGAGCGATCAGGGCCACGGCAAAAACCGCGGCCCCCACTGCAATAAGGACCTTGAGAACAGGATTTTCAACCTCGTGGTTGAAGAACCTTATCTCCATCAGGTACGACCTCCGCTGGAGCCACCCGTGGTTCCGCCTGTGGTTCCGCCTGTGGTTCCGGTACGGCCTCCTGTGGAGGAGCTTCCAGTTCTGCCGGCATCACCGGGGTTGGCTCCCAGGGCATCAACTCTATCGTCGAGAGAGTTGATCTGCCACTGAAGGCTCTCGATCTGGTCTTCGTACTCCTGAATCTGTAAACTGAGAGAATCGATCCTGAATGCCTGCTCTTCGAGAATCACTCCCATTTCAGCCATTATTGAATCGTTGGACTGGCTGAACACGTTAAACAGAGAATCGGTGGCTGCTCCGAGATTGTCGAACTGCTCATTCATTTCTTCCATCAGTTCATCGGTGTTGAAATCCGGAAGCTGAATGTCGCCTGTGGATGAAGTAAACTGGTCCTCCAGGGCTGAGATCCTGTCCCGAAGATCGTCGGTTTCCTCGGTTACCGATTCCATCTGGCCGGATATCTCGTCTACCTGGCCTTCGATCTCTTCGGCGACCTCCTCCACACCTGGCATCTGGCAGCCTGAAAGAACGAGGATGGAAGCAGGTATCAATAGAAGGTATCTTTTCATTTCATCTCCTTTTCAGATAATTCACTGAATACCTCAGCGGTATATGACAGTATTTCCGTTCGAGGGTCAAGCCATGCCCCCGGCGACAGTCCGGCTTTAAGACAGGTATGCTCAAGGAAGGTTTCCCTGTCCCAGCCTTCCTCACTGGCCACCTGGGGCAGAAGGGTCCCCCCGTATGAGCCTCTTCTTACATAAAGTCCGTGGAAACCCGGAATAACATCTTCCGGGCTGATCCTCTCCATGGGAGAAAGAACTGATATCTCTATTGCAAGTTCATCTACTTCGTCTGGTTCCACAGGATGGAACCTCGGATCACCCACTGCGGCCTCCCTGGCCATTGCCCTGACAGTTTCGCCAAGGGTCCAAAGCCCTGAGAAGTGACCTATGCAGCCCCTGAGCCTTCCATTCTTCTTCAAAGTCACGAAGGCTCCTCCTGATTTACCGAAGACCTCCCCGGGGGGAATTTCCGGAGGGAGTTCCCCAGAAGCGGCTGCCTTTACTGCTGCTCTTGCAAGTTCGAGAAGCTTCTTCCTGTCTTCTGCAACCATCAAAAAACCAGTCCGGAAAAATAGCCCACTACCTCGCGGGTACCGGCACCTGCATCAGCGGAAGTCGTGTAATGCAGTTTCACAGCCCTGTTTGCCTTTTTCAGTTCCGCGAGATAAAGGAGTGTGAGCATGGGATATCTTCCACAGGCTTCTCCACCGGATTCGATACTTTTCTTGAACTTCTCAGGCGAGAGGGAAAGAAAGCCGTCCATGATCATCCCGTCAAGAACCCTGGCACTTTCTAGAGAATGGAAGTGAGAAAGATCACTGGAAGCAACGAAAAAGGATTCGGGGGTATGATGGTTCAAAAGCCTGGCGGTTCCCCGGCAGTCTGGAGACATTCCCATGATCAACGGCACTATTTTCGCATCCGGCCATCTGAGCTGTATGAAGGGCACCATTACCTCGAGACTGTGCTCGTGAAATACTATGGAATCCATTGATTCAGCAAGCTTTGCGGTTACATCCATATTCACCGGACAAACGCCAAGGGGTGTCTCAATCGCTTCAACGTTAAAAACCGCTGTCTGCATGAGAGGATAACGGTGACTTGGGGCGCAGACTACCACAGTGGAAACATCATCAGGGGAAGATGCAAAGCCGTATCCGGCGGTTCTTCCGCTGTAAACGTATCCGGCATGGGGAACCACTATTCCAACTGCACTCGCTGCCGGTTTGCAGCCGCAGTCGAGGAAACCCTGTACCATTTCGCGAAGTTCTTCCTTTTCCCCGGGGAAAAAAGAACCGGAAAAGGAGCAGTTCAGTACATCACCCAAGCATGTCCCCCATTCCGTAGAGGCCGGGCTGGCTCTTACGGCTTATGAACTTTACAGCACGGATGGCCCCATTTGCAAATATCTTCCTGTCAGTTGCGATGTGGCTGAAAACAAGCC
The DNA here is from genome assembly GCA_964598645.1 of uncultured bacterium. Lineage (GTDB taxonomy): Bacteria > Fermentibacterota > Fermentibacteria > Fermentibacterales > JCC-6 > Sabulitectum. The sequence continues at coordinate 10,415 of CAZRCS010000009.1, read as the reverse complement.
TTTCTCCCTGCCCCATGTAGTGCAGATGATGTTCTCCGGTGATATCTCCTCCTCTGATGGAATGGGCAGGTGTGTTTTCCGGCCAGTTCCCAAGTAGAGAAAGTGCCGTTCCGCTTGGGCTGTCCAGTTTTCCCCTGTGGTGGAACTCGATGAGTTCTCTGTCGAATGATCCGTCAAGCAGGAGTTCAGCCTGTTTCATGAGCTTGTCGAGAACGTAAACGCCAATGCTCATGTTCGACGAGTAGAAGACAGGTCTTTCAGAAGACCACTTCTCAAGGAGACCCAGCTGCCGTTCATGAAGCCCTGTTGTACCTGAAACCAGGGCGGCTCTGGAGTTCTGAAGAAGTACATCCAGAGAGTCCCACGCAGCAGGCAGCGAGAAATCCACCAGAACATCCACTTCAGGGTCAAGCTGAAGAGAACTACCCTGATCGAAAAGCTGGACTATCTCGATATCTTCATCGGCCTCCGACCGAATGAGGCCCCCCATTCTGCCGCCTGCCCCGAATATTGCAGTGTGTATCATCTTAAAACGGACTCGCCAAGGATACTTCGGAGCACTTCTTCAGTGTACTTCCCTGCAGGAACAAGGGGAAGTCTGGGTGTATCTTCCGCTATCACTCCAAGAAGCATCAGGGCTTTCTTCACAGGCGAGGGATTGGTTTCGAGGAAGAGAGCTCTGAAAAGTGGAAAGAGCTTCTCATGGATCTTCCTGGCCTCGGCGGTCTTTCCCTCTAAACCCAGTTCAGTCATCAGTGCCATTTCTTGCGGTACCGCATTGGACGCCACAGAAACTACACCGGAAGCACCCATGAATACCTGTGGTAGAGCAAGGTGGTCATCACCGCTCATATAGGTCATTCCCGATAGATTCCTCAGTTCGGTCACCCGCTCCACACTGCCGGCTGCATCCTTCACGCCTATGATGTTGGGGTGTTCACCAAGTTTTGCCAGGGTTTCCACGGACATGCAGGTTCCTGTTCTACCCGGCACGTTATAGATTATCAGAGGCTTCTCACTGGCTTCGGCAACGGCGGTGTAGTGTGCAATTTGACCTTCAGCCGTGGGTTTGTTGTAGTAGGGCGTAATAACCAGAACTCCATCCACGGGCATTCTGCTGATTCTTCTGGTGAACTCCACGGTTGAAGCGGTGCAGTTGGTGCCGGTTCCGGCAATCACCTGCAGCTCACCGCCATTAACTTCAAGAACGGTATCTATGACTGCGACCTTTTCTCTGTCTGAAAGGGTGGCCGGTTCTCCGGTACAGCCGCAGGCAAGAAGACCCCGAACCCCTGAGGATAACTGGAATTTGACCAGTTTCCCCAGGGATTCGTGATCCGTTTCACCGTCCCTGAAGGGAGTAACCAGTGCAGTTACCGTTCCCTTCAGCTCCATTTTACCCCTTGTTCTTGTTGAAGAAGGTGGTCATCATTTCGATGGGAATCGGGAAGGCAATGGTGGAATTGTTTTCAGCTGCAATGTCGCCCAGGGTCTGAAGATACCTGAGCTGAAGGGCTGTGGGATGGGTATCTATAACCGCGGCGGCTTCAGCCAGCTTCTTTGATGCCTGGAGCTCCGCATCTGCGTGGATGATCTTTGCCCTTCTGTCCCTCTCGGCCTCGGCTTCCCTTGCCATCATTCTCTGCATGGCTTCCGGCAGGTCCACATGCTTCACCTCGACGGTGGAGACCTTGATTCCCCATGGATCTGTCATTCTGTCGAGAATATCCTGAAGCTTACCGTTTATCTCGTCCCTCTGTGAAAGGAGCTCATCAAGTGATGCTTCACCCAGAACGCTTCTGAGAGTTGTCTGAGCAAGCTGATTGGTGGCATACATGTAGTTGGTGACTTCGAGAACGGCCTTTTTGGGATCCACGACCCTGTAGTAGGTCACCGCATTGACCTTTACGCTCACATTGTCTCTGGTGATCACATCCTGGGGAGGTACGTCCATTGTAATCACACGGAGATCCACCTTCTTCAGTGAATCGATAATAGGGAAAACGAATATAAGACCAGGTCCCTTGAGACCTATGACCTTACCCAGCCTGAAGACAACACCCCTCTGATACTCCTTCAGAACTCTGAGCGAACTGAGAATCAGTATGCCCAGTATAAAAGCAGGTACGCAAAATACTCCCATATCATCCCCTTCCAGTTGGTTCGATTACAAGAATCATGTCCTTTTGGTCGACGCCGGTTATCCGTACCTCATCTCCGGGCGTGAGCTGCGCTCGGCCTTCCACCCGGCACCACCAGTTCTCTCCCCTAACCTCGACAACGGTTCTGCTGCGGAAACCGGCGGTCCTTCGGACGATTCCGGTTTCTCCGATGAGAGCTTCGTTCCCGATGGGGTTCACTTTGCTCTGGGCACTGAGACCCAGCCAGATAAGAAACACGGCAATCGCGATTACCGTTACGCCTATAGCCCACAAGTAGACAGCAGCCATTCTACTCGATCCTCCAATCTTCCGCCGACTCCACACCCTTGATCTTAAGGTCGAGACCAGTGGGATTGGTAGCGGCGGTAAGGGCTGTTTGTTCATCTATCTTACCCTGTTTCAGCAGATTGAAAAGACACATATCGAAGGTCTGCATCCCGTACTGGTTTCCTCCGGATTCCATGGTATCATGTATCAGGTGAGCCTTTTCAGGATCCGTTATGCAGTTACCGATGGTTGCAGTGTGAACCATGATCTCAGATGCCAGAACCCGTTCATTACCCTCAGAAGCTGGAAGAAGCCTCTGTGAGATAACGGCCTTGAGAAGACCCCCAAGCTGAATACGTATCTGTTTCTGCTGGTATGCCGGGAACATGTCAATGATCCTGTTGATGGTTTCAGGAGCATCAGTGGTGTGCAGCGTACTCATCACCAGGTGACCTGTTTCAGCTCCTGTGAGAGCGATCATCGCGGTTTCAGCGTCGCGCATCTCGCCTATGAGTATAACGTCGGGATCCTGCCGGAAAACAGCTCTGAGTGCTGTGGTCCAGGAGTTGGTGTCGATACCCACTTCCCTCTGACAGATTGAACACATTTTATCCGGATGGAGGAATTCAATGGGATCCTCTATTGTTACTACATGGGCCTTGCGGCGCATGTTAATCTCGTTTATCATGGCTGCCAGGGTGGTGGATTTACCGCTTCCTGTTGCTCCGGTGACCAGTATCAGCCCCCTCTGTTCCATTGATATTTTCGAAACGATTTCCGGGTGGCCCAGATCGCTGAGTAATGGAATTTCAAAGGGGATCTTTCTCATAACGATGGCAGGTGTGCCCCTCTGGTTGAATATGTTCACCCTGAAACGGGCTTTCCCGGACAGACTGTAGGCAAGGTCCACCTCGTTACCCAGGGCTATTTTTTCCCTCTGCCTGGGGGAGGTTACCTCGTTGATAATTTGAATAAGATGATCCACGGTGAAACGGGGAAAGCCGTCTGAATGAATCACATTGCCGGAACGGCGCATTACCGGAGGAGAGCCTACCTTGAAGTGAATATCACTTACCTGGTCGTCGACCAGTGCTTCTAGAATGGTGTCAATGGCCTTTTTCTGTCCCATACAGCCCCCTGCTCCTTATATACGATTCTACCGATTCAGGTACAAGGTAGGATATGCAGTGCCCGCCTGCAATCCTCTTTCTTATGTCAGAAGAAGAAATGAAGACCCCGGGAAAATCGAAAAGCTCAACCCTTCGGAGAATGTCTTCATCCACCGAAGAGACGTCGAATCCGGGTCTTACTCCCACCAGGACACGGGCAAGTTCGACTATTCTGAGGGGTTCCTTCCAGGTATGCATCTCACACAAACTGTCCATGCCCATTATAAAACATGGCCTGCACCCGGGAGAAGAAACCCTCTCAAGCATGTCTACAGTATAAGAAGGAGAGCAGCCCCGCTCAAGGTCAGCTAGCTGGAAAAATGGTTTTCCTGCTGTTGCCAGGCGGAGCATCCCGTAACGGTGTTCGAAGGGTGTAAGTCCTTCCGGGTCTTTGTGGGGAGGATACCTTGCAGGAACGAAAATTACCCTGTCCAGGGAAAATCTTTCCAGAGCTTCAACTGCCAGGGATAGATGCCCAAGATGTACAGGATCGAAGCTTCCGCCAAGATATCCGGGTGTCACTGAAGCTCCCGAAGACCTTCCATGGCCTGTTCTTCTTCCTCCTGGGTCAGCTGGCAGTTATCAATTGCCCTGTTGTAGTAAATTTCTGCGGAATAGCTGTTCCCCATGGATCTGTACAAATCTCCCATTGCAATGAGAACGGCACCCCGGCATGATGTTTCCCCGTAACTGTCCAGGGCATCACGAAGGTACAGCAGAGCAGCATCGTCCTCATGTCTTCTTGAATAGAATCTACCCACGAACAGCGAACGCATTGCCAGATGATCATTGATGTCACGAAGGAGATCCCGGGCCTGGTCTGAAAGAACAGAAGAAGGATAATCATCGAAGAATCTGAGCATCTCCTCCCTTGCTCTGATTACCTGGGTCTGGTCTCTTCGGTAATCGCGTCTCTGCATCCACATGGTTTCTGCAAGGGCATATTGCGCATCGTCGGCCCACGGACCGGTTGGGAACTCGTTCACCACCCTGTATAGATAGAATTCAGAATCTGCCCATAGCTTCATGCCCCTGTCCGACAGACCGCTTCGGTAAAGAAAGAAATCGGTCTGTATGTCGCCGGGATATCTGTACATCAGCTCGGTATACAGAAACGACGCCTGGCTCCATTTCCCAAGCTGGAAATAATCATCGGCCAGCTGTATGATCTCTTCTCTCTCAAGACCAGATGTTGATGGAAACGTTGAACAACCAGCTGCTAAAATCAGCAGTAAAACCGCTGTAAATACGTACTTGATCATAATCATCCCTTAATCACGGCAGAGCCAGGTATCTGAGTGAGTCCCTTCGGGCAGCTGCAGAAGCGGCTGCTGTGGAACTGAGACCCGGTGAGGCTGCACATGCCCGGTTATACCACATCAGGGCATCCACAGGATCACCTGCATCTTCGGCCATCAGCCCCAGTTTGTAAGCGGCTTCAACTCTGACACCTGTAAAATTCGATTCCCAAACCTCCAGAAGTCTTTCCCTTGCAAGGAAAGGATCTCCATTTTCCATATCAATATCGGCGAGAAGAAGAAGAACCTCCATTCTTCTCTGCCTCTCACCGGGAGCAAGAAGCCCCATCCGGTCGAGTTCGGTGAGTGCGGCCAACTCGTCTTCACGGCGTCCCCTGGCATACTGAAAGAGTTTCACCTTGGCCGCCAGCACACTGCCCCTGAGGTCAGTTCGTACCAGTGGTACCCTGTCAAGCTCGACGATATGCCTCTCCGCGGTTAGTGCAAGGAGGCTGTCGGCTTCTGGACTTCCTGCAATGGAGTCGCTTATGCCTGCGGCTGCGGAAAGGTGAGATGATGCGTAGGTTCCCCGGAGAAGCCATTCCTCTTCGAATGCCTGACTGATTCCCGGAGCTATCTCCATGGCTCTGCCAAAGGCATCAAAGGCCTGGAGCGAATCATTGTCACGTACCATTTCCCAGCCCAGTCTTCTCCAGAGCTGACCTATTGCCATGGAGTCGCAGTCACCTGGATTAACCGAAAGCAGCTCAAGGGCTGCTCTGGCTCTCTGTCTGTTCCCGCGGTTCCTTTCGGACTGGCTTGCCAGAACAGCTGTTTCAGCGAGACGGAATTGCAGTTGAGAGTCGTAATTGGATGTATCGGCACACAGTTCTTCGTACAGGGGAAGGGCCTGGGAATATCTTCCGGCGTTGAAGAGAATGTCTGCCTGTTCCAGGATATCTTCGTCCAGCGAACCCGGTCCGCAGGCGATCAGGGAAAACAATACAAGAACTGGAAAAACTGCCTTCAAGATCAGTTCCTGCTGGAATAGAACAGATAGACCAGAGCTGTTACCACACCTGTAACCACAAGAGGTTCGAGAAGATTGCCGCTTTCCTCGTCGGAGAGCTCTCCATTAACCCATCTTTCGGTACTGCTCTCAAGAACCACTATGTCATCTGCGGAAACGGTGTTATTCAAAACAGCACCTTCCCTTACGGTAAGAACCACATCTCCCTGGGGATCCCGGAGAGTTGCGGAAAGCTGACAGTTGGCCTGCCTGGGGACCTGTCTGCCGCCAAGCATCCAGCTTCTTCTTGTCTGGGAGTAGGTCACGGCCAGTTCCATGGGACGGACATTCAGGGTGTAGATATCTCCATCCCGGGAAGAGGCAACGGTAACTCCGGCGGAGTTAAGGGCTGAAACTGCGGTCTGCTCCAGAAGCCAGCTGCCTTCGTTCTCTCCGTCCACTGACAGAATAACGGCATCTACACCGGCTGCAGCAACCTGTTCTGCCACTGGAACCATGGCATCACTAACCACCGATTCAAGCATATCCATGTTAGTCATGCTGCCTGTGAGAGCAAGCCCAGCCAGGAAAATCGTCATCATTTTCTATCCAATCTTTCTAGTGTTCCATACCAAACATATCGGATGCGATTATATCAATCACCAATAGGTTCTGCCAAAAGAACGGCACCTGAGGAATCAACCACACGGGCCCTGATAAAGCTTCCTGCTTCCACGGGTACGGTGAAAGCGGTTACTGCATCAACATCAGGAGCATCCCAGACGGTGTGGCCGGCCTCCCTCTCGTCTGCAAGCACGCTGATGATTCTACCCTCGAGTCTCTGGTCCCAGTTGGCGTACAGGGAGTCTCCCACCGAAGAGAGTATGGCAAGCCTCTCTGAAGCGGTTCCCTGATCCACAGAATCCTGCCTTTCTATAGTCCTGTAAAACTCCCTTGTTCCCTCTTCAGGATACCATGTAAATGCTGCGATGTGCCTGCCGCATCTGTAATCTCCCAGAAAACCCGTAAGCCTGTGAAAATCTTCCTGGGTTTCACCAGGGTATCCTGTTATTACTGTATATCTAACAGCTATTTCCATGGAGGAGTTCTCGAGCCTCTCCATTATTCCCCTCAGTTCGCTCTCTCCGTAACCCCTGCCCATTCTCTCAAGCACCCTGGTACTTGCATGCTGAACTGGCATATCAACATAGGGGACCACGTTACCATATTCGGCGATCAGGTTTTCAAAGTCCGCCGGAAAATGCCCCGGGTGAAGATAGTAAAGCCGGAACCAGACATCAGGGTGTTTCCCGGCCAGCCTGGCGGCAAGACCTGTGAGGTTCATGCCATTCCAGTTCCAGCTTCCGCTGTCCTGGGCAACGAGACCGATCTCGCGGGCTCCCTGGTCCACCAGGAGAGAGGCTTCAGCCTCTGCCGCTTCCGGTGATACAGGAACGAACCCTCCCCTGATAGCGGGAATCGTGCAGTAGGAACAGTGATTGCTGCATCCTTCGGCTATCTTTAGATATCTGAAGGATCCTTTTCCACTGATCATTGCTTCGCCGGAAAACGAAGCTCCCAGCCAGGATGACAGTTTTTTCCATCCCTCTGGACCTATCACAAGATCGATGTCCGACAGCCCTCCGCTTCCGTCGTCTGAATACCTTCCGGGAAGACACCCTGCAAGGATCAGTTTCCTTCCCGGGTGTTCCTTTTTCCAGTCGATCAGGTCATATAAGTACTCCAGTGATTCTTCAGTTGCCGGAGCAATGAATGCGCAGGTGTTCAGAAGGATCAGGTCTGCCATCTCCGCATCGGATACCTGCTTCCATCCTGCAGCCTGGAAAACCCATGCGAACCGTTCCGAATCTACCTTGTTCTTTGGACAGCCCAGTGAAATGATATGAAATTTCATGATCGGCTATATCATTCCTGCATCTACGATTGAATAACCAGGCAGCTCTGGAACCATGAAAACGTCTGGCGCCGTATCTGATATTGAGAGATTCAGGAGCTCCCATGATGTGGAATTTCCGTTAGCATCAACGGTAGAGAGGAAATAGGGCAGGGAATCCGACAGAGTGTACCCTGCGGTTATTTCCGTAATACCGCCGTCGAATTCCCCGGAGATGGTAACGGTCAAGCTGTCACCGTTCTCGGTGAAAACAGTGGAGGCAAGACCCTCTCCAGGGGATGACAGAATGTGAAGGAAACCTGTTGGGGTTCCCGTATAGACAAGGATCTCATTGAAATCAGGATCCACTGTAAACACAAGATCGCCTGTACATCCGGTAGCCCTTCCCTGAACGTCATCGTATTCAAGTAGAAAGAGATTCGGGTGCGAAAGATGCAGCGTCCCGGAAGTCTCTTCCGAGTCCAGCGTAAGAGCCCAGTAATCGGTCTGGGTGAAGCTCCCAGTGAGGTACTCGATCGATGAGAGCTTCTCCGTAAGAGGAGCAAGGGAGGGGCTGCACAGAAGTGCTGCGAATAGAATGGCTGTCATTCTGTCCTTTCTCAGTTAACCGACGGTTCGAAAACCGCATCGTTGCCAATTATTACAAGAACGTCAAAACCCGGGGCCACCGCATCTATGAGTTCCTCTCCGGGCCTCAGGGTTATTTCCTCAGGTCTGAGAAACCATCTTCCAAGGGAATCAGCCACCACTGATGCATCTTCCTCGCAGCCGAGGGTATGGAATACCATGGTTATCTCCGGAGCCTGATGGTCAACAAGGCCTGAAATCGAAGGACATATACCTGACAGGAGCTCTGCGGTTCTGTTGACGTTTGCCGTAACCGGTGCCCGGCCCACCACCGCAACCCTTGATTCAATTCTAACGGCTGACGGGCCGCCGCTTGAGACGATGTTTTCTCCGGACAGGTCACTTTCCACTCTTCGTGCTGCAAGCCTGGCATCTGCAGCAAATGGAGATTCCGGGAACCGGTAAATCACTCCGTTGAACTCGTCGAGAGAGGCAGTGAGCCTTCCCCTGAAATACAGCTGACTTGCCCTGGTAAACTGCTCCATGGCAGTTTCAGAGCCGCAAAGGCCCTCGCCGTCGGTGGAACTGCCGCCGCAGGAAACCACAGCCAGCAGGAAAGCGGTAAAAATCACCCGGGCAGGATGCCTAGTCATCTGTTGCCTCCTCTGGTTCCGGTCTGACCAGAACTTCTCTGGGTTTGCTGCCTAGATGCGGACCCACCACACCCATCCTCTCCAGCATATCGATGAGCTTACCTGCCCTGGCATAGCCCACCCTGAACTTTCGCTGTATCATGGACACGGATGCTCTCTGCTGACCAATCACTACCCCCTTTACCTCTTCGAGAAGAGGATCATCGAAATCTAATTCCCCTGGGTCATATAAGTTCCCGCCGTCGTCATCGGGGGGTTCATATTCAAATGCGATCTCAGGCTGACTGCTCCAGAATTCCACCAGGGATCTGGTCTCTTCCGTAGAAACGTAGGAACCGTGGATTCTCACCGGTTCAGGTGAAGCAGCGGGAACGAAGAGCATATCGCCCCGTCCAAGAAGTTTCTCAGCACCGTTCATGTCGAGAATCGTTCTGCTGTCTGTCATGGACTGAACGTTAAAGGCTATCCTGGATGGGAAGTTTGCCTTTATTACCCCTGTGATGACATCAACAGAAGGTCTCTGGGTTGCAACCACAAGGTGAATTCCAACTGCCCGGGCCATCTGGGCAAGCCTTGCTATCGGGGGCTCCACATCCCTTGCACAGGTCATCATCAGGTCGGCAAGTTCGTCGATGATCACCACGATGTAGGGAAGATGCTCCTCCACCTGATCCTTTCCGAACCTGCGGTTGTATTCCGATATGGATCTGACCCCGGTCCTTGCAAGAAGGGCGTAGCGCTCCTCCATTTCTCTCACAAGAGCTTCCAGAAGGTATCTGGCCTTGGAGGGCTGTATTATCACAGGCGCCCACAGATGGGGGATCCCCTTGTAAGCAGAGAGTTCCAGCATCTTGGGATCTATCATTGCAAGCTTCACCTGGTAGGGAGTTCTTGTAAGAAGAATTGTGGATACGATGGCGTGGACGCAAACGCTTTTGCCGCTGCCTGTGGCTCCGGCAATGAGCAGGTGGGGCATTTCAGTGAGATCTGCGATGAAAGGCTCACCCTCCAGGCGTTTTCCCAGTGCAACAGGTATTTTCTCGTTCTTGAAATTCGAAAGCAGTTCCCTCAGGTAAACAGTTTCGGGGTTCCTGTTGGGTATCTCTATACCAACGGCACCCTTTCCCGGAATGGGCGCAAGGATCCTGATGCGTTTTGCGGCAAGGGCGAGGCTGAGGTCATCTGCCAGGTTCAGTATTCTGTTAACCTTCACTCCCGGTCCGGGCTTAAGTTCATATCTGGTGAGAACCGGTCCGGGACAGTAGTCGGTAACGGTGCATTCCACTCCGAAAGCCGCAAGCTTATCCACCAGTATTTTTGCCCGGTCCTGAATTTCTGATTCGGTCTGCCTGTTCCTCTCTCCCCTGGATGGAAGGGCTAGAAACTCCGGACCGGGGAGACTGTACTCGTTTTCGTCACCGGAAACCGGCACCGG
>CAZRCS010000008.1:29579-31701 GCA_964598645.1 uncultured bacterium | reverse complement strand
TCAGGAGTGAAGAGAGTGATTCCGGGGAAATGCTCTTTGAAAGCGCGTCTTCAGCCCTGGAGAGATGATCCTCGAGAACTGCGGCTTCTCTTTCAAGAGCGGCTTTCACGCGTTTAAGCTCCTGGGAAGGCTCCTGAAGACCGTCAAGAATGATCTTGTATTCACCGGAAGACCTGCCCAGATCTTCAATTTTCTCCTGTATCCGGATTCTCTCCTCAAGCAGATCCGACAGCTCAGTTTTACGGCTGGAGACCCTTTCCCGGATGCTTTCAGCTGTTGTTTCCAGCCAGGCGAGACGCTGGTTCCTGGCTTCATCCTGTCTAACCCCATCCAGGTAGCGTTTCTGAAGCCCGGCTATCTTTTCTTCCAATACAGACAGTTCGCTTCTGATGGTTCCCGACTTACTTCTACGGCTGTCCAGTTCCTCCCTTAATCTGCGAATCTCTTCTTCAGCCGACTGGTGCTTCTTTTCAAGTTCCCCGGTTACTGGTTCCAGGGCTTCCTTCTCCCCCTGAAGGGTTTCTATATCCCTTCTGTACAGTTCGGCCCTTTCTCTTTCTCTTGCAGTCCTGGCATTATTCTCTGCAATCCTTGCGGAGGAAGATTCGATTTTCTCCCCTGTTACCGCTGTTTCCCTGTCTATACCGGCAAGTCTGGAATCAAGTGCGGCACAGGTTCCGTGGGCCTCGTCCAGTCTGCCCTGTACCCTTGCATATTCTGTTTTTGCCTCTGCAAGAACGGCGCTTCTCGCCGCCAGAGCTGCTGTTTCCCTTCCGACCAGGGCACCTGTTTCATCGAGGTTGTCAGTGCAGATCTTCAGCTGAGAACGTATCTCTCCTGACTCAATGAGGGCTGTCGCCTCACGCAGTGATTTGATGGAATCAGAGATACGCTCATGCTTCCTGTAGGCTGAAACCTGCCTTTTGAGACCAGTACAGGTCGATTCCACCTCTGAAATGATGTCTGCAAGTCTTTCCAGATCCGATGCAGCGGATTCCAGCTTCAGCTCTGCACGGTGTCTCTGTATCTTGTATTTGACTATTCCAGCAGCCTCATCGAACAGGAAACGGCGGTCTTCCGGTCTGCTGGATAAAATTCTTCCGACCATCTTCGATTCAAGTATCCAGTAACCCGTTGATCCCAGTCCCCTGTCCACCACCAGGTCGGTAATGTCCATGAGCCTGCATCTGGAACCGTTGATGCTGTATTCGCTCTCCCCTGAACGGAACAGCCTCCTTGAAACGGAGACTTCGTCGTAATCAAGGTTCAGAGACCGGTCGGAATTATCGAAAGTAAGGGTTACCTCTGCCATTCCAACCTGCTTGCGTTTCGTGGAGCCTGAAAAAATCACAGATTCCATTTTTTCAGTGCGAAGCTGTCTGGGGCTCTGTGTTCCAAGAACCCAGCGTATGGCATCGGCCACATTGCTCTTGCCGCATCCGTTAGGTCCCACAATGGCCGATATCCCCTTTCTGAAGTCAATTCTGAAGGGATCGGCAAAGGATTTGAATCCTAGAATCTCCAGGCTTTTAAGACGCATTGGTTTCCCAGTTCGTTCGAATGAACACAAAAATGTAAATTACAAAGCTTAATACCACCAGAGCTGCCGCAATAAGTCCCAGCAGATCGGTTCTGAAAACTAACTCTCCGCCGGGCAGGTCTGCTCCGGGATAAAGAGCCTGTTTTATCATGTAAAGGGCCAGGGCGCAGGTGGCGGCTTTCCCCCAGAGATTGGAAGCGGGAGGCCGTATCTTCCTGGAGATCAAAACCCCTCCCGCCGCGATCAGGCCATCGCGGATCACAAGCATCCAGAGAATCCAGGCCTGAACCAGATCCATGTGGAGAAGGGCCAGGGCCATTATCAGAAAAGCCATCTTGTCAGCGGCGGGATCCAGTATTTTCCCCCAGTCGCTTACAGTGCCGGTTTTCCTTGCCACAGCACCGTCCAGCCAGTCGGTAACGGTAGCCAGTACCATGAAAACACCTGTGAGAAGAATGTTGCCCCTTACCAGCATGAATGCCGCAGCGGCTGCAAGGGGGATCCTGGAAATGCTTATCAGGTTGGGAGCTGTGAGAAATCGTCCTTTTATCAAATCTGGTCCTCCAGAAGACGCGTGGCATG
>CAZRCS010000008.1:0-29479 GCA_964598645.1 uncultured bacterium | reverse complement strand
GCTGTGAGAAATCGTCCTTTTATCAAATCTGGTCCTCCAGAAGACGCGTGGCATGATCCCTTGCGCCGTCACCTCCGCCAAGAAGCCTTGCGAGCTCCTCCACTCTGCTCTCTGAGGTATCCAGGTGCTTAACTGTGGTAACAGGCATTCCCGCATGGTAGTTCTTCTCCACAGCAAGATGACGGTGGGCCCTCGATGCGATCTGGGCCAGGTGCGAAATAACTATCGTCTGACGGGTCTCAGAGGCCCGGAGAAGAGATTTTGCAAGCAAATGAGCCGTTTCTCCTCCGGTTCCCGAATCTATCTCGTCGAAGATGAGGGTGGATGCGGAACCGGAATCCGCAAGAACGATTGCCAGAGCAAGGGCAACCCTTGAAAGCTCTCCTCCGCTGGCAACGGATTCCAGGGGTTCCATTGGGATACCGGCGTTTGCGGTAAACATGAACGATACGTGGTCCGCCCCTGAAGGGCTCAGTTTCTTACCGCCGGTCTCCAAACCTTCCGTAAGTGTCTTCACCTCCACGGAAAACTCGGCTCGAGGGATGTTCAGGCGTCTGATCTCGTCCAGGGTTTTTTCCGACAGAAGATCGCCGGCTCTCACTCTTCTTTCAGTGAGCAGGGCTGAAAGCTCCAGAAGTTCCCCGGAAAGGAGGGAACAGGACTCTTCAAGTTCCTGAATTCTGAAAGAGGCATTATCGTATTCCTGAATCCTTTTCTCAAGGGATTCGGAGGCCTGAAGGACGGCTTCGATGGTTCCGCCGAAACGGGCCATGAGCCTGGAATAGCGATCCAGGCGCTCTTCGATCCCGGCCATGAGTTCGGGAGCTTCCTCGCCGGCTTCCATCTCCCGCATCACCAGAGAAGATGCCTCTTCAACGGCGATTGCCGACTGCTCCAGAAGATCGATCAGCGAACTGCTCTCCGGTGACTCCCGACGTATTCTGCGCAGGATTCCCTGCAGAGAAGAGAGAACTCCCTCATCGGAGGTGAGGATCTCCGAGACCGTGGAGAATAGAACCGAGTGTTCAACTGCATTCCGCAGCTGACTCTCCCTCTCCATCAGGGCACGGTAGTCTTCCCTGTTTGGTTTGAGCTCACTGAATAGTTCTTTTTCGTGGAGAAGTATTTCCCTTCCAGGCGACGCTGAGATAATGTATTGTGCCAGCTTCTCCTTCTCCGCCAGGCTATCTTTCAATTCCATGTATTTCCGTGTGAATTCCATACGGAGAGGTTCGGTTCCTGCAAAACGATCCAGTAATTCAAGCTGTCTGGATGATTTCAGAAGATCCGGGGTTGAACGCTGACTATGGAGCTCGACGAAATGCTGAACGGCTTTTCTTACCTCATCCAGGGTGGCCAGGGAATCGTCTATGAAGATCCTGCTTCTTCCTTCCAGACTGATCTCACGGCGCACCACGGTTTCACTTCCTCCTGAATCCAGAAACACGGCTTCCACGAAGGCATTCCTGGTTCCCGGTCTGACCATTGAACGGTCAGCCCTTTTGCCGGTTGCAAGCATCAGTCCGTCAACCAGTATCGATTTACCGCTTCCGGTTTCGCCGGTGAGCACGTTTAGACCACTCTGAAATTCAAGGGCTGTGTCGCTTATGGTTGCAAGGTTTTTCAGGGTAATGGACTTCAGCATCATCCGATTCTACCCCCTGTAGCCCCAGCCAAGCTTCTTTCCCAGCATGGCATAGTAGTCGGATCTTCTGCCGGTTTTAACGACCGGACAGCTTAGGTCTGCGTTTGCCACGGTGATGGTTTCACCCTCGGCAATGGCACCGCACTTGGCGGCTCCGTCGGCAAGGATGAGGGGATCCCTGCCGGTGGCTCTGATAACCTCAAAGCGAATCTCCGACGACAGGGGAACCACAATGGGACGCAGTGCAAGAAGATGCGGGCAGATAGAGGTAATAATGACCACGGGAAGATTGGGGTGAAGAACAGGTCCTCCGCAGGAAAGGTTGTATGCCGTTGAACCTGACGGGGTGGAAACCATAACGCCGTCCGAGGCCATAAGGGCCACCTCTCTGCCGTCCACATAAACCCTTATGTGAAGAATTCCACCCTCTGCACACCTGTTGATGCAGATCTCGTTCAGCGCCCTGACCCGGATTCCTCCGGGACCAACGGTTTCCAGCACTGGAAGAAGGTCTATCATGTAATCGCCGGAACTGAGGCAGTCCATAGACTCGTTGATCGTGGACAGTTCGCAGTCGGCAAGAAAACCCAGATGCCCTGCGTTCACCCCAAGAATAGGAACGGAGCTGCCGAGGAAATCGTCCATTGCTCTTAGTATTGTGCCGTCTCCTCCAACCACAACCACGGTTTCAGCTCTTTCAGCGGAAGTTACTATCTGAAAACCGGCTTCCTGGAAAATCCTGCGGCAGTGTTCGACTTCATGGCCCCTTAGAAGTATTCTGTTAACCGGTTTCATATGAGCCTCCCAGGTGTTCCATC
Organism: uncultured bacterium; assembly: GCA_964598645.1. Taxonomy (GTDB): domain Bacteria; phylum Fermentibacterota; class Fermentibacteria; order Fermentibacterales; family JCC-6; genus Sabulitectum. The sequence goes on along the minus strand of CAZRCS010000008.1, from coordinate 27,016 downwards.
ACTGAACTGGCAATCCCGGAAGGTTCCAGGCCCAGTTCTGCAAGTATCTCCCCTGTACTGCCGTGGGAAGCGAAAGCGTCTGGAATGCCAAGGGAAAGAACTGATCTCAGGGAAAGCTCCGATGATATTAACTGACCGAATCCCCCTGAAAGGGATCCTTCCTCGATGGTTACCACTTTCCTGCCATCGGAGAGAAGACGGATTTCATCCATGGGCGCAGGCTTAAGCCATACCGGATCGTAAACGGCAGCTTCTATGAATTTTTCAGAAAGCAGCTCGGCGGCTTCCATTGCCCTTGAAGCCATGGTTCCCACGGCAATGATGAGAACGTCTTTGCCCTCACGAAGCAGCTGTCCCTTCCCCCTGGATAACGCACCCGGGGGAGGGCACAGGAGGTCCGGTTCGCTTCCCCTGGGATATCTTATACCAACGGGGCCGGAAAGGTTTTTGATCTCCTGTTCCATTAGCATCTCGAGTATTGTGCAGTCCCTTGGTGCAGCCAGCTCCACTCCGGGAACAGAGAGGAACATGGGAATGTCGAATATGCCGTGATGGGTTGGACCGTCGGCACCGACCAGCCCGGCCCGGTCCATGGCAAAAAGAACAGGAGTGTCCTGCAGGGCGGCATCGTGTATCAACTGGTCGTATGCCCTCTGCATGAAGCTGCTGTAAATGGCAACCACCGGCTTCATTCCTCCGAATGCAAGCCCGCAGGCAAAGGTCACGGCATGCTGTTCCGCTATACCCACGTCGAAAAATCTCTCCGGGTAACTGTCAGCAAAGGCTGAAAGACCTGTTCCATCAGGCATGGCGGCGGTTATCGCCACCACTGATTCATCCAGGGAAGCCGCTTTGATAACGGCTGCGGAAAAGGCGGATGTGAAGGTGCGTCCCTTTTTCCTGCCCACGGCGCCGCTGACTCCGTGATGAGACCGGGGTTGGCATTCAGCAGGCTCGAAACCCTTGCCCTTTCGGGTAATTACGTGAACCAGTACCGGGCCTCTCAGTTTTTTGACCCTGTCGAGAACAGCAGTTAATGCCGCCAGGTCATGACCGGGTATGGGACCGAAATAGTTTACACCGAATTCCTCGAAGATCGAAGCCCTGGTGGCAATGGTTTTTTTAACGGCGGAAGACACCTCATGGGCGGCTATGCGCATTCTGTCTCCCAGGGATGGAACCTTTCCCAGGGCGTTCCAGATACCGTCTTTGAATCTGTTGTATGTCTGATCGGTGAGAAGTTTGCTCAGGTGTTTCGATACTGCTCCAACATTCCTGGAGATGGACATTTCGTTGTCGTTGAGGATAATCGTAATGTCAGTTCCCGAGGTGTCCAGGTTGTTCAGTCCCTCGAAAGCAAGTCCCGCAGTCATGGCGCCGTCGCCGATCACGGCCACCACACGTTCCTTCCTGCCTGCAAGGTCACGGGCTCTGGCAAAACCGAGGGCGGCGCTGATGGAGGTGCTTGAATGTCCGGTTCCAAAAACATCATACCGGCTTTCAGAACGCTTCGGAAAACCGCTCAGACCCCCGGTCTGTCTTATGGTGTGAAAGAGTTCCCTTCTGCCTGTGAGGAGTTTCCATGGATATGTCTGGTGTCCCACGTCCCATACTATTTTGTCCACAGCCGGGTCGTAAACGGAGAGAAGGGCAATGGTGAGTTCCACCACACCGAGACTTGAAGCCAGATGTCCACCTGTGTTGCAGATGACACCAATTATCCTTTCCCTTATCTCTCCTGCAAGTATGACTCTCTCTTCGATGGAAAGCTCCGGTATCTGGGAAGGTTCTGTAATACTGTCTAGAATGCCAGGCACTATTTCCTTCTTTCGGGAAGGTATTCAACAAGCTCGATTATTCCTGACCAGTCGCCCTCCAGGGTCTGAAGTCTGTTCCTGATGTCGGCAGAGATCCTCCTGGCAAGCTCCATGGCTCCCTGGATACCCAGTTCCCGAACCGGGTTCCATTTCCCCATTTCGGCGTCCTTGGATACGGCCTTCCCCATTTCTCTGCTGCTTCCTGTCACATCCAGAATGTCGTCGGTAAGCTGAAAAAGCCATCCTGTATCATCACCAATGGCTGAAAGAGAAGCAAGTTCTCCGGCTTCAATACCTGCTGTGAGAGCTCCCAGTTCCATGGAAACCCTTATCATGGCAGCTGTTTTTCCGAGAATCATTCGGCGGGTCCATGTGGAATCGGCTCTTTCAGGATGATACATGTCCATGAATTGACCGCCTGTTAGCAGTGCAGCACCGGAAGCTTCACAGAGAGCCGAAGTCATCTGCCTGACCCTTTTTTCAGGAAGGGGGGTGCGCAGCAGCTCCAGAAAAGCCTCGATCAGAAGCCTGTCACCGGCGAAAAGAGCCCGTCGGGTACCGTATACCATATGGAGAGATGGTTTGCCTCTCCTGAGTTCGTCGTCGTCCATTCCAGGCAGGTCATCGTGGATCAGCGAATAGGTGTGTATCATCTCTACTGCACACGCAGCAGGCAGTGCTTTGGAAACATCTCCACCAAGAGAGGAGCACGACTCAAAAACAAGAAAGGGTCTGATGCGTTTCCCTCCTGCTTCAAGGGAATATGCGCAATCCTCACCCAGGGTCGCTGAAAGATCCCTCAGAGAACTCTCCACCAGTTCCCTGCTTCTGTCAAGCCTCTGTCTGAGCAGTTTCCACGAACTCATATACCCGCCTCAGTTCAGTTATTTTCCCCCCGCCATCGAAGGTAATGTCAAGACCGTTCACCATTCTTCCACCCTGGGCCACCCGAAGTCTGCTGTACCTGCCGCTTGTGAACCTTGCTATTGAGGAGGAAGTCTCCATTCCTATTACCCCCCGACAGGAACCGCACATACCCAGATCGGTAAGATAGGCTGTTCCCCCGGGCAGTACCTGTTCATCAGCGGTCTGCACATGGGTATGGGTTCCTGCCAGGAGGTTTACCCTCCCGTCGAGGAAACGGGCCAGCGCCATCTTCTCGCTGGTTGCTTCCGCATGGAAATCTATGAGTCTTATGTCAGCTCTGCCGGACTCTATTATTCTGTCGGCTATCCTGAAGGGGCACTCCCCGGTGAAATCTGTGAATACCCTGCCCTGCAGGTTGATCACTTGAACGGAAAGCTCCCCTACTTGAAGGGTTCTGCTTCCCCGCCCGGGGTTCCCCGGGGGATAATTGGCAGGGCGCAGTATCCGTGAATCAGCTGAGTCCAGCATGGGTATGATGGTACTTTTTTTCCATATATGGTTTCCGGAGGTAATGATGTGAACACCGGCGTTGAAAAGCTCTGAGGCTATTTCCGGGGTAATGCCGAACCCTCCTGCTGCATTCTCGCCGTTGACAACAATGAGATCATACCTGCCTGCAGCCCCTGAAAGGTAATGCAGAACAGCTTCCCTTCCGGGTCTTCCAACCACATCGCCGAGGAAAAGAACGCGCATCAGATAACTATCTTGCGGTTTCGGAAGCTCTGAGCTCCCTTATCACAGTTACCTTGATCTGACCGGGATACTCCATCTCGTTCTCGATTTTCCTTGCTATTTCCCTTGCCATGTCTATGGCCTCTTCATCCTTGACTGCCTCGGGCCTCACGGCGATGCGCAGTTCCCTGCCTGCCTGTATGGCGTAAGACTTCCTTACACCCTCGAAGGAATCGGCAATGGCTTCCAGCCGGTGGAGCCTCTTTATGTACAGTTCTAGGGTCTCGCGTCTTGCACCTGGTCTGGCGCTGCTTACCGCGTCTGCAGCCTGAACCAGAATGGCGTACAGGCTCTCGGGTTCTATCTCTTCGTGGTGGGCACCGATGGCATTGGCAACGGTTCTCGGTTCAGAGAACTTCCTGGCCAGTTCCATTCCCACTATGGCGTGTGATCCTTCCAGGTCATGGTCAGTGGCCTTACCAATGTCATGGAGAAGGCCCGATCTTCTGGCCAGACCCGGATCCAGACGCAGTTCACTGGCGAGGAGTCCGCATATGTGGGCCACCTCCAGGGAATGCTGGTACATGTTCTGACCATAACTGGTTCTGTACCTGAGTCTGCCAAGATGTCTGATAAGCTGTGGGTGAAGTCCTGTGACACTGGCTTCCATAACGAGCTCGTTCCCGAGCTTCCTCACGGTTCGTTCCATTTCGCTTCGTTCCTTGGCCACCAGAGCTTCGATCCTGCCCGGATGGATACGCCCGTCCCCAATGAGTTTCTCCATGGAGAGCCTGGCTACCTCCCTTCTCACGGGATCGAAACAGCTCAGTACAACTGCTTCAGGAGTGTCGTCAATGACCACGTCCACTCCTGTGGCTTTCTCGAAGGCCCTGATGTTCCTGCCTTCACGGCCTATGATCCGGCCTTTCATGTCGTCGTTGGTAAGGTTGACCACGGAAATACAGCTTTCCACCACATGGTTCGCTGCACACCTCTGAATAGCGGTTGCCAGAAGGTTGTTGGCCTTGTCGTCGGCTGTTCTCTCCGCCTCGTCCAGTATCCGGCGGGTCATTTTGGCAGCTTCGAGATCGGTTTCTTCCCGGAGGTTAGATAACAGAAGATCCCTTGCTTCATCCCTGGAAAGCTTTGCTACCTCCTCCAGCCTTGCGTTCTGTTCCTCCAGAAGCTTATTGGCCCGCTGATGCTTGGCCAGAAGAGCCTGTTCCATCTCTCCCAGTGCGGTTTCCTGCTGTGAGAGGGATTCCTGTCTGCTTTCCAGATTCTCCCGGGTTCTATCCATCTGCTGACTGAGTCTTGTTATATCGTTCTCTCGTCTGTCCAGAACAGACTGCTTCTCCCGGAGCTTTTCAAGCTCCCGGGATCTTTCCTCGCTTATCTGCTCCCTGCCTTCGAGAACCATTTCCTTCCTGAGGGTTTCAGATTCTCTCCTGGTCTCGGCAAGTATTCTCTCGGCCTCGGCGGTTGCTCCGCCTATCTCTTTGTTTACCAGCATTTTGTGCAGAAGCCAGCCAAGCAGGAAAGCCACTGCTCCGGCAACTGCAGGTACAAGGTAAGTGGGCATTTTCAGTTCTCCGTTTCAGACACGGGCGGCATTTATGTAATCAGAAAGACCGCATTCCTCCGGGGAATCCCGCGACACCTTCTCCGGTACCGTCTTCCTGAGGACTAGGACTCTTCGCTGCTGCCCTGACTGGATTTCTGAAAAATGACTGGGAATGAAGTATCCCTGGGTTCTGAATTGTATGCGCCGGTGCTCTTTCCTGCTGAATCGCCTTCGTCCTCTTCTGACAGGGCGTTGTCAATTCTGTCGGCAAGGGATGCAAGGAGAATCTTGTGTGAATCCTCCATCTCCTCAAGCTGGGCCGTTCTGCTGAAAAGCTCATCTATAATGTTAAGTGACGCGAGGATTGCAACTTTTGCCGTGGAGGTCATTGCTACGTTCTCGGTCATCTGGCGCATACGCATATCAAGAAAGTGGGCGATCTCCGCAATATATGCAGGATCGCCCTCTCCTCTAATTGAATACTCACGTCCGTAGATGTTTACCCTGGTGTTCTCCGGACGCTCACCCATTGGCATTCTGCCCTTCGTCATTCCTCAGATCATCCAGTTTTTTCAGAACAGTTTCAAGTCTCTGTTTCATCTCCTGCCTCTCTTGCAGGAGTCTGGCATAATGTATTCTGAGCAGATTGTAACCTTCGGAATCGGCATTGCCCTTCTGATAATCGAGCCTCTTCTCCAGCTCATTCACCCTGTTCTGCAGTTCCTGATTTTCACTGCACATGGAACGGTATTTCAGAATGAGCCTGTCCACCGCTTCAGTTAACCTCTCGGCAGAACCGGTGATGGGCAATTGATCCCCTCCTAGTCTATTCAGTTCCCCTCGGGATTGAGTTCCTTACGGGCAACGTCCACAATTTTGCTGAAAGCAGCAGGATCCTTGACAGCAAGGTCGGCGAGCATTTTTCTGTCAAGCTCCACACCTGCCATGGCAAGTCCGTTGATGAGGCTGGAATACTTCATTCCGTTCTCTCTTGCGGCGGCGTTGATCCTGGTAATCCAGAGTGCTCTGAAATTACGCTTCTTGTTCCTTCTGTCTCTGTACTGGTACACCATGGCCCTCTTGTTGGCCTCGGAGGCAACGGTGTAGAGTTTTCTTCTTCCACCGAAGTTACCCTTCGCCTCCTTCAGTACCTTCTTATGCCTCTTGTGCCTGGCAACGGCATTTCTAACTCTGCTCATGGTTCAGTCTCCGTATTCTAGGGCAGGAGCACCTTCATGCGCTTTGTGTCTGAAGGTGATGCAATCCCCGCGGTGCGAAGATTTCTCTTGCGCTTACTGCTTTTTTTGGTTTTGATGTGACCGGCATGACTGTGCCTTGTGCGTATCTTGCCAGTTCCCGTTTTCTTAAAGCGCTTGGCAGCGCCCTTGTGTGTTTTCATTTTCGGCATAATCTATTGCCCGCCTTACCTATTGATTAGTACTTTTTTCCCGCCTGGGTGCAAGTATCATTGTAAGAAACCTGCCTTCCATTGCCGGGGGTTTCTCTATTTGCGCCAGGTCGTTCAGATCTTCTGACAGTCGTTGCAAAAGGTCATAGCCCTGATCCTTATACACAAGCTGCCTTCCTCTGAAGACCACTGTTGCCTTAACCTTGTTCCTGTTTTCGAGGAACTCTCTGGCGTGCTTCATCTTGAACTCGTAGTCATGTTTTTCGGTATTCGGTCTGAATTTCACTTCTTTCAGCCCGCCGGAATGCTGTTTCTTCCGGGCTTCCCGCTCCTTGCGGTTCTGCTGATACCGGAACTTGCCGTAATCCATGATCCTGCAAACAGGGGGATCACTGACTCCGCTTATCTCGACAAGATCAAGACCCGCCTCGGCTGCCATTTCCATGGCCCTGGCGAAATCAACCACTCCCACATGTTCACCATCCTGATCAATCAGCCTTAACTTCTGGCTTTTAATCTCACCGTTAACTCTTGTGGAGTTTGCGATTTCCCTCTACCTCCGTTTCGGCAGTGCAGGTCGAAGGCATTCTTCAACAACGAATTCCAGAGCCTTGTCAACGTCCAGAGACCCCCTGTCGCCTTCGCCGTGCCTGCGAATAGCCACCATATCTGATCCGGTTTCCTTCTCTCCGACAACGAACATGAATGGAACCTTGCCGGTTTCAGCTTCCCGAATCCTGTAGCCTATTGTTTCACTTCTGGCATCAAGCTGGCATCTTATACCGGCTGATAATGCTTTTTCATATACTTTCTCCGCAAATTCAACCTGAGCGGAGGTAATCGGTAAGATAACAAGCTGAACCGGTGACAGCCAACCCGGGAAGTTCCCTGCAAAGTGTTCGATGAGGTTTCCGATGAACCTCTCCACCGAACCGAAGAGTGCTCTGTGCACCATGTAAACCCTGTGTTCGTTGCCGTCATCACCAATGTAGTTCAGGTCGAATCTGCTTGGAATGTTGAAATCGAACTGAACAGTGGGCCCCTGCCAGTAGCGGCCGAGAGCGTCCCTAAGCTTGATATCTATCTTGGGTCCGTAGAAGGCGGCCTCTCCGGTAACCGTTGTGTAATCCTCTCCCATATCATCGAGAGCTTTCGCAAGGGCGGGTTCTACCTCGGCCCAGTCAGAAGGGTCCCCTGCGTACTTCTCCGGGTTTTCCGGGTCCATGAGAGAAAGCTCGATACGATATCCGAAGTCGAAGATCTTCAGGAAATACAGGGCAAATCTCACCACATCCTGTATCTCAGCCACGATCTGCTCCGGAGTGCAGAAAATGTGACCGTCGTCAACTGTAAACCCGCGAACCCTCATGAGCCCGTGAAGAGCACCGCTGCGCTCGTACCTGTAAACGGTTCCAAGCTCTGCAAGTCTCATTGGAAGCTCACGGTAGGATCGTTTCTGGCTGCGGTAAATGATTATATGTCCGGGACAGTTCATGGGTTTAAGCGCGTATTCGCCGTTCTCAACCTCGGTGAAGTACATGTTATCCCGGTAGTAGTCATAGTGGCCTGAAGTCTTCCACAGCTCCACAGGGGCAATGTGGGGTGTGCTCACCAACTGATACCCCTGCTGCCGGTGGGCGTCCTTCCAGAGCTGCTCCAGATTTTCCTTGACTATGGTACCATTGGGAAGCCAGTAAACGAACCCCGGACCGCCCATTCCGCTTGCACTGTAAAGCCCCAGCTCCCGTCCCAGTTTTCTGTGATCACGCTTCTTGGCCTCTTCGATGAGGTTAAGGTGCTTCTCCAGCTGATCTGCATCGGGGAATACCGTACCGTAGACTCTTGTGAGCATTTCATTATTCTCGTCGCCGCGCCAGTATGCTCCGGCTACGCTTATGAGTTTATAGGCCTTGAGAAACCTTGCGGAAGGAACGTGGGGGCCTCTGCACAGGTCAGCAAAATCTCCGAGGGTGTAAACCGATATGGTCTCGCCGCGGTCCTCGATCTCCTTCAGAAGCTCTGTCTTGAACTTCTCACCCTTTGCACTGAAAAACTCAACGGCTTCCTGGTATGCCATCTCCTTCCTCTGGAAGGGGATGTTATTCTTTACCAGCCTCTTCATCCTGCCGCTGATTTTCTCAAGGTCGCTTTCCCCCTGAAAACCGGGAATGAGCATATCGTAATAGAATCCGTCTTCGATGGAGGGCCCAATTCCGAACCTGGCTTCAGGATAAAGTTCAAGCACTGCGGCTGCCATCAGGTGGGCACAGCTGTGTCTGAGAATATCCAGAGCCCCGGGATCATTCATTGTGATGATCCTTATGCGGCCTTCACCCGGAATGGGAGCAGAAAGGTCGTACATTTTGCCGTCGAGTTCAAATGCCAGGGCATTCCTGGCGAGCCCCTTCGAAATGGAAGTTGCTACTTCCATGCCTGTAGTTCCAGGAGAAATTTCTGTTGAACTGTTGTCTGGGAACCAAATACGTATCATTGTGCTCAACCTCCTCCCGGATGTGAAATTCTTCCAATGAATATGGTGGGCGATACTGGAATCGAACCAGTGACCTCTTGCATGTCAAGCAAGCACTCTAACCAACTGAGCTAATCGCCCACCGATACTGTTCTGCGATGTCAATACTGCCGGCGAACAATATCCAAAAACAAGCCTCTATGTCAAGTGACGCCGGCCTCGGTCCGGGAGAAGAAGCAAGAGCTGGAAGAGGAGCAGCAGAATGTACTCCCCCTGGACTAATCGGCAACTATCGTGGTACCTGACTCTCCCTTGAGAGCATTTATCAGATTTCCCGGGGATGAAATCACCACCCTGGAACCTCCGTGTTCCAGAAAGCCCAGTGCGGCCTTGATCTTGGGCATCATGGAACCAGAAGCAAAGTGACCTTCGTCCATGTACTTCTGAGCCTCGGATCCTGAAATATTCCTCAGAGCCTTCTGATCCGGTTTCCCGAAGTTTATATACACCTCCGGAACCCCGGTGGAGATCACGAATGTGGGGGCGTTCAGTTTTGTGGCAAGCAGTGCGGTTGCATGGTCCTTATCTATCACCGCAGCCACTCCCCTTATCTTTTTGCCCTCCCTGACAACCGGAACCCCGCCGCCTCCTGCGGCTATCACGATCTGCCCGGCTTCCACAAGAGCATTTATGCAATCGATCTCAATTATCTTCTTGGGAATGGGAGAAGGCACCACCCTGCGCCAGCCCCTGCCTGCGTCCTCTCGCATTATCCAGTTCTTCTCCGCTGTCTTTTCCCGGGCTTCCTCTTCGGAATAGAAAGGTCCCACTGGTTTGGTCGGGTTCAAGAACCCTGGATCGTCAGGTTTTACCTGAACCTGGGTTATAACACTGGATACGGGGATATCCTTCCCCTTCTCCTCCAGAACGTCTCCCAGAACCTGCTGGAGAAAGTAACCGATTATTCCCTGGGTTGCAGCAACGTTGACGTCCATACCGTCCGGGGGAATGACAGCGGAAGCCTGGGCGTTTCTTATGAGTTCGTAGCCCACCTGGGGACCGTTCCCATGGGTTACAACAAGGCTTCCGAACATCTCCGCTATCTCCGCCAGTTCCTCGCAGACTTCCCTGGCAACCTCGTGTGTATCCCTGTTACCCCTGCGTGAACCGGGGTTGATGAGAGAATTGCCGCCAATGGCTACGACTATTCTGCCGTGATTTCTCATTGTTTTTCCTCCGATGAGACCTCAAGCCTTCGAGCTTTCCTGTATACCAGAAAAACGGCGATGCCCCCGATGCAGATGGCGATGTCCGCCACGTTGAACGTGGGCCATCTCCATCCGGTAATGCCCACGTCTATAAAATCAGTTACCTTACCCATGAGTATCCGGTCTGTCAGGTTCCCCAGGGCACCTCCGAGGATGACTCCCAGCCATAGAACACCGCTGGAAGCTCCGGCTTTTATCATGTATCTGACCAGAAGAACACACGCCAGAGCCGTAAAAACCGTAAGCACCGCCGGACCGCCCCAGCCCAGGCTGAAAGCCGCTCCATAGTTATACCTGAGAGTGAATCTGACCGCATCGCCAAGTATCTCCCTGGGAACACCCTTCATGAGATCGTTTCTGACAGCCGCCTTCGTGATCTGATCGGCAACTATCACCAAACCGGAGGCGATGAAAGCCTTTGTTCTCATACTAGCGCTCAATGGACTCAAGAACCTTTCCACACCTGGGGCATACATCATCGGAGTACGGGCTGGAACCCACCTCAGGTGTGATCTTCCAGCATCGCTGACACTTTTCCCCTTCGGCCCTTACCGTCTTGATCTCAATACCGGCGGCTGCGCTCACCAGGGCTCTCGAGACGATCAGGAAATCAGCCCAGTCCTCACCCTTTGCGCTCTCCACCATATCTTCCGGCAGGGTAAGGTATACATGCGCGTCAAGACCTCCCCCGATGGTTCCGTCTGCCCTGTTCTCCTCAAGCTGCTTGAGAACGGATTTCCGTATTTCAAGACATGGTTCCCATGACTTCAGCTCATTCTCCTGCTCACTGCTCAACGCAGTTGTTCCGTCGAACAGTTCCAGGTGAACGCTGTCCGAGGTTTTCAGGGTTTCCGGAAGGTTTTCCCATATATCCTCTGCAGTGAAGGGCATTATCGGGGCAAGGAGTTTCGTCAGATGCACGGTAAGCCATCCAAGGAGTTCCACCGTTGCCTTCCTGCCGGGGCTTTCAACGCTGTCGCAGTAAAGCCTGTCCTTCCTGGCATCCAGGTAAAGACCGGAAAGCTCTATCACGAAAAAGTTCCTCAGCTCCCTGTAAACCCTGTGGAACTGAAATTTTCTGTATTCCTGGAGACAGAAGGCTATCAGCTTGGAGGTTCTGAGCCAGATATAACGGTCAAGGCCCTTCAGGGAATCCGGATCGGGCATCGTGCCTGTGCAGTCGGAAAGGTTGCCCAGCATGAACCTGATAGTATTCCTTATTTTTCTGTAGGCCTCCCTGCAGTCGTCAAGCTGGCTGAGATCCGCCCTGAAATCTGCTGTGTAGTCTATTCCTGCAAACCAGAGCCTGAGTATATCTGCACCGTTCGACTTAATTATCTTCAGGGGTGAAATCACGTTTCCCAGGGATTTGGACATCTTCTTACCCTTTTTGTCCTGAATAAGTCCATGGGTAATGATGTGATCAGCAGGCCTGGACACATCCAAAGCCGTGGAAGTGATGAGACTTACCCCGAACCAGCCTCTGTGCTGATCGGTGGCCTCCAGATACACAGCAGCAGGCCGATCCAGACCGTATTCCTCGGTGAGAACGTTCCAGTGACTGAGTGAACTGTCAAACCAGACGTCCAGTATGTCGTCCACCCTTGTTAACGAACCGCTTCCGCAGACAGGACATGCGGGTTTCTTCCCTGCAAGGGCGAAAATCTCCCCAGGGGTCATCTCGAACCAGATATCCGCACCTTTTTCCAGGACTTCGTCTGCAACTCTGTCTATCAACTCGGCGTCAAGAACCGCCTCGCCACAATCGGCACAGTTGAAAACCGGCAGGGCTACTCCCCATGAGCGCTGCCTGGAAAGGCACCAGTCCGGGCGGACGGACATCATGTTCTTCATCCTCTCGTAGCCCCATCCGGGGTGCCACGTCACCCCGTCCACCATTTCAAGTACCCTCTGCTTCAGATCCCTGTGTTCAAGGCTGAGGAAGAACTGCTCGGTTGCACGGAAGATAAGAGGAGTTTTGCACCGCCAGCAGTGAGGATAGCTGTGCTTGATATTTCTTTCTGCAATAAGATGTCCCGATGCTCTCAGGTCATCAACTATCAGGGGATTTGCCTTGAAAACGTGAATCCCTTCGTATTTCCCGCCATCCAGGGTGAAGGTACCGTCAGGTCCCACCGGACAGAAAGTATCTATTGAGTAGGCTCTTCCAACCATGAAGTCTTCAGATCCATGCCCCGGTGCTGTGTGCACACAGCCTGTTCCGTCCTCCATGGTGACATGATCTGCAAGTATCACCCTTGAGGTTCTCGAGGGGTCTACAGGATGCTGAAGAATCAGGTTCTCAAGATCTCTGCCTGTAAAGGTGAGTTCCGGTCTGACCCTTCCGGCTATGCCGGAATCGTCCATGAATGCCTGGGCTCGCCTGGCTGCAACGAGGAAGCTTCTTCCCTGGGATTCCACCACCGTGTAACTCTCTCCGGGATTCAAGGCCACCGCCATGTTCGCAGGAAGGGTCCAGGGGGTAGTAGTCCAGATAACAACCTCCACTGAAGCCGGAACACCGGCTTTTTCCCACTCTTCGGTGTTCTTCTGTCTGAAGGCCACATAGACCGAAGGAGAAGTGTGATCAGCATACTCCACCTCTGCATCGGCCAGTGCCGTGGAGCACGAAGTACACCAGTGGATCGGGCGGAGTCCCTGATAGATGTATCCCTCACGGACCAGCAGGCCGAAAGCTCTCACGATACCTGCTTCATACGTTGTCTTCATGGTGAGATAGGGATCATCCCACCTGCCGAAAACGCCAAGCCTCTTGAATTCTTCCCTTTGAATGTCAACGAATTCGGCTGCATAACTGCGGCATCTATTTCTTATTTCCATTCTTGAGAGGGATGCCCTCTCTTCTCCGGCTTCGGTCATCACCTTGTGCTCTATGGGCATACCGTGACAGTCCCAGCCGGGAACGAATGGAGAGTAGTAACCCATCATGGTGTGACTCTTAACTATGAAGTCCTTAAGAATTTTATTGAGAGCTGTGCCCAGATGTACGTGACCGTTGGCATATGGAGGGCCGTCATGAAGGACGAAGGAGTCTGAATCCGCTCTAGCCCGGGATACAAGTCCCTCAATGTCCATCTCTTCCCATTTTTCAAGAAGCTCCGGCTCCCTGCTTATCATGTTACCCTTCATGGAGAAGCTGGTTCTTGGAAGCCTTATCGTATCTTTGTAATTCACTACTCCTCACCTCCTTCAATTTCCTGAATTACTTCATTCAGGAAAGAAAAGTTGTTGGTACCCTTGTCTTCCGGTGTTCTGCAATTAAGGACGAATACCACCTTCGCCCCCCCGTGCGCCGCTGTGACCGCAAGATCAAGCCCCTGGGAAACGACCGCGTCACAGGGAAGACCATTCAGTTCCGCACCGGTGGTCAGCCTTATGTCAGGCACCCTCAGAACCGTGCCGTGGGGAGAAACTTTGCCGGAAAGGGAAGGAACCATGTACATGCCCCTGAGATTGGGAAACCTCGGTCCGAGATCGTCGCGGTTGGAACCGGCCAGATCACCTGTACCGAACAGGGCCAGATGGTCAGATGCAAATAGCCAGCCCTTATGAAGGCTTAGAGCATCTGCTCCTATAAGGAAGAGCCGCTGCCCTGTTTCAAGGGCATTTCTGACACCTTCAGGGGAATAATCCCCGTAAACATAAACACCGTCCCGGGAAGATATGATATCTCCCCAGCCACGGGGCACGAACACAACCATCATTCACCTTTCAGTTGATCACAGGAAGGGTAATTATGCACAAGGGGGAACGCATCTGCAAGACTGGAGGGTAATTCGCCTACAATTTCATGCAGCATATAAAGATAAGAATGATAATGAAGACCGGTCGAAAGACCCCTGGACAGAAGCTGAGCCGCGGCCGACAGGCTTTGAAGGCTTCCGGTAAGTTTCCAGTGATAGTAGAACTGCTCTCCCCTGTGTGTATCCTCCGGAGATCCCGACAGCTTAACGGAAAGAAGGCTGAATGGTTCGTCCTCTCCCGCAAAGCATCTTGCAGCCGTTCCCTTCATTCTGGCAATGAATGCGTTCAGCAAAGAGTTTGACTTGATTGAAGCCTCTTCTGCCGCATACAGGATATCCGCCGCTTCCCGGTATTTCTCCATCCTGAGCAGCATGGATCCCTTTTTCACCAGGTTCAGGGAAAGTCGTCTCAAGTTCCCGGATATACCCGCGGCTTTTACAGCTTCCTCTATCAGGGATAGTGCTTCTTCAGTATGTCCCTTTGCAAAGGCAACCTGTGAAGAAATGAAAAGAACTGAATCATCTGCCGTTTCAACTCCGGACAATTTCCTGAACTCAAGCATTGTCTCGAGACAATCCGCAGCTGAATCGAAGCTTGACAGGTCTACGAATAGCCTTGCCATGTTTCCGTAGGCAGTGGAGGCCTGCAGAAGATTACCCTGTGAAACGGCAGATCTGGCAAATCGCATGAGTGACCCAAGAGCCTCCTCGGTTCTGAACAGCCGCCTCTGGGCTACACTCATGTTGTTCAGAATAACTGCCCTGAGTCCGTGCTGGTGATCTTCAATGGTCCTCAGGGAGGACTGGTAAACTTTGAGGGCTTTCTCATACTCTGTCTGAAGAATGAGAGAGTTTGCATAGAGGTTGTACACGCCTACAAGTTTCAGGCTGTTACCGGAATCAAGTGCCAGTTCCATGAGTCTGCCGGATGCCCTCTCCGCTTCCCTGAATCTTCCTGATCTGTTCAGGGTCTTTACCAGGGTTTCCAGTGCCTGGGCCTCGATCCAGCCCCTGCCAGTCTCAACCGCTGATGCCGCGGCGGCTTTCATCACGTTCAGTGACGACTCCACCAGGTTCCTTTTCAACAGCTGGCTGCCTATCTCCACAAGGGCCACCGGCAGATTTTTCTCTTCCTGAAGGGCAAAATTCGCCAGCATCCTGTAGGAAGCGTGGTATCTGCCCTCATTGAACAGTTCCCCTGCTGTCTCCAGGATCGGCGACAGTTCCGGGAAGTCGTTCAGGTTCAGGCAGTCCGGGATTCTTTCAGGAGCACTTCCCTTCTTTTCCCTGAAAAGACTGAGCTCAGCCATGAATCTCAGTTCCTCGCTATCAGTTCCGCCGGCCAAAAGAGCTCTTTTATACAATTCTGCCTTCTTCAGCTCCCTGGTCTCCAATTCGGCTGCTTCCCTGAACAGAGTGGAGGCTTCTTCGCAGACACCCGCCCTGAAAAGGAGTTCAGCGGCATACCCGAGGGAAAGTGCAGAACGTTCCCTGAGGCTTAAGATTGTCTCAGCTCCTCTCTTTAGAAGACGATTTTGCTCTTCTTCGCCAATGCGGCTGAGAATCTCCTCCCTTACCCCGGACGAATGGAAATCGGCCACCTTGAATCCTCTCCAGAGATTT
Organism: uncultured bacterium; assembly: GCA_964598645.1. Lineage (GTDB taxonomy): Bacteria > Fermentibacterota > Fermentibacteria > Fermentibacterales > JCC-6 > Sabulitectum. Next base: position 11,503 of record CAZRCS010000008.1, on the reverse strand, counting down.
ATCTTTTTACCCAGCTGAAAGATGTCATCTGTACCGGATGAGGAAAGAGCGGCAGCCTCTGAGGGAATGAATCCCGGAGCAAGAACTGCCGCCGCCGCTGCGAAATCCGCAAGCTCCCTGTTACCGTCAAGTACCCGGTGAAGCATTTCCCAGACGCTTTCCGATTCCAGCCCAAAACAGGCGTTGATTCCTGCAAAGAGCCTTACAAGCCCAGCCCTGTTCTCAGAAGCGCGAAGTACTTTTTCAACGGGAACTTCGCAATGGCTTCCCCGAAGGAATTCCTCGGCAGAGGCCTTTGATGTAAGTCCTGAATCAATCTCCAGATCGGCATAGGACAATCTGCCGTTACCCGCAGTAAGAGCCACGATCGGAGGAAGATCGCGGCAAAAGGAGTCGAACACCGTTCCGCCCTGATAATCGAGAAGAAGGAACACGGTGGGAAGAATTTCTGAAAATGAACGGAGAATTCGGGAAAGATCATCGAAATAATCCTGATCACCAAGAAGGTACGCCTTGAAGGGTTCTCTCAGGCTGCTAAGACCACAAGCGGCTTCCAATCCCTCTCCACCGCGTACAAGGGCTGTTTCCGTTACGTGGGAACGCCAACCGGCTTCGAAAGCGGTTCTTGCGTCGGGAAGACCGCTCCCGATGAAATACTCGGAAAGGGTTTCCCTGAAATGATCTTCGTTACCGAAGCTGAAGCTAATGAAACGGGTATCTTCCATGAGGGAACACAACCTGGAAATGAAGACCGACGGCTGCTGAACGTTGCGTACCTGAACCCTTCGCTTGCCACCATCCTTCAACCCAGAGGCGACTCTCTCGGCGAGAAGGACTTCAGCCATTATACCAGTCGGGTTTAGCGGATGCTCCCCTTATCTCCACGGTTTTTGTTCTGGATGAAGCGCCTGAGAGCAGGGTAATGCTCCTGCGGTCTGTGGAAAACTCCCTGGAAAGCCAACGGAAGAGCTCGGTGTTGGCCTTCCCTTCAACGGGTGGTGCCTTGAGTCTTATCTTGTAGGTCCCATCGTCCATGAGAGAATCGAATCCGGTTCTACCGCTCCTGGGAATTACCCTTACTTTCAGCACCAAACCTACTCTTTTTCCCTGACAGGTATCGCGTCTTCCACCAGCATAACGGGAATACCCTCTCTCACAGGATAACCAAGTTCGCATTTCCCGCAGACAAGCATTTCCTCACCCTCGGTGCGGTATTCAAGTTCACCCTTGCAAGAAGGGCAGACAAGTATGTCCAATAGTCTTTGATCAAGCATATTTATTCTCCCATGTCATATAACGAATTCACCATTTCTGATGACAACGGTTTCTTCACCGCAGGAGGACAAACCGGATACATCCACCGATTCACCGCCTATCATGAAGTCGGTGTGCACAAGCGACCGGTTACAGCCTGTGGCGGCAAGTTCTTCCCCGGTCATTTCCGTTCCCCCCTGGATGCAGTCCGTATAGCCATTGCCGAGAGCGATGTGACATGTGGCGTTCTCGTCGAAGAGTATGTTGTGGAAAATGAGATTCGAGCGGTAAATCGGCGAATCCGTACCTACCAGGGCTATCTCACCGAGCATTGCTGCACCGCTGTCCGTTTCCAGGTACTTACTCAATACATCGCCGTTTTTCCCTGCTCCGCATTCAGTCACCCTTCCCTCTCTGAATACGAACCATGCATCCTCTACCTGCGCTCCCAGAACTGTCACCGGCCTGGTGCAGTTCACTTTCCCTTCCGTGGCATGCATATCCGGAGTACTGAACACTTCTTCAGTGGGAATGTTGGGAAAGAAAACCGTTCCGTCTGAAGACCTGCAGCTGCCTCCGCAGAACCTTCGGTCCGGTAACATTCCTACTGTAAGATCGGTTCCGGGTCCTCTGAACCTGTAGGAAGAGAATTTTCTTTCATTCAGAAAGGCAGCCCTTCTTTTCAGTTCCCTGTCGTGGGCCTGCCATGCTGATGCTGGAGAATCGCTATCGAGCCTGAGGATGGGTATGAGTATGTCCCAGATCCTCTCTTCCCAGTTTGCTGAATCGCCAAGGACCTTTGCCGCCCAGGCCCTGGTGGGAGCCAGACACACATTCCAGGGAATTCTGTTGGATGATATTGCATCGAGAAATCCCCTCCTGGCCGCCGAAACCGCTTTACTCATTCTTCCAAGCCGCTCAGCATCGACCCCCTGCATCAGATCCGGATCCGATGGCCCCCTTACGGCAAGTGTCCTGAAATTTTCACCCACAACGGATTTGTACATGGCATCGGTGTGACCGGGTACGTAATCGAGATAGTCATCATCTGCGGAGTGATCAACACGTATCCTGTCGAAGACCGGATCATCCAGGGAAACCCTCACGAACTCCGCACCCATCCTGTAAGCCTTTTCAGATAGAAGTCTTACAAGACCAACGTGGGCAGGTTCGCTTCTTATCCAGAGCCTGTCTCCCTTTTTCAGAGAGAGGGCGCCTGCAAGTATCACATCGGCATATGCTTCAAGTATTCCACTTTTCATCGATTCTCCCTAAATTAGTCCCAGAAAGTCAATTGCCAGGGATCTGTACGGCGAGCCGGCGGTTTCCAGCACATCACAGAACCGGAGACCAATACGCACCTGACCGAAACTCTCCCAGTATGTCTCGATGTTCACGAATCCGCCGGTTTTATCTGCCCTGTATTCGCTATTTCCATTAGTGCCCATATCCCAGTCCAGAGCTGCACCGAACCCCCCGGGAAGGGATTTGTCCAGTCCCAGCCAGAAACCGGCATGATCGCTGTTTTCCGTTGAGAGGCTCAATCCCGCGTGTAATCCTGTATCTCCACCCCAGCCTGCAAAATTCTTGCTGAGGACCAGATAAAAACCCCTCTCCGGGCGCATGTACTCAACCCCTGAGGTGGAGTGTTCCTCTTCGTTGTCGTAACCGAAAGCAACGGCGGGGAAAGATCTTCTCTCGTCGAAGACCCTCAATCTGGCTTTCAGATAAACCGTATCGAACCACTCCGGGTCGCTTGAGCCTGTTATGTTCCAGCCCCCGAATCCCAGACCGGCCATGAATCTTGGAAAAACACCGGCGGTGACCGAAAAACGAAGACCGTTAACCGGAAAGGTGTTCATGGCAACGTTGAAGGTTCTGGGTGCTATCACCCCTGCGGTGGGTTCCCCGGCAACCCTCATCAGTTCTCCTGCAAACAGGGGAACCGAAAAGAGAAACAGACCTGAAATCATCAGGAACACCTTCATATCTTCTACCTCCCGTCCCCTCTGCAGAGGGTTATTCTTGCTGAATCGGGGAGAACGGCACGAAGCTGGGCAAGCACACTGTCTTTGGGATCTACAGCTTCATCCCTGGACGTCATTCTCTTCGTACGCCCGGGGAACTTAACCCTGAAGAAAAGTCTTCCTCTTCCTCCGTTTTCCTTCAGAACCGCTGACGTTTTCTCAAGCAGGTCAGTACTGCAGAGAAAACCCTCCACTTCGATGAGTATACCTGCACGAAGCCGTTCACGGCTTTCACGGAGTGGCATGACCCGATCAACGGCAAAAGTGTTGCCCCGTTCTCCTCTGCCGGCTGTTATCTCGCCTTCCAGCAGAAGAAGAGAGCCCTCCGCTACAAGTTCCCGACATCTTTCCAGAGAATCGGAGAAAAAAATCACCTCGCAGCTGCTGCTGCTGTCTGCCACAGTGACGAAGGCCATTTGTCCCTTGCGGGTTTCTATTGTTCTGGTGGAAATCACGGTTCCTGCAATCACAGCCCTGCCGCATGAGGACTCCGCCACCTGATCCAGTGAGTGTGTCGTAAAGCCGGCTATCTCTTCCCTGAAGGAGTCCAGGGGGTGACCGGAAAAATAGAATCCCAGCATTTCCCTTTCACGCTCAAGCTTTTCTTCCAGAGGCATTTCCTCCTCTTCAGGAAGTGAGGGGATAACGGGTTCAGGGGCTGCATCTCCACCGAAAAGGGACATCTGTCCTGCATTGTGATGCTGCCTGATGCTGGAGGCATAGCTGAGGGCCTGTTCCATTGCAGACAGCTGCTGGGCCCTGTTACCCTCCAGACAGTCCGTGGCTCCTGCCAGAATAAGGGCTTCCAGGGTTCTCCGGTTAAGACCCATGGAATCCTCAAGCATTGCAACGCCGGCGCAGAGATCGAAAACGGTTCCGAAGGGACCGCTCTCCTCCCTTGCCCTGCAGATTTCCACCGCGGGACTGTGACCGACGTTCTTAATTGCAGAAAGGGCGTACATGATCTCTCTGTTCCCTGAAGCCTGGAATCTGGGCATACTTCCGTTCACAGAGGGAGGAACTACCTTAACGCCAAGCCGGACAGCTTCCTTCACAAGGTTTCTGAGCTTGGAAACGGTACCTATCTCGCTGGTAAGAACCGCTGCCATGAACTGTGCCGGGAAGTGCCTTTTCAGGTAAGCAGTCCTGTAGGCAATTATTGCATAGCAGACCGCGTGGGATTTATTGAAACCGTACTCAGCGAATTTTTCGATGAGGTCCCATATCCCGAGGGCTTTTCTTCGGCTGATCCCCTTCTGGGAAGCTCCACCGATGAAAACGTCCTTCATTACCGCCATCTTCTCAAGTATTTTCTTGGACATTGCCCTTCTAAGGTTGTCCGCCTCTGCCATATCCATTCCGGCCAGGACATTGGCGATACGCATCACCTGCTCCTGGTATATGGTAACACCGTAGGTACCCTTCAGAACTTCTTCAAGCAGCGGGTGGGGATACGAAATTGATTCACCTCTGGCTGCCTTCTGTTTGTTCTCAGCGTAAAGGTCTATCATGTGCATGGATCCCGGGCGGTAGATGGCAACTGCTGCTGTAACATCGTCGAATCTGTTTACGCCTATCTTTTTCAGTGCATCACGCATACCGCTGGATTCAAGCTGAAAAACTGCTGTTGTGTCACCGGAACTGATCATTTCAAGGGTTTCGGCGTCGTCATCCGGGATCTCTTCTATTGAAAACTCCGGGTTGGACTTTCTGATATCCTGCTGTGCATGATGAATTACAGTGACGGTTCTAAGCCCAAGGACATCCAGCTTCAGAAGGCCGATTTTCTCTGCCGACTTCATCTCGTACTGTGTCGTAACTCCCTTTTCACTGTTCCAGTAGAGAGGTACATAGGAATCAAGTCTTCCCGGTGAGATCACAACACCTGCGGCATGAACACCGGCATGTCTGGCAATTCCCTCGAGGGAATCGGCGAACTCCACCAGTTTTGTGCCTGAGGGAGTATTTTTAACCAGCACTGCGAGCTGGGGGTTGTCCCCTGCGAGTTCCTCAAGGGTACCACCTGTCCCGTCGTCTATTTCCCCGATGAGTTTTGCGAATGTGTCTCCCTCTGCATAACTCATTCCCAGGACCCTTGCGATGTCCCTTACGACTGCTTTCCTCTTCATCCTGCTGAAGGTAATTATCTGGCAGACGCTGTCTTCCCCGTAGAGCTCCTTCAGGTGATCTATGATTTCACCCCTTCGCTCAACACACACGTCAAGGTCTATGTCAGGCATCTGGGCCCTGGCCGGGTTCAGGAATCTCTCAAAACTGAGATCGTGGTCCAGGGGATTCACGTCTGTTATCTCAACTGCAAAGGAAACCAGGCTGCCTGCGGCGGACCCCCTGCCGGGACCCACCGGAATACCGTTCCTCCTTGCCCATCGCATAAGCTCCGAAACGATGATGAAATACCCGGGGAATCCCATGCTGCCGATTATACCCAGTTCATGTTCCAGCCGTTCTTTCTCAAGCTGGTCTGCTGGTCTTCCCAGTCGGTCTTCCAGTCCGGTGAATGCCAGTTCTGCCAGGTAATCGTTCTGATCAGAAAAGCCCTCCGGCATCGGGGCGTCAGGCAGAAGGAACTCTCCACCGGAAATGCTGAAATCGCACATATCGGCAATAACAGTGGTGTTCGACACTGCTTCAGGAAGCCAGCTGAAAAGCTTCTTCATTTCCTCCGGGGTCTTTACATAGAATTCCTCAGTCCCGAACTTCATTCTGGCGGGATCGGAAAGGGTTTTCCCGGTCTGAAGACAGAGAAGGGCTTCATGAGCCTTCGCGTCTTTTCTTCTAAGATAGTGTGCATCGTTAGTGGCAACGGGAAGGGCCCCTGTATGGGAAGCCAGGTCTGCAAGGGCTTCGAGTATCCTCTTTTCGTCCTCCAGGCCGTGATCCATGAGTTCTATGAAAAATCGATCTCCTCCCGCAAGGTTCTGGTAATACTCAACCGCCCGGAGAGCATCATCCCTCTTCCCGGAGAGAAGATGTCTTGCCACCTCTCCCTGCAGGCATGCGGACCCGATCACAAGTCCCGATGAGTACCTCTCCAGTACTTCCCTGTCTATTCTTGGTTTGTAGTAGTGTCCCTCCAGATAACCGATGGAAGACAGTTTCATAAGGTTGCTGTAACCCTCTGCCGTTGAAGCCAGGAGAGTAAGGTGATAATAGTTGAGAGAACCCCTTCCCGCCTTTTTATCGAAACGGCTCCCGGGTACAATGTAAACCTCGCAGCCTACTATGGGTTTCACTCCGGCTTCCTTCATTTTGTCACAGAAATGAACTGCCCCATAAAGGTTGCCGTGATCCGTAACCGCCACGGTATTCATACCGTTCTGCAGAAGGTAGGGACCCAGTTTCTCGAACTGAATGGCACCATCCAGCAGGCTGTACTCTGAGTGCAGGTGGAGATGGACGAAATCAGGGGAATTCATTCAGACTTCCGGTCCCCTCCGGGTTGGGCAGAACCATATATTTTCCTGAACTCCCTGTACTCATCCTCCTCTGCCCGGAGAAGCAGGTCTTCACCATCCCGGCTGTACCTTGCTCCAAGGTAGATGATCATCCACATGGCGGTACAGCTGGAACACCAGTAAGCCGCCAGAAAAATCATAAGAGCAGTTCCCGAAGCTGCAAGAATCCATGCGGGAAGTCCCGTCCAGCTCTGATCACCGCCGGAAGTGGAGGAAACCGGACTGAAGATGGATGAATAGAACGGAACCAGATCTGGGGCTGCCCTGGAAAAACCTGACTCTATTGCGGAAGATGTTCCGGAAGAACCTGAAAATCGGTCTATCATGCTGCCGGTGAGTTGTACCGAACCCCAGGCGAAAAGCACCAGAAGAAAGAAGGCCGGGATTCTCATGAAAGCTCCCGCCAAAACCCCCCTTACAATACGAAAGGGCCGTGATGTAATGGTACTGAACAGCTCGAAAAGGTTCTCGAAGGTATCTCCGCCTGTTGAAGCTGTAATAACGGGAACAAGGTGAAAAGACAAAAGAAGACAGATACCGGCAAGGATCAGGAATAACCCGAGTATCCATGCTGGAACTACGAGCAGAGAGCTGATATATGGGCCTGCAACTGGCAGTTTTCCAAGAATACCTGTCAGGATGAGAAGCAGTACCCCGAGAGCCATCCCGGAAATAATCGTTACAGGGGTCAGAAGAACAGGTTTCCAGTTGGCAGTGCATACGGTCCTGGCATCTCCCTCTGAGTAGAACTGATCCCCCCTGAGCTGCTGGAAGGTCAGCTTTCCCACCTTCATGGAAGTGGTCATCAGAGTAAAAACGGAGAGAAGGGTGCCCAGTATCAGAAGTACCATGGCAGGAACACTGGAGAGGAAAAGGGCGTCTGGTAACGGGCATAGCACAGATGATGAAAACCTTTCCCACATGGAGTCGCCGGCTGCAAAGAAACCTGCGTAAACGAACAGCGCCCAGATAAGCCAGGCTCTTACAAGGCCCTTCCAGAAAGCCCAAATATTCCTGAGGTTAAAACCGTACCTTGCGGAAAGGACCGCATCGGACACACGGAAACTTAGTTTGTGAACGTAGTTTTTCACTGTACTGTCAGACCCCTCCATAGTATTCCTCCTTGCCCTGAATAATACTTTCATCTTCCGTTTTTCGAAAGCACACCACGGCGGCGGACGGTTTCTCCATACCGGCATCCTCAAGAACCGCAATACATTCCAACATTGTTGCGCCTGTGGTCATTACATCGTCAAGAACCCATATTCTGCCCGGCTGTTCAGGTCTGCCAGAGAGAGAGAACTTCCCCCTGATGTTCCGGGCCCTTTCTTCGGCGGTAAGACCTACCTGGGAATCACCCCTTTCCCTTTTCAGAAGATTCATGCAGACAGCTCCGGTGGTTCTGGTCACTGCCTTTGCAATAAGTTCCGCCTGGTTGTATCCCCTTTTCCGTATTCGACTTGAAGTGGTGGGAACCGGTATCACCGTGTCACCCCTGCCGGGGAAATCCCTCCAGGCGGAAAGGCAGAGAGCTGCGATTACCGGTGCCAGTTTCCTCTCTCCTCCGAATTTCAGTCTGATGACGAGGTCTCTGGGAATCCCGGCATGATGAAAGGCTGTCAGAACGGATTTGCCTCGAATCACACGCTCACCGTCCGGATATATCCTGATGGCGCACCAGGGACAGAGAAGGGTTCCTTGGGGCTCCATGGAAGCCCCGCAACCGGGGCAAACACCATGGAAGAACCTCAGGAAAGCTTTTTTCGATTTCTTGAATAAAGCCATGCACCCAGCCCGATGGATACAGCTATCATGCCCAGACTGATAAGCTGATTATCGGTCATTCCAGGTCTTCCTGCAAAGTAACTGTAACCCAATACTGCACTGGGTTCATGGTCGAAATACCTGAACTCCTCCATGCCGAAGCGGGTAGCGCCGTACAAACCTGTGAAGAGAGCAAAAATCAAACCGGGAAAGTGCTTCCTTCTGTCTGCAGCCAGAAGAATAAGGAGAATTACGAGACCCCCTGCAGAGCTGTAAAGCTGCGTGGGATGGATCGATGCATTGCCGAATACGGAATAAGGAAGGGAACCCTGCGGGAAGGTAACCCCCAGCGAGCATCCGGTGCTGGAACCGAAACAGCAGCCGTTAAGGAAACAGCCAATCCGCGTAATGAATATCCCGAGAGCAAAAGAAGGAATTACTGCGTCTGCGAAACTCCATACAGGCCACTTCTTCTTTATTATCCATGTAAAACCCGTTACCATTGCAAGAATGACCCCGCCCAGCATGCTGAGACCGTAGAGACCATTCCAGAAGGCCACGATGGACAGGGGATCTCCAGCGTACTGATCCATATGCGTAACGACGTAAAAGGCCCTGGAACCCACTATGGCTGCAACCATGATCCAGATACTGAGGTTAACGGTATCATCCGATGGTATTCCAAGCTTCTCAGCTCTCTTTGAAGCCAGCTTAACCCCAAGGAGAAAAGATATGGCAAGCATCAGACCGTAGCTGTTCACAGGCAGTGAACCTATTTTAAAAAGGATAGGGTGCATTTTTTCTCTACTTTCTTGTGAACTACAGGATGCCTAAGATAATGAAGCGGTTACCCTCTGTCAGTAACTTCTCCAGTTGCGGATCACGTTATAGGCAAGCCCCAGAAGAAGCATCTCCATTAGTATGTGGCTGCCCCCGTAGGTGATAAAAGGCAAGGGGAGACCGGTCACAGGCATCATGCCCAGGGTCATTCCGATGTTCACCACCACATGGATCAAAAGGAAGATGGCAGCGCCTGCTCCCGTCATGGAGTTGAACGGGTTCATGGATCGTCTTGCACCCTCCAGACACCTCCAGGCAAGAAGCGCATAGAGGGCGAGAAGATAAACTCCACCTGCAAATCCCCATTCCTCTGCCCAGACTGAAAAAACGAAATCCGTGTGCCTGGCAGGCAGGAAAGCAAGCTCGTTCTGACTTCCCTGGAGGAAACCCTGACCTGTCAAACCGCCGGCGCCCACTGCCACTCTGGACTGTATTACGTTCCAACCCGCACCGTAGGGGTCGGACTCCGGGTTCATGAACGTGGTAAGTCTGGATTGCTGATATGGTCTGAGAAGATTCCAGACAGCCGGTGTGGAAGCTGCAATGATACTGGTGAGAACCAGGAAGAAAACCCATCTTCTGGGCCTTGCTCCCGAACGGTAGAGAACGAAACAGAGAACCGCAGTGAAAACAAGCCAGCTGATAAAATTGATGGAGGAGAGTGCAGCGAACAATGGGCTGAGAAACAGAAAAATCCAGCCGAAACCAAAACCTGCCCAGTAGATCATACCGAAAATGATCATGACCATTGCCACGGCGGTTCCAAGATCCGGCTGAAGAAGGGTAAGGGCGGTTAGAAGCCCCGCGGTGAACAGGTACAGGGTAACTCCCCCCCGGGAAGAACCCCTGCGTATTGCAGGAAGCCATCTTGCCGTAAGGATGATCACCGTGAACTTGGCGATCTCCGATGCCTGAATGTTGAGAGGACCTAACTGAAGCCACCTGCCGGCGGGGCCGGAGCCGAAAAACACAGTAAGGATCAGAAGGATCAGAGCAGCGATGTAAAGAAAAGGTATGGATTCCTCGATAATTCGCAGCGGGAACAGAGAACCGAAATAGAACAGAACAAGGCCAGCTGCAACGTAGAAAAGCTGGTGAAAAAAGAGAGAGTGGTCGGAACCTGCAGCCGAATAGACGGTGACAAGCCCGGTAACGACCAGCAGAGAGAATGAGGAAACGAATACCCAGTCAGTTTTCTCCCTGTGTCTCATGGGTACTCCTCAATGAGATACTCCACAATCCCCGCGGCAACAGGACCGGCAACGAGACTGCCGTGACCCCCGTTTTCGATTATTACCGCAAAGGCAACGGGAACAGGTTCAGTCATGTACCCTGTAACCCAGGCATGATCATCCCCGGAAGAGTTCTCTGCTGTCCCCGACTTACCGCCGACGTTTTCCGGAAGATGGCCCATGGTGCTGTGAAGGGTACCGTTGCTTTCGTGAACCGCAAGAAGCATACCCTCCCTGACCGTTTCAAGGTTTTCCTCTGATACGCACTTTTCCCATGGGGCGTCTGAGACCTCCTGCCCTTGAATGAGTCTCAGGGGAGGAGTTTCAAACCCGGATGCTATCAGAGCCGAAGTAACGGCAACCTGAAGGGGCGTCGCAAGAAGTTCCCCCTGTCCTATGGATGCGATCATAAGGTTTCCCAGTCCCCATCCCCCCTGTCCGAAGGTGGAATTGAGATATTCCCTGTCAGGAACAAGGCCCTCTGCTTCAGCAGGAAGTATGTTCGTAACCCTGCTGCCCATTCCGAATTTACCGGCGAAGGAAGCGAGATCGTCTATGTCTCCCTCCATACTTGTTCTGTAGAAGTATGTATCACAGGACTGTGCAAGGGCCTGAACTATGTTGAGACGGCCATGGGTGGTCCAGCACCGGAAAACACTGCCGGCAAAGTTAAAAGTACCATAGCAGGGATCCGGCATGTAGTTTCTGTCTACTATTCCCGACTCCAGCAGCCAGCATGCGGAAACCGTCTTGAATGTGGAACCAGGTGGATAAGTTGTTGCCCATGACCTGTTGATAAGCGGTTTAGAAGTATCTGCAAGGATTCCGTTCCAGTCTTCTGAGGAAATCCCTCCCACGAACAGATTGGTATCGTATCCGGGAACAGATGACAAACACAGAATCTCTCCCG
>CAZRCS010000007.1:0-32042 GCA_964598645.1 uncultured bacterium | reverse complement strand
AAATCAGCTGCTCTGCCAATTGAGCTACGCCAGCGCAGGACAGCGATAATACTATAGGCCCCTGCAACCGTCAAGGTTCAGAACCCTGGAATTCTCATCACTGTTGGATGGAGGATTTTTTGTTCATAATTCACATCCGGGCTGAAAACTATACTCCAGCATGGAGGGTGTCAACGGCATGGCTTCCAAATTTACCAAAGTATTGATAATTACCGGTTTCTTAGCAGTATTGACCGGCTGCGGATCAGGGGGACCTGTTCCGGAACTTTCCATGGTTCCGGGAACTGCACTTCTTCACGTACACCTGGAACAGGGCTTCAACTCCCAGGCCCGGGAACTTGCCGGGGGATATTTCGATGGTTTCAGGCTGGCGGATTCACTGCTGAAATCCGGTCCGGTGGGGATCACCCTTGTAGGAGTGGACATAACAACCATGGAACCCCAGCTCCTGATACTTTCAAGGGATGTATCCCCGGAGTATGCCACCGCCCTGGCAGCAAGACAGCTTGACCTTGATCCCAGGCAGGAGGAAACCCGGGTGGACCTGATTTCCGAACAGGGATATGCAAGGGCTTCCGTGGCAGAAAAAAGCGGTTGGACTGCACTCTACGTCGGTCCCGCACCCCACGTAACAATCGGCACATGGCTTAACCTCGACGGAGACAATTCCCTTGGCGCCGATGAAGCACTTGAATCTGTGATACCGGAAAACTGCCACATTACAGTTCTTTTCCCCGGTAATCTTTTCGGATTCCTGTCTCTGCTCCCGCTGGAAAGACAGATAGACTGGTGGCAGCAGTACAAGGACACAGCAGCAGTTCTGAAACCCGCCGCGGTTGCCATGGGCATCTCCTGGCCGGATCCTCCTGAAGACAGGATAACAACGGTACTGTCACTTGCGGGAAGGGACGGCGGAATACTGTCGGTTAACATCGACATCGAGGACTGGGGAATAGATGCAGACAGCGCCTTTTCCCTTGTTCTGTCACTTGCCGGGGGGATGTACTGAATGTCACAGCCGGTTATAAAAGCGGAATCCATCGTAAGGAAATTCGACGAGAGAAGCGTGCTGAACAGGCTTGACATGCAGCTGATGCCAGGTGAGTTCTGCGCAATAACAGGGAAAAGCGGTGTTGGTAAATCCACTTTGCTGGGAATTCTGGGAACGCTTGATCTGAACTTCGGGGGAAAGCTTGAAATACGCGGCAGCAATGTGGCGAATTGCAGCCATACAGAGCTTTCCACACTGCGCAGGAACTATCTGGGATTCATCTTCCAGGACTTTCACCTTCTTCCGAATCTTCCGGCCATTGACAACATCATTCTTCCGGCGGTTTTCAGCGGAACGGATACCGGGGAAGTAAGAAAAAGCGCGGAAGCAGTCATGGAAAGACTCAGCCTCAGAAATGACCAGACCCCATCAAGATTCCTTTCCAGGGGCGAAAGACAGCGGGTGGCATCTGCAAGGGCCCTTGTGAATGACCCGGAGATCCTTCTGGCCGACGAACCCACTGCCAGTCTCGACGAAGAGAGCGAGAGCAGCCTCTTCGATCTGCTAGATTCCCTCAGGAAAGAGAAGGGGTTTGCCATGATTGCCGTGGTTCACTCCAAGAGGGTTCTTTCCAGAGCCGACAGAATTCTTCAGCTCAGGGACGGGGTGCTCCATGAAACAAATGCGTAAGGCCATATCCCTTTGGAACAGGGGTCACTGGAAGGATTACATATTCAGCCAGGGAATGCTTCTGGTTGCTGCACTTCTACTTGTTTTCTTCATTTCCATAGGTCTGGGGGTGGGATCCATTCTTCAGCGATTCCTCTCTTCAGACCTTCCGGAGGAACAGGTAAGGGTCACCCCCCTGGGGGTGCAGGCGGGATTTTTCCAGACGGAAAGAGGAGGGGCGGCAATAACCGACGCGGTTCTTGATTCTCTTGAAGCCCATCCTCTGGTATCGAGGATCGACCCCCAGATATACGCCCACGTACCCGCATACCTCAGGGGTCTATTGGGCGGGAGGAACTACTACACCGACATAACCCTGGAAGGAGTAACAGAAGCCTTCGTTCCAGACTCCATTCTGGAAAACATAGACTGGAGCTACACCCTTCAGGACAGCGCCGCAAAACCTCTTCCGATAATACTCAGCGAAAACCTTCTGATACTGTACAATGCGGGATTTGCCGAATCCAACGGTCTGATGGGCCTTACACCCGAAGGGGTTCTCGGTCTCGAGTGCAGGATCAACGTTGGATCCAGCTCCCTTGCTTCGCTTCAAGCTCCGCCGGTGACCATCAGAGCTGAAATAGTGGGAACATCAAGGAACATGGCCCTGTTCGCGCTGGCCGTGCCCATAGAGTTCGTGGAACAGGTGAACTCAATGTATCTCCCGGATGAAGAGCACACATACAGCGCCCTTATGGTTACAGCCGAGGCTGCGGAAGATGTGCCTGAGATAGTGCGATACACGGAAGCTATGGGTCTTCAGGCGGAAACACGCCGGGGCATCGCCCAGAAGGCGGAGCTTCTGGTGGGAGTGGTAATAGCAGCACTGGGAGCCCTTGCGGTTGCAATACTTGCATCGGCGGTTGCAAGCGCCATTCACACCCTTGTGGCAGACCTGAAAAACAGATCATACGCACTTGGGGTCCTTGTGGCCCTTGGCACCAGAAGGGACCGGCTGGTTTCGATCTTCGCCTATCAGATATTCCTCATGTCCCTGGTTACAACGGTGGCGGGAGGGCTTCTCGGCTGCGGTCTGGCATCACTTGTAAGCTCGGCAATGCTCAGTTTGGTTCCAGCTCTCAGGATAGCCGTTGATTCCCTTGCGGTCTTCCCGGTGGGATGGCTTTCGGCGGGTCTGGGCCTGGTGCTTGCCTCTTCCACCGTGTCAGCCTGGTTCTTTTTCAGGAAAATACTGTCCACGCCTGCAACAGAACTTCTCAGGCGATAGTGCTCAGGAGGAAATGATGAGTCTGTTTTTGACAGTCCTTGTTGTTACGGCCCAGTTTCCAGATACATTTCTGGGGTCAATTTCAGTGGGTAACAACCCTGTGGATCTCTGCATCTCCCCCGATGGCCAGAGGGCCTACGCGGCAGTCGCCTGGGGGTATGCAACAGCAATAGACCTGGAAGGCTACAGCGAACTCTCCCTGGCGGGACTGGTCACTATAGATGGAGAACCGTCTGCGGTTCAGTGCGATGAAACAGGGGAAAAACTGTACGTGGCAGACACTGAAAACAGTATGGTCCACGTTGTGAACACCGGTACCCTCACGGTGGAAAGCTCATTCCAGGTGGAGGCCTCTCCGGTGGACATGGTTCTCTGCAGCGGGATCAACAGAATACTCCTCTCCCATTCAGCGGGAATGATCACGGTGATCAACACCCTTTCCTCTACCGTGGAAGATGTGTTCTGGGCCGGTAATAGCCTGCATTCCATGGCTGTCTCCCCTGACGGCCGGTACGTATACGCTCCTGACAGCGGAAGCCCCTATGAATCACTGATAACAGCGGCAACGGGTTCTGTAAACCGTTTTTCAAGCGGTATGGACACAAGGGCAGCGGCACTATCGGGAAGCGGGGAGTTCTTATTCCTGTCCTGCACTGAATGGGGACTTATAAGTGTAATGAACACCGAAGAACTCACTGTGGAAACCACAATCTCATGTGAAGCGCCTGTAGAGATGGCGGCGCTTCCGGCACTGCCTTACATTTATGGAGTGAACCCGGACATGAATGTGCTTTCAGTTTACAGCACAGATGATCTGCAGATCATGGGAACCGTTCCAGTCCCAGGCGAACCGGTGAACATTGCTGTTCACCCGGATGGTGAGAGAATATTCGTGGTCTGCACCGGCGACAACAAAATGAAGGTGTACGGCTATGATCCTGAAGGCATCGAGCCGGATGGAACCACCGTATCAATTCTGCCCGGCTGCTCTCCGTCAGCTGTACCATCCGTGGTTATCAGAGGTGTTTCCGGAAGGATAATCATCAGGGGGTTCGACATTTCAGGAAGAAACCTGTTCGAGAATGAAATCACCGGAGAAGGATCAACCGAATTCTTCCTGCCTGAAATGCCCTCCGGAATACTGCTGGTAACCGCTGAATCAGGCGAAGAAAGGCTCTGTACACAGGTAGTGGTTCTAAAACCTTAAGCGGACGTAGATCTCGGAATCCAGGTTCTCCCAGCTTTCCACCACCGGGGTTCGCGTGTAATCCAAAGAAGTGCCGGTTATCAGAGAGAAGGGCCCGGGAAGCTGGAACTCCAGTTCTCCTATACCGCTTGCAACAAGGTCTGCGGGATCTTCCGGAGGGATGTATACACTTCCGGAAAGCCACAGCGAAGGAAGCCAGTCAACCTCTGTCTTGGCCCAGACGCTGAGAGACAGATAAACGGTCCACTCAGAGGTCCTCTCATTGGAAATGCTCCACCTTGTGTTCACAAGACCGGCGCCGGTTTCTGGCGCGATCCATATCCATTTGCCAGGCCAGCTCTTCCAGCCTGCAGCCAGATATGAACTTACCTGCCATGGCCTTACTGTAAGCGGCTGCCTGTCCCAGCTGGTACTGGCTCCGCCGTAAAGGTGATCGGTGAGAAAATGCTCGGCAGAAAGTGAGGCCCAGGCGGTTCTCCTCAGGTCTTCTCCATCCTTTATCTCCACGTTGCCGTTCGTCTCGAATCCAACCGAGCTTCCGTTGCCGTAGTTATAGGAACAGCTTCCTCCTCCGCCGTAGTACTGCTCATCAAGGTTTCCTCCAGTGGACGAGAGATCCAGCCAGAGATTCCAGTCGATTTTCCTGTTCAGGCTTCTCCTGTGCCCGGGATCGTAGTTCTCGCTGGAGATAAACCGCAGCCTGTCTTCCGCATAACTGTATCCCGGTTCCAGTCGAAGGGCCTGCAGATACCTGTCCGCCGCCGCCTCGGGATTCCCTCTGTTTTCCTCTATGAGACCCAGGTAGCAGATAGAGTAGACCGACAGGGGGTTAACGGCAACCACCTGAAGAAGGATCTCCTCGGCCTCGTCCAGCCGATTGTCGAAGAGGTATGCCTCCGCAAGGGCCGTAGCCACGTCGGAATTCCACTCGGTGGATGAGAGTTCTTCATGAAGAAGGGCTATGGATGTATCGTAGTGCTCCATTCTGAAATAATAGTTTGCTATGCTCACCGTCTGATCAGGGGTACGGAGGGGTGATTCAGCAGCCATGCGGTAACATTCCTCCATGGTATCCGCCATTGACAGTTCCCCGTACAGTTCACCAAGGCTTATCAGAGACCAGGGATCCTCCGGCGGCTCTTCCAGTGCCTTTTCAGCAAACATCAAAGATCTTCCGGTAAAACCGCTTTCCAGAGCACTCCATCCAGCCCTGATCCATCCGTCCGGCCACCGTTCGAGTATCTCTGCAGAAAGCACCTCAGCCTCCTGATATCTGCCCATTTCTTCCAGAATGAGTACCCTTTCCGCAGAGACGGAAAGAGTATCGCTGGCCCCTTCGGGAATGCTGTCGAGAAGGGAAAGGGCTGACTCGCTTCTCCCTGATGAAGAAATGGAGCGGACCAGGTCGAGCCAGGCGGATTGGTCTGATGGGTCCAGCTCAACTGCTTTAGCGAAATAAACTGCAGCCGAGTCGGGGATCCCCCTTGCCGCCATAAGCTCACCGAGCCTTAACGTAATCCAGCTGTCTTCGGTATCCAGATGAGAAAGTGCCTCCCTCAACCAGGCACATGCCGCAAGGGTGTCACCTGCGGCCACGAAAGCCTCACCCCTTCTCTGCCAGCCGTATACATACTGACTGTCCAGGGAAACGCTCTGTTCGAAAGCCCGGGAAGCCCGTTCAGAAAGCCCCATGGTTTCATTCACGTATCCAAGTTCTCCATAGAGCCAGGCTTCCGGAGACAGTTCCAGACACTTATCCAGCGCAGCAGCAGCAGAAGGCATGTCATCCAGCTTCTCGTAAACGAAAACAAGTTCCTCCCAGGCATCGAAATAGTCAGGACTAAGCTCCACGGCCCTCTCCAGCAGATCCCCGGCTTCTTCGGGTGAGGAAATACTTTTCAGGCTCCCCAGTCTGTAGAGCGCCCAGGAGTCCGATGGATCAAGTTCCACAGCCCTTGTGAAAAAACTGTCGGCAAGATCCTCCCTTCCCAGGTCGTACTGAAACGAAGCAAGTTCCGCCCAGGCCCAGCTGTAGTCAGGGGCAATCTCAAGAAGTCTTCTGAGTACTTTAACGCCATTTCCCTGCCGGCCTGTATTCCCATAGAGAGTGCCGAGGTCGGCATAAGCTGATACATTCAGCGAATCCATGGCAATAACTCTGGAATAACCTTCGGCGGCCTCTTCCATGTAACCGGCTGCTTCAAGGGCGGTTGCGTACTGATGAATCAGGGGAATGCACCGGGGCTGCTTTTCCAGGGAAAGCTCGGAAACGGCAAGGGCTTCTTCGGTTCTTCCCCAGTCCAAATAAGCCATTGAGAGGGTAAGCCAGGCTGGTCCAAACAATGAATCAGTGGAAAGGGCAAGGATAGCCTGCTCTGAAGCACCGGAGTAATCACC
The DNA here is from genome assembly GCA_964598645.1 of uncultured bacterium. GTDB lineage: Bacteria > Fermentibacterota > Fermentibacteria > Fermentibacterales > JCC-6 > Sabulitectum. Next base: position 25,490 of record CAZRCS010000007.1, on the reverse strand, counting down.
TGCGGAGAGAAGCCAGTATCCGTAGATCTCCTGCAGCACCGCATCGTCCCCGGAACACAGCGAGAATGCCCTTGAAAAAAGACTGTCCATGAACTGGGAATCCGGACGCATCTCTATCATTGCCAGAGCAGTCCAGGCTCTGTAATCAGAGCTGTCCAGCGAAATGGCTTCAAGAGCCGGAGCAAGGGGATCTCCACTTCCGGTACCGTACAGCGAAATGGCGTTTGCCGCAAGCAGTCCCGGATCCCCGGAGAAATCAGAGGAAATGGAAGCCATCTCCGACCAGTTCATGCAGGAATACTCCGCATACCATTCCGAAGGCCACGTGGAAAGCATTGCCAGGAAAAGAATCAAGCCCTGTTCTCCTTCCCTGTAACGGTATCCAGCTTGACTGACACTACACAGGTACCATCAGCCATAGTATCGGTGATCTTTCTCTTTTCTCCAAGGTATTTCACGCAGAGACGTTCAAGAATGTCTTTTTTTCTCCCTCTGTCAGAAATCATAAGAGGAGTGCCCCAGGCAATAACGCTCGTATAGAAAGTACTGGCTCTCTGTATGTCAATTCCATGGGTCCGGTCGAATTCCAGGCATATGGTTCCTCCTGCTTCGAGACAACTATACTTTCTCCCTTCAAAAGCGCAGTGAAAGTGAACGGCTCCATTCAGATATATGAAATTGACCGGAACGATGTAAGGCATATCATCAGAAATTAACCCAAGTCTCACAGTTGAACAGCTGTCTATGAAACTGTCTATGACTTTCCTTTGGGTGATCTCGTTTTTCTTAAGCCTCATCCCTGACCTTACCCGTTCATGGCCATGATGAAACCGGCGGCGGACAATGCCCAGCAATACCAGGCGAAACCCCTTAACTTACCGTTTTTCACGAACTTCACCAAAAGCCCCAGCGCCAGGAAACCAACCACTGCGGAAACCGCAAAACCGGTCAGAAGAACCCCTGCAGGCATGGCCCACTGAGCTTCCGGAAGCTCTTTCACAGCAGCTCCTGCTATTGCCGGAATGGAAAGGAAGAAAGAGAACCTGGCAGCCTCTTCCCTGGAAAGACCGGCACGCAGCCCGGCACAAATGGTGGTTCCCGACCGGGAAATCCCCGGGAAAAGGGCAAGGGTCTGGAAAAGACCAACCGTAACACCCTGTTTGAAGGAAACACCATTCTGCCTGGTGGAGGTACTCCCCCCGAAGAAGAACAGAACGGCACCTGTAAAAGCCAGAGCCCCTGAAACGAAAAGGACACTGCTGAAAAGACCCTCTATGAAGTCCCCGGCCAGTATACCGAAAATAGCGACGGGAACAGTCGAAGCAGCAAGTGTCCCCAGAAGAAGAAGGCTCTTTTTCTCACCCTTGAATGACCCTGCAATCAGCCTGACAATGTCTTTGAAATAAAAGGCAATCACCGCAAGAAGGGTGCCCAGATGCAGTACGATATCGAAGGAAAGACCCCCCTCAGGCAGATGCAGAACAGACGAAGCCAAAGCCAGGTGACCGGAGCTGGAAACGGGAAGAAACTCGGTCAATCCCTGGATCACGGCCATTACTGAAGCTTCGAAGGCTGTCATTCTATGAACTCCCTGTGAAGCTGGGAAAGAGCCGTATCACGTTTATCAAGGTGAACAAGGGCACTGATAGTGGCATGAGAGTCCACCGTCTGCAGAGCGTCTATTCCTGAACGATCCAGAGCCTCGCAGAAACGTGCCATAACCCCACGCAGTCCGTGCATTCCCGCTCCCACGATGGAGACCTTCACGCAGGGGCTTACAGTGGAGAAGCTAAGTTCCCTGGATTCCAGCAGTGATGATACCTCTTCCGTTGACTCGATGGGAACGGTGAATGAAGCGGTACAGCCGTGAACACTGAACATATCCATTGAAACGCCACTCTCAGCAACACTTCTGAAAAGCATTGCGAAGAAGGTGGATGGCTTCCCGGTACCTTGAACGGTAAAGCCGGTAACAACGGCACCGGATGCAACACCGACAATGTAGCGGGTGTCTTCCAGGGGGTCAGGAAGAACATCGGTTACCACCTTTCCGGAAGAGAAAGATCGTACCTGAAGACTGAGCCCCGATGAAAGTGCCGCCTCGGCAGCCCTGGGATGAACTACTTTAGCTCCCTGCCAGGCCATCTGTCGAAGGTCCTCTGCAGATATTCTCTTTATCTTCCTGACCGAAGGCACTTTCTCCGGATCTGCGGTATAAACAGAGTCCACGGTCTTGAAAAGCATTACCTCATCGGCTTTCAGGGCAACCCCCAGTATCACCGCCGTGGTGTCGGTTCCTCCCCTTCCCAGGGTGTTCAGGTGACCTCCGGGTGCCTGGCCCTGGAAACCTGCGATAACCACCACACGGTTCTCCTCCAGTGACTCCATTATTCTTCCAGTATCCACACTTACGATTCTTGCGTTCCCGGAAACGCCGTCGGTTTCTATTCCAGCCTCCCATCCGGTGAGGGCTTCGGAACTCAATCCCCCCTGCCGGAGTGCAGAGGCCATCACCACTGCACTGATTACTTCGCCGCAGGCCATAAGCCTGTCCTTCTCCCTGGTGCCGGCACATCCTGGAAGAAGGTCCAGCAGCGTGTCCGTTGCATAGGGATCACCAACCCGCCCCATGGCTGAAACCACCACCACCAGCTTTTCTGTTTCTTCCAGAAGCTTTCTGCAGTGCTCAACCGCAAGCAGTCTGTTATCCGGAGTTTCAAGACTGGTGCCCCCGAACTTGGCAACCAGTAGTTTCTTCATGTCAGCCAAAGCTTTTCTCCTTATTTGGACACAGGCTTTCCGCAAGCCTTGTAAACTCCTTTTCAGTTTTCTCCCATGTAAAAAGCTCAGCAGCCCTTTTCCCGGCATTGATAGATAGTTCAAGCCGCAAAGTTCCTGACGAGATCAGATCCCGAAGGTATTCAGTGCAGGCCGCCACGTCCCCCGGTGGGATCAGGTACCCCTGAACCCCGTGTTCTATGAGCTCCGGTACTGCCCCTGCATCGGCTGCTACCACCGGTAAACCGGACTGGAGAGCATCGACTACCGCCATCCCGTAACCCTCCCATCGGGATAGATTTGCCAGAATGTGACATTCTCCGTAAAATTTCTGAAGATCATTCAGAGGGAGATGACCGTGAAAGAAAACCCTAGAGCTCAGATCGGCAGAATCCACCAGCCGCCGGACTCTTCTGGAATACTCAGGATCAGTGCTTTCATCTCCAAGAATGTGCAGCTGGAAATCCAGTTCACCAAGCCCTGCACAGCTCTTGATAAGTGTCAACTGGTCCTTCCTGGGGCAGAGGGTTCCAACGGTGATGATTTTTACCGGAAGCTCCCTTTCATGGTAGGGCGGCACTGAAAAAGCCTGGTATCCCGGGGGGATCACAGAAATTCTCTCGCTGGGAATACCGAGGGACGCCACATCCGATGCGGTACAGCCGCTGTTCACCCAGACCATGTCCCCCCCGGTTACGAACCACCGGACAAGGGCTCTCCTCAAACCGGAGACATCATCTTCCCGATCATGCCATTCAAGGTGATGAACCATGTAGAGAACAGGGATGCCGAGGAGGGGAAGGAGCAGCCGCAAAGGTCCCATGAAGCTGTAGCTCTTGCTGACAATAAGCAGGTCTGGACGCTCCTTCAGTACTTCTTTAAGAACGTGCAGTGAACCCCCTATCCTGGAGCCCTGCAGTCTGGCGGGAAGTGTATTGAAATGGATGATGGACATGGTATGACCAGCCTTCTCAAGGGCTTCGGCCATCCTGAAATTAAAAGCGTATCCTCCTGTGCTGTGGTCTCTCAGACCCAGCATGACGAATGTTATTTTCAATGCTGCCCTCTTCTGATGTCACCGGTGCACGGACTGCAAAGTATAGCCAAGTGACGGATTAAAGTCATATTCTCCGTTCACCGGTCCGCTGCCCTGCCAAACAGAAGTTAAGGAAAAGGGCAGCTAAGGTTTCCTCTCCCGAAGGACATTTGACCGGTTATCTGTGAAGTCGTATAGTCAGTTAAGGAGATCGATCCAGGGTATCATCTATCAGGACAGGTGATCCGACCCTTGCCAGGGGTATCGGGATCTACTGAATGATGATGATCGAAGGGCTGGTGATGGATTCTCGTCGATTGACTGATGCTGTCTTCTTGATTCACTGCGGTGCGCAATGAAGAAGACTGATTTCAGCGATGAGGTGCTTCGTCTCAGAAACGAAAACCAGCGGCTGCGGAGAGCAGTGGAGGAGCTGTCCTCGCTGAACGAGATCGCAACTGCTGTTGGTTCGACGCTTTCTATTGATCGCATCCTTGACCTCATAGTCCAGCAGTGTCTGTCTCATCTGGAGGTCGAGCAGGCAGCGGTTATGCTCCTGGACGAGCAGAGGGACAAGAAGCCATTCGAGACCATGGTTCGCAGAGTGACCCCTTCCGCGGGGCAGCTTCCATACCGATTGGATGCGCAGCTGACGGGCTGGATGCTGAAGAACAATAAACCACTGCTGATCAATGACTTCTTCACTGATGACCGGTTCCATGGCGTTGTCGACGACGAATTCCCTGTCAGGTCTCTTCTAAGTGTTCCCCTTCTTTCCAAGGGCAGGATGATAGGTCTGCTGAGTACGTTCAACAAGAATGCTGATGAAGGATTCAGTCAGGACGATCAGAGACTGCTGTCAATCATTGCTACTCAGTCTGCCCAGGCCATAGAGAACGCACGCCTGCTTGAAGAGGAGCAGGCGCTGCTCCGAATGCAGAACGAACTCCGCCTTGCCTGCGAGATCCAGACACAGCTGCTGCCAACTGTAACTCCAAGAATTCAGGGATATGACATCGCCGGCAGAGCCATTCCCGCTAAGGAAGTTGGTGGCGATTACTATGATTTCATCGTGATCGATGAATATCATATCGCCTTCTGCCTCGGGGACGTATCCGGGAAAGGTATGCCGGCATCACTGCTGATGGCGAACCTCCAGGCGGCAGTACGCATGCAGGCTATGCACAACGAGGCAATCGACGATTCGCTGGACCGGCTGAACAGACTCCTGTTCTGCAGCACGGCCGCAGAGAAGTTTGCCACGTTCTTCTACGCCGTTCTCGATACCAGAACCCATGAGCTTCGCTACGCCAATGCGGGGCATCAGTATCCATACCACTTCACAGACGAGACGCAGTACTCTGAGCTTTCCTCCACAGGTGTCGTTCTTGGAATACTGGAATCAACCAGGTTCGAGGAGAGAACTCTGATGTTCCATCAGGGTGATCTGCTTGTTGTCTATTCGGATGGTATCACAGATGCCGTGAATGTGAATGATGAGGAATTCGGTGAACAGAGACTGATCCAGTGCATAAGGAACAACCGGGAGGATGAAGCCAATGATCTGGTGAATGACATCTTCGGAGCTGTTCAGCTGCACAGCGGTGATGCAGCACAGATGGATGACATGACGCTGCTGGTGATCAAAAGGAAGAGTCGGGAATGAAAATTCTATTTCCCGCAGTATTCCTGAACCCTGCAGTAATGCTCGGTTCCTTTAGGGAGAATACTACGTGATAGGGAAAACAATCTCGCATTACAAGATTCTGGAGAAACTGGGAGAGGGCGGAATGGGTGTGGTCTATAAGGCCCATGACACAAGATTGAAGCGTACAGTTGCCCTGAAGTTCCTGCCTGAAAACCTTGCACGGGATGCAGAAACTGAAAAACGCTTCACCCGTGAGGCTCAGGCGGCCTCGATCCTGGACCATCCGAACATCAACACCATCTACGAGGTCAATGAGACCGAGGGAAGAACTTTCATAGCCATGGCATTCATCGAGGGACAAACCCTGAGGAAGCTGATGGAATCTGGCTCTCTGGAGCTGATCAAGGCTCTGGATATAGCAGCTCAGATAGCCAGCGGTTTACAGGAAGCCCATGAGAATGGAATAGTGCATCGCGACGTGAACCCGGCGAACATCATGGTGACCACCAGGGGACAGGCCAGGATAATGGATTTCGGTCTTGCCCTGGTGGCAGATGCGGAACATGCCGAGGGAAAGCAATCGATCCTGGGCACCACCGCATACATGTCCCCGGAGCAGACCGTGGGTGGTGCAGTTGATCACCGCACTGACATCTGGTCACTGGGAGTGATAATCTATGAGATGCTAACGGGGGAACTTCCATTCAGGGGAGAGTACGAACAGGCAGTCGTCTACTCAATCCTGAACGAGGAACCGGAGCCGGTTACGATTCTTCAGACCGGCACATTGGCGGTTCTGGGGCGAATTGTCTCAAGGGCACTGATGAAGGATCCGGAACAGAGATATCAGAGCGTTGATGAGATGCTTGCCGACCTGAACAGCCTTGATAGGAAAATTGAGACATCAGATACGGCCCAACAGCGCATTGCCGTTATCAGCTTCGAAAACCAGACCGGAGATCAGACTTACGATTATCTCAGGAAGGCCATTCCCAATCTCCTTATAACAAGTCTGGAGCAGTCCGAGCACTTCAATGTGGTCACCTGGGAGAGGATGCAGGATCTTCTGAAATTCCTGGGGGAGGAGAATGTAGAGATAATAGACAAGGAACTGGGCTTTGAGCTGTGCCGACTTGATGGTCTCGATACGATCGTTGTAGGCAGCTTCACGAAAGTTGGTGACATGTTCGCCACCGACGCTAAGGTACTGGACGTTCAGACAAAGAAGATGATATCCTGCTCCACCTCCAAGGGACTGGGAGTCGACAGTATCCTGGAACGGCAGATAGACGATTTGAGCAGCAATATCTGCCTTGATCTGGGCATAGACGATGTCGTTGAATCAAGTGGCCGTCCCATTGCCGAGGTGACAACTTCCTCCATGGAAGCCTACAACTCGTTTCTGAAGGGGAGGGAGTGTTTCGAGAAGCTTTACAACGATGATTCCCGAAGGCATCTGCTGGAAGCTGTCCGGTTCGATCCTTCCTTTGCCGTTGCTTTTCTGTACCTTGCACGGGTATTTGACAGACTCCGTGACACTCAATCGCGGGATGACGCCTTCCAGAAGGCCAGGGCCCTCTCCAGAAGGGCCACGAACAAGGAGAGGCTGTATATAGAAGCGGAATGCGCCCGGGCCCTGGATGGAGATGTGGAGAAGAGGTTCCGTATACTGAGGCAGCTGGCCAGGGACTATCCCGAGGAGAAGAGGGTACATCAGAACCTTGCGTCTCACTACAGGGGCAGGGAACGATTCTATAAGGCAGTGGAGGAGTACAACAAAGTCCTGGAGCTTGATCCAACCTACGGATGGGCCATGAACGAGCTGGCCTACATGTATACCGATGTGGGGGATTTCGATCAGGCATCCGAGTACTTCAGGAAGTACATCTCAATTTCACCTGGTGACGCCAATCCCGTGGACTCAATGGGTGAACTGTTTTTCAGAATGGGAAGGCTGGACGATGCTCTGATGAAATACCGGGAGGCACTTGAGATCAAACCGGATTTCTACTATGCCTACTGGGAGATAGCCTACATCTACGCTTTGAAGGAATGCTATTCTGAGTCCATGGACTGGATAGAGAGATACATGGAAATGGCACCCTCCTTCGGTACCAGAACCGACGGACTGCGATGGAAGGGGTTCTATCTCTGCCTGCAGGGCAGACTGAATCAGGCCCTTGCGGAAGCTGACATGATGTACGAGCTGGCTGAAGAGGAGAACAGTGGGTACTGGAAAACTGAAGCGGATAGACTCAGGGGCTGGATTCATTTCCAGCGTGAGGAACTTGATCTGAGCCGGAACTGTTTCCAGCGGTGCATACAGTCGGTCATGAAAAATCCCACTGAGTACATTCCTTCAGCCACCAGCTATTCCCTTGGTTCACCGGAACAGGTGGAGTCCCTCACAGCGACCTATGTCTTCGCCCTGGCTCTGGTGGACCTGAGGGAGGGACTGATCGACTCCGCAAAATCCAGACTCCAGGAGATAGCGCCCCTGCTTCCCGGCTACGCTGAAATGCTTCACAGCGAGATAAACCTTGCTGAAGGCTCTCTGGAGAAAGCCATCACGGTGAGTTCGAAGGCTCCTTCGTTGCGAATACCGTACATGAGTGATACAGGAGGCATGCTTGTCTACAATCTGCCTTGTCTAAAAGATACCCTTGCAAGAGCCTATCTAATGAAGGAAGACCTTGAGAAGGCTGCCACGGAATACGAGAAGATCAGCACATTCCGGCCCGAAAGCAACGACCGTCGTCTCATTCATCCATTGTACCATTACCGCCTGGGAAGGATCTACCACGGGCAGGGTTTCAGGGAGAAAGCCGTCAGCCGATACTCGAAGGCAATGGAAGCCTGGAAACAGGCAGACTGGGACTTTCCTGAACTGGTGGATGCAAGAGAGATGCTGGCGCGGCTTTCAAAAAAGAACCCAACCACCTGACTCAAACAAACTGGTAGCTGTCAATTCGATCAAGATGGAATATCCAGCCATTCAAACGTACTGCAAACCATGGCCAGATGGCGGATTAAAGTCATACTCACCGGTCACCGGTACTCCACAACAGGGGCCCCAGGGGTTATGTTCCAGCAGAACAAGACACAAGGAGTGTACTCGATTTGTCAGGTAAACATGTCTGCATGGTGGTAAAAAACCGCCTCTCGAATGACGCCAGGGTGAAGAAGGAAGTGAAGGCTCTCGCAGGGGATGGCTGGCGGGTAACGGTGATCGCCATGCCGGAGAGCGGAGCCCCGGAGGAAGAGACCCGTGAAGGAGTAAGGATCCTCCGTCCGCCGGTCTATTCAAAGAAGAAACAACAACTCAGAGAGAAGATTGCAGAAGCCTCGGTCAGCACTGATCCATCCTTCAAGTCAGGAATCATCAGGCGGGTGAGACAGAACCGCCTGCGAAGGTTCATAGCAGACCTTCAGAGGGACATCCCCTGGGAGATGAAGCTCCGGAGAGAGGCAGTAAGGGCAAATGCCGATGTTTACCATGCCAACGATCTGGATACACTTCAGATCTGCGGAATAGCCGCAGCAAGGAACAGGGCAAAGCTGGTCTACGACAGCCATGAGCTCTGGCTTGAATCCTCCCGCTTCCTCATCGCCACAAATCCCCTGAACAGAATCCGCCTCAGAAGAATAGAGAGAAAATACATCTCAGAAGCAGATGCAGTAATCGCCGTAACACCCCTCAGGGGCCGGGAAATGCACAGGATGTACCCGGAAATCAAGAAACTGGAGATCGTGGAAAACGCACCTGAAAAAATCAGGGATCTCCCGATCAAAGGAACCCTGCGCAGGCTTGCAGGGGTTGATGAGCACACGGTGATTGCCCTCTATCAGGGGGTTCTCTGCCCGGAAAGAGGACTGGAGGAGCTTATCGAAGCAGCTTCCCTGGCCAGATCCACAGGGGTGAAGTTCGTTATCATAGGAATGGACACCTGGAATGGAACCCTTCAGGAAATGGCGAAGAAGGCAGGTCTTTCAAACAGCATGGTGTTCCTGCCCCCTGTGCCTTCAGAAAGCCTTCCAGAGATGACCATAGACGCAGACATGGGGTTCATTCTCTTCAGGAACACCTGCTTGAACCACTACTACTCCCTTCCCAACAAACTTTATGAGTACATGATGGCCGGTGTGCCTGTGATTGCCAGCGGCTTTCCGGAGCTGACCAGGGTGATTGAGGAAACAGGCTGCGGAATTACAGTTGACCCTGAATCACCCGAGGAGATATTCTCAGCGGTGAAATATCTCGAGGAGAATCCCGCAGAGAGAAAACGGATGTCCGAGGCAGGCAGAAAAGCCGCAATGGATCAACTGAACTGGGAGCCTCAGCAAAAAAGGCTGATCGAACTGTACAGGGAGATTATGAGATGAAAAGGGCACTTCTTCTTACCTATACATTTCCTCCTCTTTCTACCGGGGGAACACCTGTGGTTCTCAATCTCTGCAAATACATGCCCGGGTATGACTGGGAGATTATTCCTGTAACAGTAGAGAACCCCATTGGGATGGCAATAGACAAAACTCTAACTCCCCATATCCCCAAGAGCACCAGGGTGTTCAGGGTTCCCCACGGGAAAGGCTCAGGAACAGGTAGTCCATCGGGAAGGAAACCCCCTTCGTTTCTGAAACGCATCCTCAGCTTTCCGGTTCACAACTACATTCTGGTTCCCGACAGGGTAATAACCTGGAAACCCGCTGTGACACCTGTTCTGGAGGAACTTATTCAGAAGGAAAAACCCCACTGCATCATATCATTCGGACCCCATCACTCCCTTCACCTTATCGCAATGAGCGTTTGCAGGAACCATCATCTCCCCCACATACCCTTCTTCGGTGATCTATGGCTTGCCGACAGCTATGTGTCATGGCCAAGCAGGATCAACAGATTCATAGAGGGTCTGCAGGAAAATCTTGTGGTAAAACGGGCAAGGGCCCTTATAGCGACCACCGAAGGTTCCGCAGGTTACTTCATGAACAGGTATGAGGACAATTGTCCCCCTACTCACGTTGCGGAGAATGCATACGACCCTGACAGGATGGGCCCCCCGTCCCCTCCAAAGGAGAAGGGTGAGTTTCTCACGGCCGGCTGGACTGGAAACTTCTTCGCAGACCATTCTCCCTCTGAACTGATCCAGGGCCTGGAAATGTTCTACGGAAGGAACCCTGACTCCAGGCTAAGATTCAAAATGGCCGGTGATATGGACGGATTCTCCAGAGCCCGTTTTGAACGGGAACCCCTCTCCGGGAAGATCATCCACCATGGCAGGCTAAGCTGGGATAACGTGCCTGCATTCCAGAAGAGCTGCGATCTTCTGATCACATACCTCAACGGCAGAAGGGGAAGCGAGTTGAAGAATTCCTCGAAAACAGCAGAGTATCTTGTTTCAGGAAGAACAGTTCTGGGAATAGTACCCGAGGGGGATATGGCGGAAAGAATAAGGAAATATGGACGGGGATACACCGTTGAACCCAGAGCAGACGAGATTGCTCTGAAGCTGGAAAATCTTGAATACCAGTGGAAAACCTCTTCTCTGAACCTGCCCACGGATTACAAGGCCATCGAGGATAGGTTCTCCGCAGTGAATGTAATGAAAAGGCTTTCTGACTTCCTGACAGAGATGGCCGCCCCGTGAAAATACTCTATGTGCTTGGTTTCCTGCCCACCTACGTAAAGAGAGAGATCGAAGCGCTTTCTGAAGAAGGCGTCGATATGACCGTTCTCCTTCCATCTGAGAACAGCGGCAGCAGCACTTCCGACTTCTGGCAGAGCATAACCGAGGACCCGGGCAGAGGCGGTGTAGCCACCCTCAGGGTAATGCCCTTTCACCTCTTTCTCTGTTCCCCCTTCAAGCTGTGTCCACCGCTTTCCCGCTCTCTGAAACACCTGAGATCTCTAATCAGCTCGCTTTTTCATGGGGAGTTCAGGTACTTCCTGGCTGCTTCTGAAACTCTAAAGAAGCTGCCGCAGGGCTGGAAACCCGATGTGATCCATACCCACTTCGCCGGTGATCAGGCTCATGTTGCAAGAATAATATCCCGCTTTATCGGGGTACCCTACACCGTAACCACACACGCAACTGATATTTTTGCACCTGGAAGGGTGGAACGTCTGAAAAGGGTTCTCAGAGACGCCGCAGAGGTTCTTACCATTTCTGAATACAACCGGAGGTATCTCAGGGACAATGATCTGTACCAGGGCGAAGTAACCGTTGCAAAACTTGGTATAGATACAGACAGCCTTCCGGTAAGAAAGACCGTCCATGAAAAACAGATCGGGGTCTGCACCGCAAGCGGGCTTGTGGAAAAAAAGGGCGTGGACGTACTCATAAAGGCTGCGGATATGATGAAAAAGGGATTTCCGGATTTGCGTTTCAGGGTCATCGGCTCTGATCCGGATGGAATCATCCTTGCGAACTACAGGGAAAAAGTCCGGGATCTCCCGGTGGAATTCACAGGGGCACTATCCTCAAGTGAAACCCTCGAGGCGGTTGCATGCGCAGGGTTCTTCGTTCTTCCCTGCATAGAAGCCGGAAACGGCGACAAGGATGGAATCCCTGTGGCTCTCATGGAAGCAATGGGTATGGGTGTGCCCTCGGTGTCCACTTCACTTTCCGGAATTCCTGAACTGATCGTTCATGGAACCTGCGGTTTCCTTGCTGATCCCGGTTCACCGGAATCACTTGAGGAAATGATAAAGAAGATCCTTGAGTCACCGGATAAGGCTGAAGCAATGGGCAAAAGGGGGATTGACAGAGTCCGCAATCTACATTCACCGGAGATATCAGCAAAAAAGCTCATGAAAGTTCTGGAAAGAGTTGCAAAGAATACAAAGGAGAAGCTCAATTGAACTACAAAATGAAAAGACTGCCGGCAAACATCGACGATTTCTCATCTGAACTGCTGGAATACAGGCAATCCGCCCGGGGAGCCGTGGCAGGTTGTATTGCCGCGCTTAACATCATGGCAGGAAACCCCGAAGAGGGCAGGAAAGCAATGATGCTGCTGAACCCTGAAACACCTGAAAGCACACTGCGTCTTGCTGAAAACCAGCTTTCTGCATCCCCCTGGCTAATGGGCTCATATTTCCAGGGCACAACTCCTGAGAACAACTACATGATACCGGAGGAATTGGTTATCCATATGACCACAAACCCCTACAGCGGGTCATCTGAAGATGGTTCGATCAAGTTCTTCGTAGCCTGCTCCGGCGCTGATTCACCCAGACCTGTAACCGTGGAAAACCGGGAAAATGGTTCCTGGTATGCAAGGGAGTGGAGTTCTCTAATAGTCGGGATCAGGAAACCCCAGAACCTGTAACCGCCCCCGGGTTCACATTCATCATACAGACCACACCCGGCGAGTGGGTCATAGCCATCATGGAATCGGTGGAACAGCCCATGTAGTCATGGCCGAACATCTCCATTAGGGATCCTGAAATGCTTCCCCCTGTTATCCGGGAAGTGATTTCGCCGTCTTTCATCATGTAACCAAGCTGGATGGTTGCAGAAAACCTGCCGTTGTCAGAAACTCCGCCGCCGCCGGGCAAAACCAGAAGAAGAGCCTCCCTGCCCTGAAGAACATCTCTGAGGGTCTTTCCCGAATCGGAAATCCTCACAAAAGGGATCCCCACAGACGGGATCGTATCATAGCTGCCTTTGAATGCGCTCCCGGAGTTCTCGCAGTCGTATTCCAGTGCGGTGAGTCTGTCGGTAACGGTCCTCAGAGGAACGCCGCTTCTGATGAGTTCGAGTGAGTGGTTGGGATTTACCGTACCCTCCTTATCGAAAAACTTAAGCCCGGTGTTCAAGTTATCGGAAAACTGAGAAATGGTAAGTTCCCGGTTGAGAACCTGCCGGTTCATCAAACCGGAAAACAAAGAAGAACCCCTGTGAATTCCACTGCAGTAAAGGTTTTTTACAAGTTCTGAAAGAAGACTGCTTTCCACTCCCATGGCGAAGACCACAGGCATTCTGCAGGATGACCCCCTGTACTCCTCCCTGAAAAACGGTTCGCAGATGAACTCCAGATCCTTCAGTACCTTCTCCCTGGAGTAGGCAACACCATAGCTGCCGGTGTATCCGTCCATGGAATCCATGGAATCCCTGTGCCGGAAGGAAAAACCGCAGTTGAACACCGGAGAGGAGAATCCCAGGTCCAGTCCTGTTTCATTCCTTATGGCGGAGCTGTATTCCACAGCAGAAACTGAACCGTTGAGGACAAGCTGTGGAAACCTGTGGCGGAAATGTGACAGAATTATCTCCGCCTCTTCAAGCAGTTCTCTGTCCCCCGGCACCTCACCGGGAGTGGTCTGTTCCTCCACGTGATCCGTCTGGGGAAGAAGAGGGTACGGAATGCCGTTAACAAGCCCCTGTGTGGCCTTTTTCCAAAGTTTGTCCTCATCGGGGAAACCAAGCCCGCCGGCAATGGATACTGCTTTCCCATTATAGGCCCTGACGCCTAACTGCCTTTCTTTAGCCCTTTTGATCGACCTGACCCGGCTGGACTGAACGCCGACGGTGATCACGCTACGTTCCTGGATGAAGTCCTCACGGATGAACGGAGCCATCAGATCACCTCCAGCTTCCTGACCCTGACATGAGGACCTCCGAAACCAACCCGAAGACCCACCTGGCCGAACTTACCGCATCCTCCGTCCACGCTGCCGAACATTCTGCACCCTTCGGAAACCCCGTCAACCTCCCTCAGAGTTTCCTTCACATTGCCTGTAAGAACCGATACGCGCAAAGGTTCGGTGATCTTTCCGTTTTTTATCCGCCAGGCGAGAACAGGAGACATGGTAAACCTGCTGAGACCGGAGCCTCCTCTGATGCTTTCCACATAAATACCGTTATCCACCTGGCTGAAAAGGTCCTTAACCGGTGTGTTACCTGGGGCTATGCAGGTGTTAGTCATTCTCACTATGGGTTCGTGACTGCAGTCCAGAGCCCTGGCATTTCCGGTTGGTTTCTCTCCAAAGTGTGAAGCGGTCTCAACACTGTGCAGCCTTCCAGACAGAATTCCGTTCTTGATCAGCCAGGTTCTGGTGCAAAGCGTTCCCTCATCGTCTGCGGTTATGCAGCCCACCCCGGGAGCGGAGCCGTCGTCGAATATGGACAGAATGGAAGATGCCACCCTGGATCCAATGGACCACTTCCTTATGAGAGCACCCTGACCGGTCATCATGTCTGCCTCACTCAAATGACCGAAACTCTCGTGGGCAAAGAGCCCCGAACAGACAGGAGAGAGGATTACGGTGTAAAAACCCCTTTCCAGAGGTACCGCGGACCTGTTGAAGTCCATTCGTTTTTCAATGAATTCTTTAAGACCGGAACTATCTGAAAGAAGGGTCTGGAAGTCACTGGAAAAGTTCATCCTGTCAGAGGATAGAGTGTTGCCTCCCTGGGTAAAAGTGAATCTGTACCGGTATCCGGCACCGCCGGAATCAACGGTCAGATCGGCTCCCTTAGAAGAGATAAAACGCCTTTTTATGTGCCGGTCTTCGTAACAAAGAGACCAGTACACACCCGTATCCAGTGAGAAAGACGGAAAAAGAACAGATTCCACTGCACTGCGCTTTTCCCTCACCGTAGAAGGAAGGATCGGTTCAGCGCCGAAACTGCCCCGGTTGGCAGAAAATGCTTCCACCACAGGATTTCCCCTGAGATTGGTGGAAACTGCCATCGAAGACAATCTGTCAATTTCCTTCTGTATGTCACCGGTATCGAAAACCGAGGAGAAGTACCATCTTCTGCCGTCGTAGATCCTTATGAAAGCACTTTCATCATCCCTGTCGAAACTCTGGACCAGCTTCCCCTCCTGCCAGAAAAGCCTGCATTGTTTCCGGTTCTCAATCCTAACATCAGTATGGACACCTAAGGGAAAACTATACAATTTCACCACCGACTTTCAGTTAAATTATATATTCCTCACCTGTTGCAGTCACTACCCGGCAAACTAAAGGAGAATGACATGGAAACCCTGTGGCCCGGGGAATTTCCGGTACTGAGAACGAAGAGACTTACTCTCAGGCGGGTCTCTATGAATGACTCCAGCGGTATTTACAGCTGCTT
This sequence comes from uncultured bacterium, assembly GCA_964598645.1. Taxonomy (GTDB): domain Bacteria; phylum Fermentibacterota; class Fermentibacteria; order Fermentibacterales; family JCC-6; genus Sabulitectum. The sequence continues at coordinate 9,946 of CAZRCS010000007.1, read as the reverse complement.
CAGTCATCCGGATACAATGAGGTACATGGGAACACCACTGGATGACCCTCTCAGCATCACGGGAATTGTTGAAGACTACATGGAAGGGTACGATGAGGGTTGCAGCCTTATCTGGTCCCTGGAAAGCCGTGAAACCGGCGATTTCCTGGGAACAGCAGGATTCGAGGACTTCAGTTTCCTGGACTTCAAGGCGGAAATCGGCTTCACCCTTCTAAGAACCTATCAGGGTATGGGATACATGTCAGAAGCCATGAAAGCCATAATGGAATTCGGTTTTGAAACAATGGGACTGAACAGGATAGAGGCAAGGGTTCATCCTGATAATGCCGGAGCATTGAAACTGGTAAAGAAGCTTGGGTTCACCCTTGAGGGAATACTCAGACAAAGCGTTTTCTTCAACGGGCACCTGCACCACCAGCTTGTTTATTCCATGCTGAAGGAAGAAAGGAACTGATCCTGGAAGATTTCTACAAAGGTTTTGCAAAGCTTTACCACCGTCACCTTCAGGTAACAGGCAGAGGTGATGTAAGGTTCTACACGGAACTTGCAAGGTCCGCCGGTGGAAAAGTGCTGGAGGTGGGATGCGGCACGGGAAGAACCCTGATACCCTGCGCCAGAGCCGGTGCGGATATAACAGGACTGGACCTGTCAGAAGACATGCTCGACCACTGCAGGGAACTTCTCCAAAGGGAGCCTGAGGAAGTAAGACAAAGGGTAAGGCTGGTTCAGGGTAACATGGCGGACTTTCATCTGATGGAGAAATTTGATCTCATAACGATCCCCTTCCGCCCCTTCCAGCACCTTGCCACCGTTGAAGAACAGCTGGCAGCCCTTGGCTGCATCAGAGAACATCTGAAACCTCGCGGAAAGTTCGTTCTGGATATCTTCGACCCTGACCTGGAAATACTCACCGACTTCGAAAGGGTACAGGAGTTCGGTGAAGAACCTCCCTTTCCCATGGAAGACGGCACCACGGTGAGCGTAAGCTACAGAAACCCCTCAGTGGATACGGTGAACCAGATAGTGCACTGCGAGATGATATTCTCAGGGGAAAACCCAGATAACACCGTTTTCCGTCATGTCCAGGAGTTCATAATGCGCTACACCTTCAGGTGGGAGGCGGAGCATCTGCTTCACCGTGCAGGTTTCAGGGTAAACTCGGTTCTGGGCGGTTACACCGGTGAGCCAGTGGGTGCAGGAGAGCTTGTTTTCATCTGCTCTCTGCCATGAGATCCTGGCGGTCCACCGGCACCCGTACAAGCCTGAAGCCAACTGTTGGATAAGCGAAATCCTCATTAAGATGCACCCTGCTTGACGATCTGCATGTTCCAGGATCCATCACCCAGCAACCTCCACGGGCAACCCTTTGGGCTCCTTCCCCAACAATACGGCATGTGCCGTCTGACGGAGCCCCCTCATATGAAGGATACCACTGATCGGCACACCACTCCATTACGTTTCCTGACATGTGCCTCAAACCGTAATGATTGCTTTCACCGGCATCCACGGGAATAGTACCGCCTCCTGAAGTACAGGCACAGACACAGAAACATTCCAGGGCTGAATCGCTGCAGCAGTTACCCCAGTGAAACCCAGTTTCAGTACCGGATCTGCAGGCATACTCCCACTGGGCTTCAGTGGGCAGCATGTAGATGTACCGATGGTCAAGTTCATTCAATGCTTCGATAAAATCCATGCACATGTTCCAGCTTACGCTTTCCACGGGAAGGTCGCTTCCCTGAAAACTGGAAGGGTTCCAGCCCATTACTTCCGTCCAGAGGTCCTGGGATACTTCCTCGGTCATAATCTCGAATCCATCGAGATCAACAGAATGAAGAGGGTATTCCCATGGCTGCCCGTTCCCGCAGCGGCAGCCCATAAGAAATTCCCCTCCCTGAACGTGAATGAACTCAGGAACCATGACAGTGTCGGAACTCACAAACAGCATTGTGATAACGGTAATGCAAAACATTTGATACCTCCCTCTTCAATGAATAGAAAGAACGCGAGGGAAGAGAGCAAGTATTACTCTAAATATTTATAGCCTATTTCATAAGACTATAAATTTACATATAACTTTTTACCTTACAATATATGATTATCTCGGCAAAAGATATACTTATTTTTCTTGAAACTTTTTCAGATTTGCGCGGTTTTTTTCCAACAGAACCGGGTCTCCTGTTGCTTCAGCGAGTTTCAGTGCTTCTCTCCCAACGGAAACAGCTTCAGTGACCATCTGCCTGGAAAACAGGACAGAAGCCATGTTTCCCAACACATGGGTAAGTGTGCTGCGGTCACCCATCTTCCTCGCAAGGGTCTCAGCCTGCCTGTACAGGTCAAGCTGATCACCTGTCCCCGGTTCCTTTCCCGCAAGGTTCGCCAGGTTGGAGAGGGCGGCAAGAATTCCCTGCCTTCTTCCGGTTGCTTCATCTATTTCAAGCTGCCTTCTGAAATGAGCGGCAGCCCTCAGGAAATCACCCTTCATGGCACTTATGGCCCCCAGGTTGCTCTCTGCTATGGCTTCTTCCTTAAGATTCCCCAGATCCCGGACAATTGCCAGTTTTTCCCCGGTAAGCTCCAGAGCTTTATCCATTTCTCCCCGGGAGGCACATACCATGGCTATGTTGCCGAGGGAAACAGCATATGCCAGGGGGTCATTCCCCGATGATGCAATTGCAAGATTTCTCCTGAAGTACTCCTCCGCCTCCTGGTTCTTTCCCATTCTCCAGAGGGCAACGCCCATGTTCCTGTTAACCCTCTGTAGAATGACCGGGAATGATGAAAGCCTTTCATCATGAAACAGGATGCTGCACTCTTCAGCTGCTTCATGGTTCTCTCCCATACTTACAAGCTGCTGAGCCCTGCAGGTTCTCGATTGAAGCTCCTGGCGCTCCAGCTGATTCTTTTCAGCAAATGCCCATGCCCTTCCGTAGATTTCATATGCCTTTTTCCATTCACCTGATTCCCTGCAGGCTTCTGCGTAATGCAGCAGAAAGTCAGCCCTTTCCCCGGGATCGCAGATGAAATCCGGCCACTCCGTTACCTGAAAGACCCTTGAGGCTGTGACCACAGCAGACTCGTACTGACAGTTATCAAGCATATCCTGAAGAGCATTCCTGCCGTGGAAAAAGGCTCGCAGCGCATCTCCAGCAGCGAAATAGTGGGAGAACATCAGAGCTGTATCCACACTTGCCCCCAGAAGAATGGCGTCCTCCATGAACTCCGCAGCAAGTCTGTGAAGCATGCCCCGGTTAACAGGAAGAATGGTTGAAACAACCACCTCCCTTACCACCTCGCTGGTGAATCTGTAATGTCCATGACCGGTCCCATGAATCAGACATGCTTTGCAGAGTTTTTCCAGCTCCCCCTGAATGCCGTAGGGACTGCCCCCGGTTTTCTCGCATAGACTGGTAACAATATCCAGAGAGAACTCTGAACCAACAATGGCAGCGGATTGAATCACTTTTTCGGTCTGGGGAGGTAAACTGCTCAGCTGGTTGAACAGTATGGATGGGATATCACCAAGGGGAATGTTTCCAAGTTCACCGGTAAATCTCCATTTGCCGGTATCATTGCCAATGGTTCCGCAAATCAGCGCATTGTCCAGAAGACTTCTCACAGCCAGAGGATTGCCCCTGGTTTTTTCTGTTATCAGCTCCAGTGTCCCCTGATAAACCACAGGCGCTCTGTCATCGGTGCCGGCCTTCAAAATTTCCAGAACAAGGTTTTCACATGCATCCCTCTCAAGACCGGAAAGCATCATTCTGAAAGAATCCCGGTACAGAGGTTCCGGAGGTTCCCTGCCGGAAGTGGTCCTGCGCAAGAGCACCACCCTGGGGCAGATCTTCCACTCCATGATTGAAAGAAGCTTCTCAAGAACCCGTCTGCTTTCCCTGTCAATCCACTGAATGTCATCCAGCAGCATGAGAATAGCGGAATCACCAGCTGCTCGCTCAAGCATAGCTGCAATCATCAGAGCGGTTTCCAGCGGAGGATCTTCGTGGGAAACAACTTTCTTGGAAGCTTTAAGCCCGAAAACCCTTTTAAGGAGAATAAGATTTTCTTCAGACAGATCATCCTGGAGGGAATTCTCAAGAACTCCCCGGGAAGGAGGGTTTTCAGGGGAAACACCCAGAATGTCTCCAAGAAGGGTTCGCCACATGTACAATGGGGTTTCAGAGAATGAATGGCATCTTCCTCTGAAAGTTGTGACCTGCCTCTGTTCGCAAAGTCGTTCCGACAATCGCCGGGCAAAACTTGTTTTTCCTATCCCGGACTCTCCTGAAACCTCAGCAACCACAGCTCCCCTATCAGGAGTCCGTGCAAAAAGAAATCCTGACAACCGGGCAGTTTCCTTCTCCCTCCCGCAGAATACCGGAACGGATGATCTGCCTGTGCAGGAGGGGAAACTACTCGCTGTCTTCCAGCCCTCAGTACTCCGAATCCAGTGGAAATACGAGGCACAGAGGTTCCTGGTTTCCTCAGAAACGACCACTGATGAGTTCCGGGAAAGATCTCTGGCTCTCTGAAATGGTCCTTCGGAAAACAGAACGAACTCTTCAGAGCGGCTACCGGTTCTTGCCATTCCAGAGGCAACACCAATTCCCAGTTCCACATAAAGCCCTCGGAGATCTTTGGTTTCGTTAAGGGATTTTACTGCCTTCTCTATTCTTATTGCACAACTCACCGCTCTTCTGGCGTCATCGTCCCTTGGTTCCCTGATCCCGAATAAACCGGCAATACCTCCTCTTTCTAAGATCTCTACCACGCCTCCGTATGCGTTAACCACCTTGCCGAAAATACCGGCGCAGGTGTTTCTCGTGAGGGATTCAGCCTCTTCTCCACTGCAATTGCGTATTTTCAGTATCCGTGCGTAAAGAACCGTTACCGGTCTCATTCTGCCTGGAACCGGAATGGTTGCTTTTCTGTCTTCAAGAACTCTCAGATGTCCCGACAGTGATTCCACCTCATCTGCAATGAATGAGTCAAGAAGGGTGATATCCCTTGAGAAGAGAGCCTCTCCGGATTCGTCAAGGGCCGGAAAAAGACCGGAAAGGGAGTCCTGGAACTCATCATGATCGAGAAAGTACCAGTGTTTAGAAGAAATGAAATAACTCATCCAGCCGGATAGAGCGGTCTCGTGAAGCATGATAGGAATTACGGTTTTACCCTTTGTAACAGCCCTTTCCAGCTCGATTCTTACCTGCTGTGAGCCGACTGAGTTTGATGATACCAGAAGAATGAAAGAAGAGCAGGAATCTATGGCTTCTGTAATTGCAGCCGGCCAGTCATCTCCTGGAGTTATATCCCTCGGGGCCATCCAGCAGAGATAGCCATGGTCTTCCAGAAAAGAAAGAATTTTCTCCGCGGTGCTGGAATCAAGCGAAGAATGGCTGAGAAAAATCCTGCCCGGCAAAAAACACCCCCCGGAATCATCGGTTCAGTATCACCAGTGACCGGCTTTCGGAATAGGAACCTGAAACACATTGGAGAAAGTATACACCTGGAGGTAACGGGTTACCAGCAAACCCGACAAGGGGAAGGATAAGACTATTGAGTCCTGCTTCCCAGTGATCCCGGTCACTTGCAGCTACCAGCCTTCCGGAAAGGTCATACAGGTAAACGGAGGCCTTGGCTCCCAGGGGCAGAAACACTTCCAGGGGAATTCCGCTCCCCTGCCCTACGGGGTTTTGACACAGGCGAAGCATGGAAGATGGCGGGGCTGTACCTCCCGATTCTGAACCGCTGTAGAAATCTCCCAGAAGCACTGTGCCCCTGTCGCAGACCGCCCAGGCAGCTGTTTCGGCAAAGGCGGCTACTCCAGTGAAGAAACAGTCACCGTAACCGGGTGTTTCCAGTACTTCCCAGTGAATTCCCCCATCAGCGGTGTAAAGGGCGGCTCCGCATTCTCCAACGGCAAATCCGTGATCCCCGTCGAAAAAACTCACGTCGAGAAGGGACGAGGAAACAGGTGAATCCTGAACCTCCCAGGTGTTTCCTCCGTCAAAGGTTGCTATCACAGTTCCTCCAGCACCTACGGCGAAACCTCTCTGAGATCCGAAGAAGTCTATTGAGTAAAGATCAGCTGATGTGACATGGGGCAGGATACTCCAGTTTTCACCGTCGTCCGTACGTGCCACCTGTCCTGATTCTCCCGCAATGAAAACCAGAGAGTGATTCACCGAAGAAACTCCGTTAACATCACCGGTCACAGGATGAGACTGCGCAGACCAGTTGAAACCGGCGTTTTCCGTTTTCAGGAGAAGCCCGTTCTCTCCGGAAACCCAGCCTGTGAGATCATCAGCAAAGGAAACATCGGAAAGAGCACCGGGAAATCCGGTATCTTTGACGAACCAGTTCTCCCCGTCCAGGGTAATAAGGAGAGACCCCGAGCTCCCGGCTGCCCAGCCGTGCTCAGCAGAGACAAATTCTACCCGATTCAGGTCCAGCTGGGTTTCCAGTTGTACCAGATCCCAGGTCTCTCCGAAATTTCGGGTTTGAAAAAGCCTTCCCCCATCCCCCACGGCCCAGCCGTTGCACCCGTCCCAGCTGCACACGCCGTTAAGGGGTGTAAGATAGCCTGCAGGAACCGGTATGGAAGGGTAAACCAGCAGCTCATCAAGAACGGGCAGTCCTTCCGATGACAGACCACGCACATCCATGGCCTGTGCGGAAAAAGAAGACAATTCAAGGCACTGTGATGTGGTGTATCTCAGAGTATCGTTCCTGAAGAAGGAAACCGTGCTGTCGGAATTTATCCGAATGGTGAACTGCTGCCAGGCGTCATTCATGGAAGGGATCCATGCCTCGGTAGAAATTTCACCATCAAGGAAATATTCGATCAATCCGGATGACGGATCAGCAGACACATAAATGATACAGCCGGGAGGAGAGCCGCCGTAAAAGGTCCCGTCTGTTTCCGACCACCCCGCCCTGAGGTACCCTGGCTGTGACGAACTGCCCTTCATGCTGAACCATACAAGGGGTCTTGAGGACAGATCGAATACCTGCCATGACGCCAGACCGTTAAGGTCTTCCTCTCCTGGAACCAGCCCCTGTGAATCCAATAATCCCCCACCAGGAACAATCCGGGGCTGGAGACCTCCCCAGCTGCACCAGTCGAGGGGGGATAGACCCTGCTCCCAGTCTTCATTGAGAGCGGGGAAAGTAAGCAGGATGTCATCTATCAGCTGATGATGATTCCAGGACTCTCCTTCCAGCACAAGGCATTGCTCATTCCACTGCTCGGGATAAATGGAATTCTTCGATTCCCACCTGAGAGTATCATTCCTGAAAAAACTAATGGTTCCCCAGGGATTGATTCTGATTTCGTAGGGCATCCATACTCCGCAGTACAGCGAATGCAGCCAGGGCTCACTTACGGAAACTCCCGGTTGAGACAGCTGCTCCCAGTACTTGATGGAATGGATTGAAAAGCCTGGAGTAACTGCCAGGGTAAGGAGCCTTTCCGGTTGAGCACCGGGCCCACCGTAATACCTGCTGGGGAATTCCGACCAGCAGACATATATGTTCTGCCATGAGTCAAAGGTGTCGCTTCCGTTGGCCCAGTAGGTTACCCGGGGCAGCAGGGAAAGATCGTAGTCGGTCTGTGTGCAAACACCGCTGCCGTACATGCTGTTTCCATTACAGTCGAAACCCCAGGATCCGTTGCGGCCCTCTCCGCTGTACAGAACCGCCTGGGGGTCTCCGAAGTGCCTCCATACCGTTTCGTCGATAAACCCGTTCTCCCAGTCCTCCACCAGTATGGTGCTGGCTCCCGACAAAGCCGCGGATGAAAGAACGCACAGCAGAATCATCGTTTTCATTGTACATCTCCGGGAGACAGTACCGCGAAGGAATGAACGGCATTAATGCTCTCTGTGGAGAACACGCAGAAATAGATCCCCGCAGCCATTCCTGAGCTTAAAGGGCTGTTCCATGCGGATATCCCCCGGGGAATGTCAGGTAGGTCATGGCAGGCTACCGTTCTTCCGGCAAGGTCGATTATTCTCAGCTGGCCCGTTCCCGGCAGGGCAAGGTTAACCCTGAAGCACAGGTTATCGCCGGCAATGCATGGATTACGCATCAGGGAGAAAACATCACCGGTCTCGCCGTGGCTGCCACCTCCTGTTCCCAGGGTTGATCCCGTAAGGCCCAGAAGACCACAGCTGCTGACTCCCCATGCTGCGTTCTCGAGACACGCTTGAACCGCCAATACATCAGAGAACACGTCCCTTCCCCCGGGTTGGAGCACCCATGTTTCGCCTGAGTTTTCCGAATAGAGGATTATGCCCTCTTCTCCTACGATCCAGCCGTGATCCTCATCATAAAAACTTACCCCGTAGAGATCACCCGTAACCGTTGATTCCTGAAGAATCCAGCTGTCACCGCCGTTTATGGTCTTAAGGATGGTTCCTTCATTCCCCACCGCCCATCCTGTAAGGGCATCCACGAAGGAAACTCCGTTCAGGTCAACGGTTACTCCCGTTTGAGTCTCGGTCCATGTCGTTCCGTTCAGGGTTCTTATCACATGTCCGCCGGTGCCTGTTATGTAGCCCAGGGTCGGGGTTACGGCTTCAACTCCTGTCAGATCACCTGAAAAGGGGCATACCTGCTGGTACCAGTTGAACCCGCTGTTTTCCGTTCGCAGGATAAGCGAACCGTTACCAACAGTCCATCCGGAGCTGATAGTCGCAAGGCTTATGCCGTTAAGGTCTTCGGTGAATCCGCTCCATGATGGGATCCAGTCGGTTCCGTTGAAGGAAGAGAGCACGAAACCGCTGTCGCAGCATATCCATCCTCTGTCTTCATTCTCGAAGTGGATGTCATTGAGGTTGTTAGGAAGTCCGGTTGGCTGCTGCTCCCAGGAAGCTCCTCCGTTATCAGTTGCGACGATGGCTCCGTTGTCACCCACAGCCCACCCTCTGTATTCGTCAAGAAAAAAGATCGCATTCAGTGGAAGCAGGAAACCTCCCGGGAGATAGAACGAGGGATAGACAATTATTTCATCCACCATCTGATTGCCTTCGAAGCTGGTTCCCTGGAGTGTAAGGCTCTGGGAGTCATAAGCCCCCGGCGAAAAGGAAGCGTTACTGGTCCATCTCAGGGTGTCAGCCGTGAAGAAGCTTACGCTGCCGCCTGTGTTTATTCTGATTGTACAGTTTACCCAGCTTTCATTGAAGCCCCAGGGAACTGTATGGGCCTCTCCCTGAACCATGAATGTAACCTCATCAGCCGAAGGGTCTATTGAGATTGAAGTAAGCATATCCGGCTGTTCCCCGGTTCCCTGATACTCCGCTGCATTCGAGGAGGACCATCCGATTTCCAGAATATCTCCCGGCGAGTCGGAAACGGTGCGTACTCTGAAGTCAACGGCGGGAATCATTTCCAGGTTAAAAACCTGGTATGATGAAACACCGCTGAGCCAGCTTCCGTCACCTGAGCAGTTCAACCCCGCAGAACCATGCCATCCTGCACAAGGTACTATCTCCGGAAGTGGATCTCCCCATGGCTTCCAGAAAACGAAATTCAACCCGGTTTCCCAGTCTTCATGGTATGACTCAGGAGAAACACAAACATCGTCCATTACCTGTACATGGCCGAATGACTGCCCTTTTAAAGCGAAAGCCTGTTCGTACAAACTGATCAGATCAAGTGTCTCCTCCGTTACATACCTCAGTGTGTCATTCCTGAAAAATGAGACTGTTCCATCGGGGTTGATCCTTGAGCAGTAAGACATCCATACATCGTCATGAAGCTCTGGAATCCAGTCTTCAGAAAGTGTATCGCTTCCTGCAAAGTAGATAATCCGTGAACTGTATATTTTCGGTTCCACGGAAACTCCCGTTATGTATTCAGGCTGATCCCAGAACCCTCCGCTGTAGGAGGCATACCCGCATACCCCGAAGCCGGCGGCCATATACTGCCAGTGATACTTTGACTGATG
>CAZRCS010000006.1:0-33092 GCA_964598645.1 uncultured bacterium | reverse complement strand
CTGCACCGGGATGTAGAGGGAGAACGATGCCTGTGAGAGAACGGGATTCGGTGAAACAGCTGAAAGTACCGCTCCAAATCCCTCAACCGCAAGGCTTGTGTTCTCTTCCACTTCCGTTAACTCCAGTGCAGCCTGCACTGCCTCATAGATATCCACCCTGCCTGCTCCATAGTAGTTATCCTTGCCTGCTGCCCCGAGGTCTACTGATGTAACTTCGAGAATAGAATCCATCTGAGCTACTGAAAGATCAGGGTTGGCGCAAAGAAGCAGAGCCATGCAGCCTGCAAGATGAGGTGTGGCCATGGAGGTTCCGCTCATGGTGGCATAACCCGCGGGGTTAGAGTAACTGCAGCTGAGGATATCCACACCTGGACCGGAAATGTCGGGATCGATCAGACCGATGTCAGGAGAGGTATCGGGATAATCATTCCACGGGGCGTCATATTTCCATGTGGAGTAACCGAGGCTGGAGAATGATGCCAGGTTATCTCCGCTGTCCGTAGCGCCTACGGTAACCGTCGCCGAAAGACCGCCGGGGGTGATCTGGTCAGGGTGGATCCATGGAGGAGGGCAGTCGCCGGGTGTACGGATATCACCCCAGGTTCCAGGGTTACCGCCTTCGTTTCCCGCGGCTATCGAGTGTATGACTCCCGCTGCAAGAACGTTTTCTTCAGCCTCTCTCCAGGTCTGTCGAACGGGGTTCTGACTCTGGGGCCAGCCAAGGGAGGTTGAGATCACCTGGGCTCCATTGTCCAAACTGAACTCGAAGCCGTCCCACACGTCCTGTTCGTCACCGAAGGTGGTTCCCACACGTACAGCCATGAGAGTTGCCTGGGGAGCCACACCGCAAACGGTACCGGCGTTGCCATTACTGCCAACGGAACCGGCGCAGTGGGTACCATGACCGTTCGTGTCCATAGGGTCGCCGTCATTGTCTGCGAAATCCCATCCGTAATGGAGTCCGGCAGCAGTGTCGTGCCACATCTGGTTGTGAATATCTATGTGGTTGTAGTTGACACCTGTATCGACAATACTCACTACAACGCCCTGACCCTCGTAGCCCAGAGCCCACACGTCCGGTGCATTGATCTTGTCCACACCCCATGCGTTTGCAAGTACAAGTTCTTCCCTTTCGGGTTCTCTTACTTCCACCGGTTCTACTAGAATGTTGGGGAATGTTTTTAGGGCAACGAACTCAACATCTTCCCTTGAAGCAATTTCACGTATCACCTCAGGAGTGGCTGCGCAGCCAATTACACTTACTATCCAGTTGGTTCTCAGATCTTCAACCGAACCCTCTGAAAACCCGTTAAGGGCGTCGATAACAGGCTGCTGTGATGTTTCTGCAAACTGCTTCATTACAGAAACGGCGAATTCTCTTCTCTGGCTTGAATTCATGGATGCAGCCACAGAATTGATGTAGTCAATGTCTGCACTGCCTGCTGGTTTGATAAGAACATGAATAAGCTGATCCGGTGAGGAACCTGCCATTTCAGCCTGAAGAAGATCTGTAACGGTACCCGCTGACAGTACACCTGTCAGCAAAATCACACAAAAAAAGAATTTCTGCACGACAATCCCTTCTGATTGAGAATTCGTTTCACGAAACAACAGAAAGCCTTAGAAAACCATTTTCTAATATTGTGCAAGCCTTCTTGGTTGCCAATGCTTTTTACTCCAGGAACATGAACACACCCGGCTGAATTCGGTTCCTTTCTCGGAGGGTGTTTAACCAGAAGCAAAAAAGAGGGCGCCCGAAAGGACGCCCTCCTGCATAACTGAACAGGTATCTACCTGACTACAGTCATTCTCGAAGAGACTGTCTGGCCGTTCATGGTGGCCCTTACGAAGTAGATTCCGCTGCCCATGCTGCCGGGGATCTGCCAGTTGAAGGCATTGGGTCCGGCGCTGAGCTCGGTTCCGATGTTGGCCGTTCTGCGGCCTGACACGTCGAATACAGCGATATCAGCGTTGCCTGCGGCAGCTGCGTTTATGCTGAACGACGCATAGACGGAAACAGGGTTGGGGCTGATGGAGCTTATACCGATAACCGATGGGTTAACAGCAGCACTTCCCTCTTCCTCTGTTCCAACCATTGAAAGTGCCTGAAGCACTGCCTGGTAAGCATCAACTCGACCGGCACCGTAGGTGTTGTCCTTGCCTGATGAACCGAGATCGAGGCTTGTTTCCTCGATGATCTGATCCATCTCTGCAACGGTGAGGTTGGGATTGGCGCTGAGAATCAGGGCGGCAACACCTGCAAGATGCGGCGTGGCCATGGAAGTACCGCTCATTGAGGTGTAACCTCCACCCCACTGTGTACTGATAACATCCACACCGGGACCGCTTATGTCGGGATCTATCAGGGGGCTGGAATCGGAATAATCCGACCAGCAGGTAACAGGGCCGCGGCTGGAGAAGCTGGCGATGTTGTCATTGCTGTCGGTGGCTCCAACGGTAACCACCGCACTGTTTCCACCATGGTAGGTCTGATTGGGATGGAACCAGGGTGGAGGTCCGTCGCCTGGTGAAAGGACTGTTCCAGCTCCGGGACCGCTGTTGGCCGCAGCCACACTGTGATAAACACCCGCTGTAAGAGCGTTCTCGTTTGCGGTTCTCAGGGACACGTTACCCTGGCCGGAACCAAGGGACATGGACATGACGGATGCTCCGTGAGCGATGGCGAATTCCATTCCTTCGATCCAGGTGGGCTCTCCACCACCATAATAGTTGATCCTGATGGCCATAATGGTTGCCTGGGGGGCAACGCCTGTCTCGGTTCCAGATGCACCGTCGCCGGCGACTGAACCGGCGCAGTGGGTGCCGTGACCGTAGGTGTCCATTGGATCGTAGTCGTTGTCGTAAAAGTCGTAACCGTAGTGGTAACCACCAGGTGTATCGTGCCACATGTTAGTACCAAGGTCCGGATGGGTATAGTCGACACCGGTGTCAATAACGGCTACGATAACGCCCTGGCCCTCGTACCCGGCGGCCCATGCATCGTCGGCGTTGATCTTGGCAACGCCCCAGGCTAGACCTTTACCGCGCTCTTCTGCGTTCAGGGGTCTTACTTCCACAGGCTCGATAAGTCCTCCATTATCGTCGGAAGCCCTTTCGATGTAGGAAACATCGGACCTGATGGACATAAGTCTGATTGCTGCGGGGGTGGCTTCACAGTAAACCCCGTTGGAAAGCCACAGTGACCTGACGTCTTCGGCGTTCAGGCTGCCCAGTTCATGGATGATGCCGCTCTGAGCAACTTCAGCCATCTCCTTCATTGCCTGAACGGCGAATTCCTGTCTCTGTGCTCTTGTCATTCCGTCGGTTGCACCGTTTACCCAGTTTTCGTCGACCTGGCCCTGGGCCAGAATGAAAACTGGAATAAGGTCTGTGTCCGAGGAGGCTGCCAGGAGCGTCTGCAGATCAGGACTGATCGTTCCTGCCACGGCCATGGAGACTGCCGCAAGAAGAATTAACAACTGCTTCATTCCTCTCCTTTCAAATGAGGATGCGGGTATTTCCTAGTACTATACTATTTATTTATCCGAAAGAAACTGCAAAGTCAAGTGATACAAATCAGTGCCTAGGATAATCCGTATATGGTCCGAAAGCAATACTGATACAATCATCAAGTATGCTTCCTTCCGCGTCATGCAATGAACAACCACGGGCGTGAAGAAGTTCCTCCAACCTGTTGAACCGGTCTATGAAATCAGTACAGGCCCTTCTTAGAGCCCTTTCAGGCTCAGTTCCGTTTTGCCGCATGAAGCTTACTAGCAGGAAGAGAAGTCTGCCGGAACTCTCTTCATCGAGATTTCCAGCTCTCAGAATGTTCATTACAGCTTCTGCAGTTTCTTCCGGACCAGGCCAGGGATAGCCCACTTCCGATGCCCTCTGCTGGATGCGCCAGGCTTTCTGCAGAGCAGGCATTGATCCCGGAATGGAGTCGAAGAACTGCTTCTTAGCCTTCTTCTTCTCTTCGGCTTTTATGGACTCCCACTGCTTCTCTACCTCCTCGGGAGAAAGATCGGATTTGTCACCGAACACATGGGGATGGCGGTGTTTGAGCTTTTCTGTGATCCTTCCTGCAACATCTGCAAGATCGAAACAACCCTCTTCGCTGCATATCTCCGATGACATAATGATGTGAAGAAGAAGGTCGCCCAGCTCTTTTTTGAGCTCTTGCATGTTCCCTGAATCCACCGCATCGGCAACCTCGTAAGCTTCCTCCAGCATGAACGGTCTTAGACTCTTAAGTGTTTGGCTGCGGTCCCAGCTGCACCCACCTGGAGACCTGAGTTTCCGAACTGCCTGGATAAGTTCCTGAAAGGCTTCAGTTATTCTATCCATGCAGTGACCCGATATCGAAGCCCTCTGATGCCTCCATGAATATCTCTGAAAGCGTGGGATGGGGGTGAACAAAGGTAGAAGCTTCAGTGGCCTTTATGCCGGCGTTTACCGCCATTACAGCCCATCCTACAAGGCTGGAGGCGTCGGCACCTGCTATCTGAACACCGATTATCCGGTCAGTCTTGTCTTCAGCAATAAGCTTGATGAAACCTTCTGTTTCGTTCATGCCTATTGCCTTGCCGTTTGCAATATACCTTGCTGAACTTACTTTTACGGCTGTTCCCCTGTTTCTCCACTCATCTTCTCCGGGGCCCACCATGGCTATCTCCGGGAATGTGAATATGCAGCCGCTCATAGCGTCCGGGTTCACTTTCCTGTCCGCGGCCCCGAACATCCGGTGAACTGCGGCGATCCCCTGGGCACTGCCTGCATGGGCCAGCTGCCACCTCCCTGTTGCGTCACCCGCGGCGTAAACTCCCGGAAGGTTAGTTTCCCCGTAATCACCGCAAACGATGTTGCCCCTGTCGTCGATTTTCAGCCCGGCATTTTCAAAACCGCAGTTTTCTGTTTTAGATCTTCTTCCTATGGATGCCAGCACCTTCGCGGCCTGAAGAACTGTACCATCCTGCAGTGTTACAATTCCCTGTTCAGGAGTTATGTCCACTGAAGCAGCCGGCTGACCTGTGTGTATCTTCACCCTGGACTTTTTCAGTGATTTCTCAACAACCGCCGCAACGTCCGCATCGGTACCGGGCAGAATTTTGGGGAGCATCTCCACAATTGTTACCTTCACGCCGAAGGAGGCCATGATTGAAGCGAATTCGCAGCCTATTACGCCGCCTCCGATGATGATAAGGCTTTCCGGAAGCTGATCCATTTCCAGTAGGTCCCTGCTCGTTAGAATGCCCTCCCTGGCCATGAAGCCGGGTATCAGCGGAGCTGATCCCGGTGCCAGAAGTATGTTCCCGGCTTTTATTCCCCTGCCTTCAACATCTATCAGATCCGCGGATTCCAGGGTCCCTCTGCCCCGGACTATCTCTATGCCAAGATGGCTGAAATGGGCTTCGATACCCTTTCTCAGCCTTGTTACCACCATGTCTTTCCTTTTCGAGACAGCAGGGTAGTCAACCTCCAGCTTCCCCTGAAGACCGAACTTTTTCGCAGCAAGGCCATGTCTGTAAAGTGATGCCGAGGCGACCAGGGTTTTCGTTGGTATGCATCCCCGGTTGAGACAGGTTCCGCCTAACTGGTCTTTTTCGATGAGAACCACCCTTTTCCCCAGCTGAGCTGCTCTGATCGCGGGGACATAACCGGCAGGTCCGCCACCGAGAACTGCAAGGTCGAATCTTTCAGCCATGAAACACCTCCAAATAATTGAATATGAATTTCTTCCCACTGGGTTGAGAATATAATAGGCAGGGGCGTTCTTCATCCCTTGCCTCCGGTACCGCGTGTATTGTAGGATTGTCTGCACACAGAAGGGGTTATTGTGGCTGTTTTCTCCCTGCTTTTTTTCTGTCTTGCAGGCAGCATGAATGTTGATTCGCTAACCGCGGCTCTGCATGTGGAAACCGGAATGGCATACCTTGACCAGGGTCTTTCAGACAGAGCTCTCATTGAATTCAACAGGGCACTGGAGATAAGCAATACGGCCAGCGAGGCTTTTCTTGGGATAGGAAGGGCGTCCGTCATCCTTGGTTCATGGGACACCGCCGAGGAAAACTTTCTCGAATACATGCACCTGAAACCCTTCGACCATCGCCCGGCCCTGGAACTTTCAGAGATGCTCCTGGGATTTCCCGGAAGGCTTCAGGATGCAGTTATGTATGCGGACATGGCCCTTGCGCTGGCTCCCCTGGACGGCAGGTGCAGACTTGCAGCAGCCGATGCCAGGGCGGCACTGGGAAGAACCGAAGATGCTGCTTCCGGATACGGAGCTGTAATAAGCGAAAACCCCGAATTTGCCTCTCTGGCAAGAATTCGTCTTGGTGAACTGTTCTTTTCCACGGGAGATCTTATCAGGGCAAGAGAGGTGCTTCTGCCTGCGGCTTTATCAGGTGAAGCAGATGCCCACCGTCTTCTGTGCCTGGTGTATCTGGATCAAAACGACAAGCTGAGAGCAGGCGACAGCGCCGGAAGATATCTCTTTCTGGAACCCAATGGAGCATGGGCCGACTCAGCAAGATTAATTCTCGAGGATATCTCATTCGAATCCGCAACCGGGAATCCGGGAGAGTAGCTTGCAGAGGTACAGGGAACTTGCTGAAAAGGCAGTCGCAGGCTCAGAAGCGGACTTTGCGGAGATAACCATACTTAAACAGGAACGGTCATCTGTTACCCAGTCGGGTATAATGAGTGAAAACACAGGCCCAGTGGGAAGACTTTCCGTAACTGCAAGGGCATTTGTATCCAACCGCTGGGGAATCTGTGAATTCCAGGAGATGGACAGAATGCAGGAGGCCCTGGACAAAGCAGCAGCTCAGGCAATCCACAGCACATCGCCCCCGGTTCCATTCCCCATGCTTGCAGGGGAACACACAGATACATTCTACGATACAGAAGGGGAAATCTCCCTGGTTGATATACCCCTTAGGGAAAAAACTTTTCTCTGCAGGCACTACTGTGAACTCATGGGAGCTTCAGCAAAGACCGGATCAGCCAGGGTCTCCTATGAGCAGCTTTCGGGAGACAGGGTGACCGTGAATTCAACGGGCACCAGTGTAAGGGAGATAGAAAACCTTGGTTCCATGCGACTTGAGGCGGTTCTTCCCGGGGGAAGAACCGCCCTTAAGGAAATATCCGTCAGGGGTAGCTTTGAACCCTTCAGGGGACTTGAAAAACTCATAGACGAAACAGGCAGAGATCTTCTTGTAAGGGATACTGCAAGCGTAATTGCACCCGGACCGAGCAGAGTCATTCTGGACCCTGAGCTAACTGGTATACTCGTTCACGAAGCCTTTGGACATCTTGCCGAAGCTGACTTTCTCGAATCTAATCCTGCACTTGCTCATCTTATGCGCAGGGGATCTGAAATCGGTTCCAGCTGCGTGAACATCGTTGACGATACCGAACTGTTTTCCCTGCCAGGTTCCATGAAGTGGGATTATGAAGGCAATCCGGGAAGAAAAACCGTTCTTGTAAGGAACGGAAAAATGGAAAGCTGGCTGCACACAGCGGAAACTGCAGCACGGAACGGAACTTCTCCAACGGGAAATGCAAGGGTAACTGATCCGGGAAGATCCCCGGAAGCCCGTATGACCTGTACATATATGGAACCCGGACAAACGTCCTTCGAAGACATGCTTAACCATCTCGGGAACGGGCTGTTCCTTAAGGGTTTCATGGGGGGAGCAACGGATATGGATCGGTTCAGCATTGCGGTACAGGAAGTCTGGACGGTGAGGAACGGAGTTCTTCAAAAACCTGTTGCTCCGGTTGTAATAGCCGGAAGGGTTACCGATATTCTTTCTTCAGTGGAGGAAACAGGTAACGAACTCACAATAACAGGGGTCCTGAGAGGCTGCTCCAGAAGGGGCAGTTCTCCTATTCCGGTTAGTTACGGCGGTCCACATGTACTTATCAGTGAAATCCAGGTGAGTTGATGACAGGGGGAGTTACCACCGGTTCAGAAATTCTTTCTGCCTGCGGGGAAGTTTCGTCCCAGGCAGAGGTCTCCGGCATTGAAAGAGAGTATCGTTCCGTTGAATTCAGCCCGGTAAACACGGTTTGCTCCACGGGCAGCAGATCCGGTTGGGGCCTGAGAATGATAAGGAACGGAAAGCTGGGGGTCGCAGGCCAATGGGGGCCGGTGCGCCCCTTTGAATTGGTGGAGAGAGGTATAGGCAGCTGCAGATATGGACCGGATGCCGGTTTTTCCTTCCCGACTGAGTCACCTGAATCCGTAACCGGTATGCCTGACAGTCTTTCAGCAACGAACCATGATGGGGTTTGCCAGTACCTGTGTGATATACTTGCAGGTGTCCAAAAGCTTGTTCCGGGGGCTTCTCTCTCTGCAAGGGTTTCCTGGGGAATCGACACTTTCCACATTCTTAACTCTATGGGGCTCAGGGGAAAGTACAGCAAGTCCAGAGCCTCCACCATGCTTTCCGTTACAGTTCCATCTGACAGAGGTCTTCTCCAGTCAGGCAGCACCATCGACAGTTCCTGCTCTCTGCCCTCGGTGAGTGATCTTGTGGAAATGCTAACCCTTCCCATGGTACACAGAGGACTTGAACCAGGTGAAGCAGTGGGCAGGAAGAGGGTGATTCTGTCTCCCTCTGCTTTTTCCCTTCTGCTGCAGGGAATAAAGACCGGAGTAAGCGGAAGACTCCTGGCCATGGGTGGCTCTCCACTCATTGGAATGGAAAACAGACAGGTTCTCAGCGAAAAGTTCACTCTTCGGGATATGCCGGACTTAAGCAATGGAGCCGCTTCTGCACCCTTCGACAGCGAGGGGATACCCTCCAGAGACAAGCTTCTTTTCGAGAATGGAATTTTCAGGGAATTCCTTCATGACCTTCACTCGGCTTATCTCTGCAACGGCAAAACCACCGGAAGCAGCGGAAGAAACCTGGGAGAGCATTCAAGACCGGTATGCACTAACCTGGTGGCTGACACTTGCCCGGACGCTTCAGATTACACCCTTGAAGAGACAGGTTCCGGACTTCTGGTAACTGACATACTGTCAGCTGGAGGAGGGGACAGATCCTCCGGCCACTTCACCTTCGACTGCGGAAGGGTATACCTTTTCAGAAGGGGAGAAATCTGCGGATTTTACGATGGCTGTGTGATAGCGGGAAATGTCTACGATGCTCTTTCCCGTATAATCACAATGGGGGGCAAACAGTACAGAACCGGTTCAGATCTGCTGCCCTTCGTTTCCCTGGATGGTATCTCCGTCAGATAGAGCTTCGCCTGAAAAGTAGCCCTTCAATTGCCTCGGCGTCACACCATACATGGGAAAAGCCACTCCGAAAGCCAGAACCTCTCCTGCGGTGATCCATAGCCTTGCCACCAGGGATACCATCTCAGCGAGTCCCGGTTCACATTCGGGCACGACCAGATGAATAAGCCACACCGTTGTAAGTTCCCTTGCTCCAAGGCCTCCGGGAGCGAATATGGCAAGATATCCTATCCCCATGGCAGCAGGATATATTAAAACACCAGGAAAGATGGGCAATTTAAGCCCGAAGGCAAGACTGAGCAGCCAGAATGCACCGCCAAGAAAGAGAAACAAACCCAGGTATACAGGCAGAAGCCTTAACATCTCTGTAAATTTGCACTGCCTGACAACTACGCTGGTCTTCATAACTTTTCCAGCGGCCGCCGCAAGCTTATTAAAGAAGAACGGATGCACGGAAACCAAAAGAACCGCAGCAAGACCAACAGCAAGAACGGTTCCCGAAGCTGCTCCCATTCCAGCTTCAGCCGCTGCCATGGGCATTAACGGGATCACGGTTATCAGGCACCCGAGAACTATGAAAACCGTTTCAAGGATAAGTCCCTGACCGATCTGAATCGGGGTCAGTCCGGCGTTTCTGCTCAGACTGTACTTCCCCATGGCGGCCCAGACTTTCCCCGGTACATACTTCCCCACCTGGGACAGGAAATGAATTGCAAAGGCTTTTCTGAAACCGAGATGGGCCCCCGCCGTTCTGGTGACAAGGTCCCATGTGAGGCCTGCAAGAACCAGGTGAACAGCAAGAAGCGCCGAAGAAGCGGCAAAGAAGGGTACGTCAAAAACCAACAGGTTCGAAATGCCGCCGGCCTGCTCAACCCCCGCGAAAAAAGACTTGCCGAGAAACCACATCGAAAGAACGATGAAAAGGGCTCCAAGAACCGCAATCACCGGGCCTCTCTGTTTTTTAGCCATTAATCCAGAACGCTGACACGACTGGGTCTGGTTTCCTTTGGAGGCTCCCTGTCACTGCCGCTGAACGGCAGGAAAGCGGAGAAGAATGGAAGACAACACAGCTGAAGCATTCTTGTTAGTTTCTCTCTGCCGGTGTCATCGTCTGACATGATCTCTTCAATGATCCGGTAAAATGACTCCTCGCGGTGTTCACGGCTCTTCATGGAAATTTCTCTCCAGGCGGAAGGATCTTCCAGTCTGTTAAGAATTTTTATTGCTTTTCTGTCTGGTTCGATCAGCTCTTGAAAAACCTGCCTGGCATCCCTGGAGGTAAGCAGCGAATATATCTGTTTTCTGAACAGCTTACCCTGAACGATACCCCTTGACTGAAGATCTGACAGGGTCTGGATCCTGCTGGATATTCTTTCCAGCGCGTTTTCAATTGATGGCATCGCTCTCCTTCATATGGAACACAACTCCCATTGATCGAAGATGGCTTTCTGCATGGTTCAAGCCGAGGTAGAACCCGCAATGAACCTCCACGCCTCCCCGGGCATTTCTCTGGAAACTGTCAATAACGCTGTTTTTTCTTATCCAGTACTCAGTGACACCTGTGCAAATATCCATCTTGAGAAGACACCAGTCCAGTGCTTTCCTGCGTCTCTTCTGTACTTCTTCCAGAAGATTCTGGATCCCATCTCCATTCAGAGCAGAAATTCTTATTCCATCCTGAACCGTTGAATTCTCAAGGTCGCATTTGTTCCATACAAGAATTCTGGGGATTTCACCTGCACCGATCTCTTCCAGAGTGGAAACAACCGTTGAGACCTGGGAAACCCTCTCTGGATCTGAGGCATCGGCAACGAGAAGAACAAGATCAGCATCGGTTACCGCATCAAGGGTGGTGCGGAAACTTGATAAAAGCATTTTGGGCAGCGCATTAATGAATCCCACGGTGTCGTTGAGCAGAACGATTTCTCCCCCTGGAAGCTGAAGACGTCTGGAAGTTGCATCCAGAGTGGCGAACAATCTGTCTTCAGAACGCACACCGGCATCACAGAGCCTGTTCAAAAGAGTGCTCTTCCCTGCGTTTGTATATCCGGCCAGGGCTACGGAGAACATTCCGCTTCGCCTTCTTCCCCTGACCCTGGCTGCAGACTCGATGGCTTCCAGTTTGGCTTCCAGGGAAGATATCCTTGTTCTAGCCCTTCTTCTGTCCACCTCGAGCTGGGTCTCTCCCGGTCCTCTTGTACCTATTCCCGCACCCAGTCTGTCAAGGTGATGCCACATTCCGGAAAGCCTTGGCAGCATGTATTCCAGCTGAGCCAGTTCAATTCTAAGCTTGGCCTGGGGGGTTCTTGCCTGAATGGCAAAAATGGCAAGGATCAGCTCAGTTCGGTCAATAACCTTGCAGGAAGTGATTTCCTCCAGTCTGTTCACCTGACCGGGACTGAGATTGTGGTTTACCACGATGGTACTCACGTCAAGGGACTTAGCCTGGGCGGCTATCTCTTCAGCCTTTCCCCTGCCAACGAAAAAACCTGCATCCGGTCTGTCTCTGTTCTGGGTAATGTTTCCGGCAACGGCTCCGTCTGCGCTCTCTATAAGTCTGGTCATTTCAGCGGTTTCGGAATTCTGAACTGAAGCTCCGCCAAGGGCTACGGATACCAGCAGAACTCCTTCGAGTCCTGTATCGGTGACAGTTCTGAAGGTTGTGTGACCGGAGGACATCAGATCTTCTTGCTCTTGGTCTTTCCCTTGCCCATTACCATCTTGCTGATCTGTCTTCTGGCGGATTCCAGTTTTACTCCCCTTACAAGGGAGAGTTCACCGGCAAAAACAGTAATTGCCTCGTTGAGGACTCTCTTCTCCGAAGGGTTCATCTTGGAGAAGGAGGAACGACCCAGAACATCTCTAATTGCAGTAGCTATTATCACAGGATCCCCGGAATTGACCCTCTCTTTGAGAACGTCTATTCGTCTGCGCCAATCCTTGGGAAGCTCTTCACCTTGCTGTGAAAGAACCGCCATGGCCTCGTCGATGTCTCCGTTTGAAGATACCCGGCGAAGACCTGATTCCTCAACTGAATCGGCTGGCAGAAGAATTCCGGCTCGACCTCCAGAGAGGGAGATTACGACGCACTCCACCATCTCTCCGGATATGTCTTTCATGCAGATATCGGATATAACTCCGGCACCATGATATGGATGAACAACTTTGTCACTGATTCGATATTTCACTGGGTCTCCCTGCTGGAAATGGTTGGCAAATATAGCTTTTTAATGCTGATTTGTCAAATGCGGCAGTTCTCTCCCAGTAGGACATGCAGATCGGGTACGGGGACAGTCTCCACAGGGAAACCTCCCTGGAGGGGCAGAGCCTGGATGTACTGTCTTACAAGTTCCTCAAGGGTTTCTGCTGCAGTGTTTCCAGGGTGATACAGGAAGATGGTTTCTTCAAGGGACTCGGGAATGCCGATCTCTTCATTGAACGTGTCAGCATCACGTATGTCCGTTACCGAGATGAGATAAACGGTTTCTCCAATGGTACATGACCTGCCATCCAGTATGCGTCCGACGTATGTGGCTGCGCCAAGCCCTTCCAGGGAGTATTGAATACCGTGATTCACCACATCCACATAGAGGGTATCAGAAGGAACCCCGTCGGGAAGAGGCAGGAAATGCGCATTCACCCCTGCGTAACGGAGATCAGTTCCAAGCATTATGGTGAGGTCCACGGGTTTTACAGTGAAGGCGGTGTCGGTCCCTGCGATCTGCAGTGCAGTCTGCCAGAGTTCAGACCGTGAATACTGTTCCGTGGAATCTTCCCTTCTGACGGTAATCAGAGAGGTTCTCCTCCTTGATGTGCCTGTAAGCATATACACGTATGAGAAATCACCTAGAGGGTCTGCCCTGTATCTGCTCTCTGCATCAGGAGATCCTGTGCAGTTCGTTACCCAAACCCTTGCAGTGTCCACAAGCTGAAGGTCGTTCTGTTCTGCAGGCGGCTGTACTGCTGTCAGTGTATCTTCCACCCAGGGAGATGGTGCATCGAAGGTGTCCACAAAAGATGCGGTATCCGGTAAAACAACCGGTTCCGACACGGGGTTATCGCCGGGGAGACCTGAAAACCTGAACATGAGGTAGGCCAGGACAATAACGATGGGAACTCCTATATACCATAGTTTCCTGTTAGAGGAATCTGCTTTTTTACCGGTTTTTTTCCTTACGAAGCTTTCGGTGTGCTGAACAGGTGTGTTCTCTTTGGACTGGGTTTGAGATTCTTCCGTGAACAGTCCATCAAAGGCTTCAGAAACCTTTTTCAGACTTCCAGGACGGTGAACAGGATCGGCTGCCACCATCTTCTGAATAAGCTTCTGAATGGGTGAGCTGAGTCTTTCCCATGCCTTGAGCTGAGGCTCCCTCTCGTCGGTTCCTGCAATGAGCCTGAAAACAAGAGAGCCTAGTGCGGATACGTCGCTTCGGGGGTCGGATGGTCTTGATCCTCCCACCTCCTGAGGGGTAAAGGGAGAAACAGGGACTCCCCTGCGCCCTGCCAGGAGGAATAGATCGCCACCGTCGAGAAGGAACATCTCCGGCCCCAGATAACCGCATATCATACCTGCGGACTGAAGATCAGTGAGAATTTTCAGGACTTTACTCCCGACCTCCAGAGCTTTCGCTTCCTGATAGCCGCCAATTTCCCTCAGTTTCTCACACAGAAAAAAAGCGTTCCCGGTGTCAAAGAGAAGAAGTTTCCTGCCTCCGGGAAGATCTCTTGCGGAAACAGGGGTAACAAGGCCGCGGACAGAAGGCCATCGGTGCTGAAACACTCCATCGGAGGAAGAGATTTCTGCAACAAGATTTCTTCCACGGTAATTCACCCGGGAAAGAGAGTAGTCCCCCTCGGTGAATATCTCCCTCTCGAGAAGAAGACCGCAGCTTCCCAGAAGGTCAGTATCCACTGGCATCGGCAGAGTAGTTGGGAGCTTCCTTGGTTACGGTCACGTCATGGGCATGACTCTCTCTGAGACCTGCAGACGTAATCCTTACGAATCTGGCCTTCTCGAACAGCTCCTGAATGGTATAAGCTCCCACATATCCCATCCCAGAACGTAGACCGCCTGTGAGCTGAACCAGATAATCGCTGGCCGGTCCCTTAAAGGCAACCATTCCCTCAATGCCCTCCGGAACAAGTTTCTTGTCTATGGTCGATTCCTGGAAATATCTGTCAGCACTCCCTTTGCGCATAGCGCCCATGGATCCCATTCCCCTGTAGGTCTTGAATTTCCTGCCCTTGTATATGATAGCCTCCCCCGGACTTTCAGTCGTTCCTGCAAACAGACTGCCTATCATTACGGAAGAGGCACCTGCTGCAAGTGCCTTCACTATATCGCCGGAGAACTTGATCCCCCCGTCTGCAATAATATTCTTACCATGCTTTGCTGCCGCTTCAGAGCAGTCGTATACTGCGGTGAGCTGGGGGCAACCCACTCCTGCCACTATCCTTGTGGTACAAATTGATCCGGGACCGACACCAACCTTAACCGCGTCGGCTCCTTCCATTATGAGTTCCTCAGTTGCTTCCGGAGTAACCACGTTGCCAGCTATTATTGCCATATCCGGGAAAAGAGCTCTGAGTCTTGCGGTGGTTTCTATTACGCTGGTACTCTGACCATGGGCGGTATCTATGAAGATGCAGTCTGCCCCGGCTTCCACAAGGGCGGAGGCTCTGTCAACCGCAGGATCTCCAACACTGACAGCCGCTGCAGCCCTGAGTCTTCCCCTGCCGTCCTTGCAGGCCTCGGGGAAATCCATTGCCTTCTGGGCATCTTTCAGGGTAACGAGGCCGGACAGGTGTCCTTCTCCGTCCACCAGGGGCAGCTTCTCCAGTCTGTGTTTTCTCAGAAGAACAAGGGCATCCTCAAGACCGGTTCCAACCGGAGCGGTAACCAGCTTATCCAGAGGAGTCATCAGTTTTATGATAGGAACGGAACCGTCTGTTTCAAAATGGTAGTCTCTGTGGGTAAGTATTCCGGACAAAACTCCCTGTTTCATCACAGGAAAACCTGAGACTCCGGTCTTTTCCGCAAGATCAAGGGCATCTGCCACCGTGGAGTTTATATCCAGACAGATGGGCTCCATGATTACGCCGCTCTCAGCCCTCTTCACGCTTCTCACATGCCTGGCCTGCTCTTCAATGGAGAGGTTCTTGTGAATAACTCCGAGACCACCCTGCTGGGCAAGAGCGATGGCCATTCCCGCCTCGGTAACGGTATCCATTGCTGCACTGAGTATAGGAATGCTAAGTACTATATCCCTGCACAGAGCAGTATGCAGACTGACCTGTCCCGGATGAAACGAAGACCTGCCGGGTAGAATCAGAACATCGTCGAATGTATATGCTTCCTGTGCGTCTCTTGGATTCATTATCCCTCCTGAAAGAGAGCCTCAGTCGGCCCAGTAAATTATCCTTCCGCATGTGGGGCACGTGTGTACCCTGGAGTTGCGTTCCGGGTCGGAGCAAACCGCAGTGGGCAGTCTGGTGAGACAGCCGGTGCATCTGCCCATGAGAGCCGGCACCACAGCATTGCCGTAATGCCTGGTAAGCTGAGAATAAAGACCCCTCCATTTTCTGCTTATACTCTTTGTGTAGGCTTCCCTGAGCTCTGTGAGTTCTTCAAGGGCGCCCTCTGTTTTAAGACCCATGTCGGCTTCTTTGTCTCTGATCTCTTTTCTGTTCAGATCGGCGATCATCACATCCAGATCGTGAAGGCTTATAAGCTTCTCAAGTTGTTTGTCCATCAATCCTCCTGCTTCCCATGCCCGAAATTCAGCAGCTCGAAAAGCTTTTCGATAGAACCGGCGGAAGCCAGCTCATCCCCCGATTTTCTCAAGCAACCGGCAATGTGACTGAGAAATGCAGAATGCTCTTCCGGCCCGTTTGGTTTAACGGGAGAAATAAAGAGAATAATGGTGTTGACCTTCTCCTCAGGCCAGGGGATTCCTTTCTCGGATCTGCCCACGGCTATGGCCAGCTGATCAACCAGAATACTCCTGCAGTGGGGTAGTGCAATTCCACGATGAACCACCGTTGCCCCAACCTGCTCCCTAACCTCGAGGGCACCTGCTAAGAGACTGCTTGTTTTATCCCCCAGGGGAAGAATTCCAAGAAGCTCTTCTATGACGTCATTCCTATTGCCTGATTCCAAATCGAATTTACATAATGCAGTGTATTTCAAATTTCTTCTCCCTTGCCTTTTCAGCGTCTAATATAGAATACTGCCCATGTCCTGCAAGTTGAAGACCTGACAACCCGAATGAGTAATATGCAAAGTAAAGACAATTTTAACACATACCTGCCGGAAGAGAGCTGCTGGGCAGTTCTCCGCGACCATAGTGAAATCGTCTCGGTTTCCCCTGGAATGAAAAGTCTGGCAGAGTCCATTGGAATGCAAACGGCTACGCTTGTCTCCCTGCTTGAAAAAACAGAGCCTGGATTCTGGCCAATTAGGATCGGGGGCAATCTCTGCACAACATCTTCAATGTCTCTGGATTCCACAAGCAGAATCGTACATCTGGAACTGTCGGACAGTGTAAAGATTGCAGAACTCCTGAAAAAGACAACGGGAGAAGAACTGTTCATCCTCTGTTCGTCGGATGGAAGAATCCTTACCCGTTCTGAACAAACGGAAAACATCTTCAATGAGAGTGATCTGCTTGCTTCCATGTTTGACTCTTCTTCTTCAGGGGCAATTCAGGCGGCTATCAGGAAGTGTCTGCTGGAGGGTAGCGTTCCCGAGTTCCTGGTGAGTCATACCTCAGAGGATGGACAAAGGGCAAACTACGGTTTGACCATGCGAAGGCTCCCAACGCCTGGCAAATTGGTCTTCTGCAGACTTCAGGTGCCTTCAGTTGCCGTGGTAACCGGCACTCTGGACAGGAACAGCATGATCAGGATACTGCTTGAAGAAAGCTTCTGTCCCAACATCACCATGGATCCGGATGGTGTTATCACATCGATGAATCCGGTTGCAAAAGCCATAGCCCAGGAGATATGGGGAAGGGATACCACCGGTTCTCTGTTCTTCGACCTGGTTCACCCTGAACAGAGGGAAGCGGTAAAGAACCGCCATGAGCAGAGGATGAAGGGCTATGCCGTGCCATCCAGGTACACGATTCAGTTATCCGGGAAAGCAAAATCAGGGATTTCAGCCACAGACGTATCCGTGGTGAGTCTCCACGGCCTTGACAGGTGGGTAGTCTTCATGCGCCCCATCGAAAGCGAAACAGGCCAGTGTGCGGGAAACCTGCCGGCAGGGCTTCAGAACCTTCTCGAGAAAAACAGGATAACTCCGGAAGAAGCGATTCTCGAACTGGCGGTTTTCTTAAAAGCCACCACTGCAGCCTACGTTACTGACAACGGGATTATGACCACCGGCGACTCGGAAAACCTGATTAAATCACTTAACAGGAATGAACTCGCTGCCGCTTCTACCGGTTTCATCAAGGACAACACCTATCACCACAGGATCAGCTCCGGATTCGGTGCTTCTCATCTGCTCCTTCAGATACCAGATAACAAACAGCTGAATCCAATGGAGAACAGGGCAATAGAGATTACCAGCAGAATACTTGAAGGTTATCATGCCCAGTCGATCCTCGATCACGAACGCAAACTGCTTTCTCTGACCAGAGAAATAGCGTCTGCTTATCTTGGCAGAAATGAATCCATTGATGGCCTGCTTTCTGACTTCACAAGGATTTCATCCATGGAAACCGCCGCGGTTTTCAAGATCAGTAAAACGGGAAATTTTCTAAGAGGAATAGCAGGCGCAGGAACGGTGGGCAGCCTTCCTGACCTCCCCCTGGAGGCACTGAATACCGCATCGTGGGCATGTCTCAGGGGAGAAACTGCTTTCTACACAGGTTCTCCAGAGAATGACCTGAGGTTCTCCAGGGTCTTTCCAGAGTCCCTTTCGGAAATTGCCGTACCGTTCTTCAGAGGCACCACGCCTGACGGAGTAATACTTCTGGCGTCCTCGGAAAGAGACCACTTCACGTCATCTTCAGGTGATTTCATTCATCTTCTGGCTCTTTTATTCTCTTCTCTGGAGGGTTCCTCCGGAGAAACGGACACCAGCGAGGGAGAGGACGACAACTCTGTGCTGAAGGACATGGCCATAAACAATCTCATTCATGGAATGTCAGGTCTTCAATCAGCATTCGCCGCAAGGGCAGAGCTCCTCAGGAAAGCAATTGACGGCCAGACAGATGCTGGAAACTCCCTTAAAAGCCTCCTGGAAACCGCAGCCCTTCTGGATTTCCACGGCAAATGGGCCCTCTGGTTCCTTAGAACTTCTCTATTCGATGGCAAACCACAGCAGAAATGGATAGACCCGGCCCCCCTGTTGGAGAAAACTCTCACTGAGTTCAGAAGATTGAGTACCAGTGAAGGGCTCGATATAGTGTTCAACCCTCCTTCATCGGATCTGGAGGTTTGCACAGACGGCTCATTTGTAAGCATGATAGCCCATTCCCTGATTGGCTGCATTCTAGAAAATACACCGGAATGCAGCGGTATAGAGATGAGTCTGGACTCCAAGGAGGATCACTGGACCTTCAGTATCGATTCCAGGGGAGACAGCATACCGGGAGAATGCCTCTCCACCCGGAGGCAGCCCGACAACAGGAACATGGCCTTTGTCCTGGCATGGAAACTTACCGAAGAACTGGGTGGTACGGTAAGCACTTTTTCCAACCGGGGCAGATCCACCAGAATTGTGGTCAGGCTAAGGATCAGCGGATAACCGCCGGAGGACAGATGCTTACAAAATCCGACCTTTTATACGATCTGCCGGAGGAACTCATCGCACAGCATCCACCTGAAAAAAGGGGAACCTGCAGGCTGATGATTCTTGACAGGAAAGCAGGAACCATAGAGGAAACCTGCTTCAGCAGCCTCTCGAACTATCTTGCGCCGGACGACATGCTGGTATTGAATGATACCAGGGTGATAAATGCCAGGCTGAGGGGAACTCGTGAACCATCCGGAGGTGCAGTTGAGCTCCTTCTTCTGGAAGAGAAGGATCAGCAAATCTGGAAGGTAATGGTCAGACCTGGAAAAAGATGCAGGAAGGGCAACGTCTTCTCCTTTGAGAAAGGCCTAAAAGCAACAGTCCGGAAAGAGCTTGGATTGGGAAGAGCCATGGTGGAATTCGATTCTCCGGGAAATACCTCCAGGGCAATCACTGAAACCGGCACAATTCCCATTCCTCCCTATATCAAGCGGGATAGCACCAAAGCCGATGACTCGAGATACCAGACGGTGTTCGCCAGGGAGGACGGCGCGGTGGCAGCACCCACAGCAGGTCTTCACTTCACCCCTGAGCTGATCGCCTCGCTCAAGGCGGGTGGGATTTCAATCGCGTACCTTACACTGCATGTGGGCCCCGGAACCTTTCAGCCCCTTC
The DNA here is from genome assembly GCA_964598645.1 of uncultured bacterium. Lineage (GTDB taxonomy): Bacteria > Fermentibacterota > Fermentibacteria > Fermentibacterales > JCC-6 > Sabulitectum. The sequence continues at coordinate 13,419 of CAZRCS010000006.1, read as the reverse complement.
GCTGCGAACTGCTTGCAGATAACAGAATGGAAGAGGAAAGGTACGTGGTTTCGGCAGAGGCTCTTGAATCCCTGAGAAGAACCAGGGCAAAGGGAGGCAGGATAACAGCGGTGGGAACAACTGTTACCCGTGCACTGGAAACCATCGACATACAGAGCCGAACCGGGCTTCAGGGAAGAACTGACATTTTCATACACCCTCCATATGAATTCAGGAATGTGGACATGCTGATCACCAACTTTCATCTTCCAGGCAGTTCGCTTATATCACTGGTGGGAAGTTTTGCAGGACTTGATTTCCTGATGGCCGCCTATGAAAAAGCCATTGATAACGGTTACAAATTTTACAGCTACGGCGATGCCATGCTGATAATCTGAGGAGTTCGTTTTGCCCTATACAGCACAAAAACCCGCTGAAGCGGGAAAAACCTTTGCCCTTGCTCTTAGAGAGGCGTTCTTCGTTTATTCATGGGGTCTCCTTGGCGGGGCAGTTCTGCTTCCCATAACCGCTATGTGGTACATTGGTATTCCCCCTGCTCTGCTTGCTTCAGCTTATGTCCTTGCCTTAATGGAAAACAGAGGCAGAACCGGTCCTTTTACGGCACTGGACCTTAGACAGTACTCATCCGGCGGGAAAAGGCACGTGTCAGTCTGGGCAACCTTCGCCAGAATAATAGCCACATCTCTTCTGCTTCCTCCCCTTGCAGTTGGTTTCATAACAATGCTTTCGGGGAAACGTCCTCTGCCGGAATTGATCACCGGAACCAGGATCACGGAAATAGACAGAAGGCTTGACCCGCGCCCCAGACGTGAAATAGAAAGAACGGTGAAAACAGCAAGAAACCGTTTTCGTGCATTGATTCTGGCCCCCCTGGCAGCCTCCGCTGCAATGCTCTTCCTGGATTACTCTGCCCCTGAAGTCATTTCCGTCCAACAGGCCGTGCCGGAATTTGAACTTCCCGAAAACGAGCGGGAGCTTCTTATTCAATACCTCGAACTTACCACTATCCACCCCGAAGAGCTGGAATACCATGTAAGACTGGCAAGTCTTTACTACAGAAACAACATGGAACAGGACCTCGATAAAGAACTTGAGATAATCTCAAGGATCGATCCTGAACACGCCATTCTATTGCTTGCCGATACCACGGAATTCAGTTTTCACATGCTTGAACCTGCAGATTCTCTGGTTCCAGACTCCACCATAACCCTTGTGGCTGAACCCGTCGTCATAATTGAAGACTCTGCGGAAACCGATACACTTGCCGTTGATTCTGTGGGAATCAGGCCTGACACCCTGGAAACCATAACCCCGGAGACATCTGTTCAGGAACCTGTAGACACGCTGGTAACACCGGTGGAAGAGCAAATAGTGGAACCGGATACCACGGAAACAGCACAGGAGACTACGGAGCCGGATACCCTCGAAACAGTACCGGAGGAAGAGACAATTGAGCCTGACACCCTCGTTCAGCCTTAAAGCTGAAAGCGGAAAAGCAAGATCGGGAGTACTTCAACTGCTCCACGGAGAGGTTGAAACACCGGTATTCATGCCCGTTGGAACACAGGGTACGGTAAAAACCGTAAGGAACTCAGACCTGCAGGCCGACGGATACAAGATCATCCTGGGCAACACCTACCATCTCTACTTAAGACCGGGGCTCGAATTGCTGGATAAAGCAGGCGGTCTTCACTCTTTCATGAACTGGACGGGGAACATCCTAACCGACAGCGGAGGATTTCAGCTCTTCAGCCTCTCCTCTCTGAGAAAGGTTACCGAGGAAGGGTACAGTTTCCAGTCCCATATAGACGGCAGCAGCCATATACTCACACCGGAAAGCGTCATAGAGGCACAGAAGGTGTTCGGCAGTGATGTAATGATGGTTCTTGACGAATGCCTTGAACAGCCCAGCGGTGAAAAACTCACAGAAGCCTCCATAGCCCTTACCCTGAGATGGGCTGAAAGGGCAAGGAAGCTTCATACTCAAAACGGTCAGGCCATGTTCGGCATCGTCCAGGGAGGAGGTTTCCCCCACCTGCGGGAAGAGTGCGCAGAGTCTCTGGTCGATATGAACTTCGACGGTTACGCCATCGGAGGAGTTGCCGTGGGAGAAGAACGCCCCATGATGGAACTTGCGGTGAAGAGCTGCATCGACATACTGCCCCGGAACAAACCCAGGTACCTTATGGGCGTAGGCAAACCGGAAGATCTGATCGACTTCGTGGGTATGGGAGTGGACATGTTCGACTGCGTGGTTCCAACCAGGAATGCAAGAGGAGCCTGCTTCTTCGTACCCGAGGGAAGACTCAACATACGAAACGCAAGATTCAGAGACGATTTCAGACCCGTGCAGGAAGACTGCGACTGCTATGTGTGCCGCAACCACACCAGAGCTTATCTGAGACACCTGTTCATTGCCAGGGAATGGCTCGCGCCCATATTCGCAACTCTGCACAATCTCCGTTATTTCGCCAGGCTCATGGAGCAGCTCAGGGAGGCGATCAGAGAAAACCGCTACGAGGAAACCTCCAGAAAGCTTCTTAAAGAAATGGGCAAGCTTGGATCTTCCTGAAACTGTGTATATCGAATCCCTGGGTAACAGGGTTGGCGGGATCGCAAGACCCGAGGGGTACCCTGCGGTATTCGTAAGGGGAGCGCTTCCAGGAGAGGAAGTTGTTATCAGGGTTACCGCCCGGAAGAAAAGTTTCATCGAAGCGGAAATTCAGGAGGTGAAAAAACCGTCTCCCTGTAGAATCGATCCCCTTTGCGGTTATTACGGGTTATGCGGCGGATGCTCCCTGCAGCATGTGAGTTATGAGAATGAGCTTTTCTGGAAGAGGGAATGGGTGAGGAAGGCTCTCAGAAACCTGGAAACACCTGATGTATTACCGGTTATCCCCTCCCCATCAGAAACTGGATACAGGAACAGAGTAACCTTTGATACAGTTAACGGGAAACTAGCCCTCCATGCATTTCGCGGTGACCCGATTCCAGTCGACTTCTGTCCCCTGATGAACACAAATGCGGAAAAAGCCTTCAAAGAGCTGGTTGAGAGCGATTACTCAAAGGGTGTTGAAAGGATTTCCGTCAGGGGTTCTGTGAACACGCCAGACAGGGGAACCGAGTTCTTCAGCAGAGGTGTTTGGATCAGAGAACAAAGAATTACAGAGAAGCTTAACGGACTTCTCTTTCCCGTTCCATCCGGCGGATTCTTCCAGGTAAACACCAGGTCGGCAGAAATACTGGTTAAAACGGTAACAGCTTTGGTTCCCGTAGAAAACGGAAGAGTCCTGGACCTTTACGGAGGAGTTGGCACCTTCGGGATTCCACTGGCCCTGATGGGATTAACCGTTGAATCAGTGGAGATGAACCGGGAGGCCTCGGAGGGCTGTGCAGAAGCAGCAAAGCTGAACGAGGTACCGCCGGACAGACTCTTTCCCTTCAACCAGAGAGACAGAAACTTTCTCTCCAAAGCACTGGATACCGGAAAGAAATATGATGTTCTCATTACTGACCCTCCACGGGCGGGAATGGGAATCAGAACTGCAAGGCAGATCCGAAGACTGGCTCCGGACAGAATAATTTACGTAAGCTGCAACCCTTTCTCCGCCGCAAGGGATATTGCAGTTCTCGCTGAAGGCGGGTATACAATCACTGATGTGATCCCCATAGACATGTTTCCCAGAACGGACCATGTGGAAACGGTTTTCCTCCTTGAAGGGAAGAGCAGATGAGAGCGATAACGGTCCTTTTAGTAACAGCCATTACAGCAGCCTCACTTCCTCTGGAAGATCCTTTGAACACGTGGCTGTATCACTGGGAAGCATCCGGACCTCTCCTGACAGGAGAACTCCCATCTGAATTTGAACCGGAAACAGGCCCTCAATGGATGCAAGATCTCATTCGGAAAAGAAATGCAGACCACATGTTGCGGTTCTCAATTGCCGGCGAAGTGCTGGAAACCAGTGAGGAATTCATCTCCAGAGCAGGGGGAACAGCAGCTTTTGCCATCAGTCCCCTTGACTGGTTGTCCTTCGATGAGAGACTATCGGTCTGGACAGGATCAGACGGCAATCCTCCCTCGGGCTTCTCCCGGTTCCACTACGGCCTTGAACACGGACGGCATCTCTACGTCGACTGGGGTCACGCCACCGCTTCCACAGGCCCACTGGACGTACAGCTGGGTAGAATCCCCCTCAGATGGGGCCCCGGAAGATTTTCACAGCTTCTTATCTCGGGAAAAGCCCCGGCAATGGACATGATCAAGATTGACCTGGATCTGGGGCCGAACATCTCCTTCACCGGGTTTACTTCCACCATAAATTCAGACTCCTCCACCTGGCTATCGGCTCACAGGCTGGATATCAAACCCATAGACAACCTGAGAATTGGTCTTTCCGAGTCGGTTCTCTATTCAGCAGACGGAGTTGATCTGGCTTATGCAAATCTGTTCATTCCCTGGTATCCGGTTCAGTGGAATGAAAGAGAAGACGACAATGCGTTTCTGTGTTTTGACGCAATATGGCAGCCCTTCAACGGCCTGGCCCTCTACAGCGAATTTCTCATAGACGACATCCAGTACGAAAATGTCAATGACGTACCGAACAAGCTGGGTTACACCTTCGGAGCTGACTGCTTCCTCTCTGAAACCGGCCTGGGCGGAGTGCTCGAATACACTGCGGTGCAGCGTTATGTCTACAGCCAGCGGAAGGAAGTCAATTACTATCTTCACGATAGCAGGATAATCGGATGTCAGCTGGGACCGGACGCTGACATGGTCACTGCATCAGTCTCCTGGTGCGGTATGCCCGGCATTACCGCTGAACTCACAGGAAGCTATACGAGGAATGGCGAAGCTGACGTTTACGAAGGCTGGCCCGACTCTGTGAGCATCGGCGGCCCCTTCCCGTCGGGAATAATAGAAACAACCTCAGAGATAGCTCTGGATCTTGCATGGTACCATGGTGAAAATCTCGAGATACGAACCGGGGGCTATCTTTCCAGGACCGAAGACGCAGGCCATGTTGCAGGTGTTGAGGAAACCGATCACGGACTGTACCTTGAGGCCATCCGTAACTTTGTCAAATAACGTTCACATTTTGTTGTTTAGCAATCAATTAAGCATGGTCTAACTGCCACACCTTGTAACTGAGCCTCTGAGTACTTCCAGGGCGTGCCCTAGAAGCGGAAGCAGGAACTCAACGCACTCACCGACCGCTTTAACACTGCCCGGCAGGTTAACGATAAGTGTGCTGCCTCTTATTCCGGCTGTTCCCCTGCTGAGCCAGGCGGTTTCAACCTTTTCTGAAGACCTGTAGCGGAGCATTTCGGGAATACCAGGTACGTTTCTTTCAGAAACCCTGCAGGTAGCCTCCGGGGTGAAGTCCCTGGGGCTGAAACCGGTGCCTCCGGTGGTGAGAAGCAGATCCGTGCCGGGTTTGCATAAATCGGTCAGCGCAGATGACACAGGCTCGATACCGTCTTCGGTAAGTCTATGTTCAACAAGTGAATATCCCGCTTCCTCCAGAAGCCGGACAATAACCGGTCCGCTTCCGTCTTCCCTTTCTCCCCGGCTGCAGCTGTCGCTTACAGTGAGTACGCTGAATGTGGAGCCCAAGTCTGCTGCTGCTTTAATTGTTATCTCCTTTAACTTTAGAAACGTTATTTGACAAAGTTACGGATGGCCTTGTTTGGTTTTCTCTTCCAGGTAGATATCACTGATAACCATGTTCTTGCCTGCAGCCTTCAGCATGTCATACACAGTGAGAAGGGCAACTGTAACACCTGTGAGGGCTTCCATTTCGAAACCTGTTTTAGCCTCTGCTGAAACAGAACACCGGCAAACAAGCTCCGATCCCCTGGTTTCAAAGGTGATATCTGCTGACTGAACAGCCAGCGGATGGCAGAGTGGTATCAGAGATGGGGTGCTCTTCACAGCCTGAATACCGGCGACAACAGCTGTGTTCAGGATGTTTCCCTTGGGGCTGCCTTTTTTTTCCAGGTAATCGGTAACGTTCCCGGGCAGAGTTATGGTTCCCCTTGCCCTGGCGGTTCTCATCACCGGTTTCTTATCGGAAACATCTACCATTCTGGGCCTGCCCCGTTCGTCAAGATGGGTGAGTATCATCCGCCTATCCTCCACATTCTGACTCCTCCACACCGCCCTTTAAGCGGTTTTTCCAAAATGAGTTTCTCTATTTTTCTTTTGATCTCTTCATGATCACTTCCGCTCCTGAGCATTTCCTTCAGGTGAAGGGGCTTCCCTCCTGCAAGACATGGCAGCAGGCTGCCGTCTGCCGTAAGTCTCAATCTGGTACAGCTGGAGCACATGTTGGTACAAACCGGTGCAATAAGTCCGAATACGTTACCCTCCGGAGTTCTGTAAAGCTGCGCTGTACCCTCAGAACCTATGAACGTATGCGGGAGAAGAACTCGAAGGAGTTCATCACCGGAATAGTATTTGCAGCTGGAGCCCTCCATTGGCATGTGTTCGATGAACCTGAGAACAACACCCATGTCACCGGCCCACTTCACCATTTCAGAAAGCTCACCGGTGTTAATACCTTTCAGAACAACACAGTTGACCTTCACCGGCTCAAGCCCTGCCCTCTTTGCGGCATGGATGGCTTTTTCTATCTGCTTGAGGGTTACATTACGCCTGGTTACCCTGGCAATAACCCCATCGTTCAAGCTGTCGAGACTGATGTTTACCCTGGAAAGGCCCGCTTCCGCCAGGCTCTCCGCAAATTCAGGAAGAAGCAAACCATTTGTTGTAAGAACTGTTTCAGCGATCTCTGCCAAACCCCGCACAAGTAACACTATTCCCTTCCTGATAAGGGGTTCTCCACCGGTGACCCGGATCTTTCTCAGATCAAGTACCGAATCAGTCAATTGAGCTATTTCAAGTATCTCTTCCAGCGACAGGATCTCATCATGGCCCAGCATGGGAACTCCGGTTTCAGGCATGCAGTAGATGCAGCGAAGGTTACACCTGTCGGTAACGGAAATTCTCAGATAGTCGATGTTCCGGCCTTGAGAATCTTTCATTCCCAGATACTCTCTCCACCGGCCCATGACATAAGGCTGAAGGGTACAGTGTCACCGACCTCGGCTCCTGAACTGTCAGGGGGCAGCCAGGCGATGCTGTTGGTACCGCCGGCACTCATCAGATCCCCTGAACCTGATGTCTCAGGAACTGATAAGCTCCACGAACCACCGTGCCTGGTGGCCATACACCTGTAGAAGTACTGTCTTCCCTGCTTCTTCCTCAATGGAGTTTTCATGCTGCCTGACAGCACCTTCCTTCGATAACTCCCATGGCCCGATGCATGTCTCAGCGCAGGAAGAACATACATTTCCAGGGCAACAAGAACACTCACGGGGTTGCCCGGAAGGCCGAACATAAGACGATTGCCGATTGCAAAAGAAAAGGGTTTGCCGGGTTTCTGGGCTACTGACCTGAACCTGAAAGAGTATCCGAGATTAGTGAACACCTCCGGGATGTAGTCACGGGTTCCCATGGAGATCCCACCTGCGGTGATGATCATATCGGATACTTCGGCAGCCTGCACGACGATATTCCTCAGGGATGCTGGGTCATCATCCGAGTGAAAAACCGCTGCTGGAGAAAAACCGTTCATTGAAAGGTGTGACGCCATCAGTGCACCGTTGGCATTCCTCACCTCTCCGGGACCGGGAACACATGCAGGTGATATCACTTCTGTTCCGGTGGTTATGATGCTTACAGATGGCCTTTTAAAAACTTTCAGGCAACTCCTGCCGGCCATGGATGCTATTCCGATCTCAGCGGGAGTCAGGAGAGCTCCTCTGTGAAGAACGGCCTGCCCAGCCTCTATATCCTCCGCTTCGAAGCAGATGTTCTCTCCCGGGCCGGGCATGGTTTTCACCCTGACCCTGCTTCCGGAGGTTTCAGTTACCTCGACCATAACCACTCTGTCAGCACCTTCAGGAACCGGAGCACCGGTCATTATGGGGGCTGCATAGCCGTCCTTTTCCATTGGGGGCGGATCTGACCCGGCAGGGATTTCAGGAAGGAGTTCGTATGACTCAGAGATCCCCCTGAGGGCATAACCATCCATGGCGCTCCTGTTGAAGGGAGGCATTGAAATGTCCGATATAACTTCTGCGGCCAGTATTCTTCCATGACAGTTTTCCACTGCCATGGTCTCCGTGACCGGTTCCGGCATACCTTCTATAACATATCTGAATGCTTCCCCTACGCTGATCATTATTCCTCCAGTTTCTCAGCTGCAATTTTCATGGCATCTTCAAGGAAGTGAAACCTCTGAAGGAGCATTTCTGCCACAGGCGTGAGAAAACTGCCGCCGCCGCCAGCACCTCCTCTGCTTCTGTGGATGAGCTTGACGCCAAGTTTCTCTTCGGTTTTCGATACAAGGGTCCATACCCTCCTGTACTGTATTCCAGTTTCACGGGACGCGGCTATTATGGAACCTGTGTCCCTGATCACTTCAAGTATATGGGCAACTCCACCGCCGAAAACCGGCCCGGAGTTCATTTCCAGCCAGAGTTTCCATCCCGGACGGACGGGATCGTAGCCCGGAAACCCAGCCGAGGAAAGGATAAGGCCCGTGGTTTCCGCTGAAAAATCCTCCTTCAGAGGACCCTGTACATGAATAATGGCTCTGTCAGCAAGTTCGGGATTCTTTGGTTCCTCCGTATCACTGTCTATGTAAACGATTATTGCGTCTGGAATCTGGTGGGCAGCCGAATTGGTTTCCCAGATGATCACGTCGTTTTCTTTTATTTTCTCACCCAGGCAATCCATCACATTGGATTCAGGACCGTAGTTCAACAGGCCGGTTGCAGATGCTCCTGCCTTTAAGAGCCTCCAGGTGTCACAGCCATCCCTTCCCGGACCTGGTAGAAATTCAACGCCCTGCTCCTGCCTTTTACGCAGCTTGAAATAGGCCACTCTGTAACCGTCTGCTGCAAGAAAACCTGCAATAGCGCTTGAAAGAAGGGTTTTCCCCAGTTTCCTGCCAGCTGCTGCAATAACTATATTTCTGCCCACCAAATCACCTCCGGATTGCAGTAATGCACACCGGTTCTGAACATAGACAAACCGTCAAAACCGTGCCAGCCGGTGAAAGTGAAGGTTCCAATGGGAATTTCTCCGTTTCAAATAAAAAAAAGTGATTACATACAGGGAGTGAGAAGTCAGGTTACCGTTGCTGAAAACATAAGCAACGGTGCAGTACTTGTTCACCTGCTTTGCGAAGAAGAGAGAGAGAATTTTTTCGCAGCATGCTTCAGAACTCCCCCTGAAGATGACACCGGAGTACCCCACATCATCGAGCATACGGTTCTCAGCGGCTCTGTGAGATACCCTGTGAAGGATCCTTTCATGGAGATGGTAAAAAGCAGCATGGCAACCTTCATAAATGCTCTCACCTATGGAGACAGAACGATTTATCCCTGTGGCAGCCTTAACAGACAGGATTTTCTCAATCTTGTTTCCGTGTACATGGATGCCGTGTTCAACCCCCTTCTGAAGGAGGAGTTCTTTCAGCAGGAAGGCTACAGACTGGACTACTTGAAGGAAACCGGCAAGCTGGCACATAACGGAGTGGTCTACAATGAAATGAAAGGCGCCTACTCCGATCCTGACAGCTATATGGAAAGGGAGATAGCAAGGGTCCTTTATCCTGAAGGATCCTGCGGGAAGGATTCTGGTGGCGACCCTCCTTTCATAACAGGCCTTACCTACAGCAAATTCATGAAATTCTACCAGAACCATTACACACCGGGGAACTGCTGTCTCTTCGCACTGACACAGATCCCCTTCCAGGAGTTCGCAGACTTCCTGAGTCAACGCATTCCAGAACGGCCTTCAGGCAGGGTTGAATTCACCTCTCAGAAGAGTTTCTCAGAACCGGTGTTTCATGAGATACCGGTGCCGGATGAGGGAGAAGGCTGTACCGTGGTGAGCGCGTGGAAGGTAAACAGGGCAGGAGATCCGGTGGAAACACTTGCATTTTCCCTTCTTGAGGACGTTCTTCTTGAAGACGACTCTTCCCCGCTAAGGTCGGCCCTTCTGGATTCGAACCTGGGTACAGGTCTCTCCGCTTCGGGATACGACAGCGATCCTGTTCAGAGAAACTTCCTCTGCGGCCTCAAGGGTGTAAAGCGGAAGAACGCAGAGAAACTTCTCCGCCTCATACAGAGTACCCTGGAGTTTCAGGCTAAAAATGGCCTGAAAAAGGACCTTGTGAGAAGCATGCTTCACAGGAAGGAACTTGCCCTCAAGTACATCGGTTCCGGATGGCCCATGTCACTCATGAGTGCCGTAACAGCCGCATGGACCCACGATGAAGACATTTTTCAGACACTGGACCTGACAAGTCTTCTCGACGAATTGAAGAACCGCATGGATAGAGATGACCGTTTCCTGGAGGGAATGATCGAAAAGTGGCTTATAGATAATCCTCACAGAGCAGATATGGTGTTCTTCCCGAACAACGGCTGCTTCAGCAAAGAAGAGAGAAAGGTCTCCCGGGAACTCGAAAGGCTGAGAGATGAAATGACGCCTGAAGAGCTCGAGGAGGTGCAGAAGAAGTCAGAAAACCTGCAAAAATCCATGAATACCCCGAGCACCCCCGAGGCACTTGCCACTCTGCCCAAGCTTCATCTTTCTGAAATACCCTCTGTCACAGGAGCGATCTACCACCGGGAAATCTGCACAGGCAAGGGAACACTCCTTGAAACAGAGGTTCATACTGCAGAGGTGTGTTACGTGGACCTTGCCCTGGATCTTACGGGTTTGCCCGAGAAACTCGTGCCCTACGCTTCCTTCTACGCCGATATGATGACCAGAACAGGTGCAGGCGGAAAAGACCATATAATCATGGCCGAAGAGGAACTTGCCTGCTCGGGCGGTATAAACGCATCGGTGAAATGCGGAACAGACCGGGTAGACAAAGCAGATGCCTACCAGCTCGTGCTGAAGATGTCGGGATACTGTCTGAAACGGGATCTCGGGAAAATGCTCGAAACGGCCCGTCAAAGACTCCTCATGCCGGATGTGGGCAATTTGAGCAGAATAGTTTCAGTGGCAGGTGAAATGGCTGAACATGAAAAAAGCTCAATTATTCCCAGAGGCCATGCCGTTTCCATGCTGGCCGCCCGGGCCGGTCTTTCATACGGGCACTACGTTTCCAATCTCCTCAACGGAATCCCCTCTTTCAGATTGCTGTCATCCATCGGCAGAAATAATGCTGAAGACCATGCTGAAGCTTTGGAGGCCATCCGCGATTACATAGGCAATGGCCTTCCCGGACTCCTTGCCTGGACCGGGCCTTCAGACGAGAGAGAAACAGTGCTTGACTGGATGGATACACTTCCTCTTCTCTCCTGGGAATGTTCTCAGGAACCCACCCTGAGCAAGCCGTTTGCAAATGCAACTGGAATAAAAACTGGTCCCGGCACCTGCTTTGCCGCAGCGGCTCTTCCGGGCCTGTACTTCGATCACCCCCTCACACCATCGGGAACAGTGATGCTGAGAATGCTTTCCGAAGGGTTCCTATGGGATGAGATCAGGGTCAAGAGGGGCGCCTACGGAGCAGGGGCAGCCCTCTCAGGGGGTGCTGTGAGTTTCTACTCCTACAGAGATCCCTCACCTGCATCTAGCCTCGTCCTGTTCAGGGAAGCCGCAGCTTCGGGATTCGAGAAGATCAACCTGACCCGAAGGTCAGTGGAAGATTCCATTATTGCAGGGCTTAAGAGCACAGATCCCACTGTAAGACCCGCCATGGCAAATGGGATGGCCATAATGAGACATCTCCGCGGGCTCAGTGCAGAGAAGGGAGAAGAATTCCGCAACAGTCTTCTGGCGGTAACCGCTGAATCGATAAGGGACTTCAGCAATTGGCTGAATGCATCCTCAGGGAACATGAGAATTTGCGTAATGGGCAGCATGGAATGCATTGATTCTGCTTCCATAAAGGAAATTGAGGAGCTGTAAGGAGGAATACTACATGGATATTGCGTCGCTGGTAATTGGGATTGTAGCTGTGATAGTCGGTTTCATCCCCTGTGTGCAGGTTTTCGTCTTTCTGCCTGCACTGGTGGGACTAATTCTTGGATTGGTTTCTTTCTTAAGGAAACGCCAGGTGGAGGAACCAACGGGGATAGCCATAGCCGGGATACTGCTGAACGCTGTTCCACTGGTTATCATGACCATTCTGGCAATTTTCGTTGGATTCAGCGCTGATGCTGCCACCATAAATGACATGACCATAAAATAAAGGTCCTTATGAGGGCGTACAGAACTGTAAACATGGTGATTCTGGGTCTTCTTCTCTACGCCCTTGTCTTTTCCCTTATCTCACCATTCATGGAAGAACTGTTCCCGGGTCTCTGGCGATGTCACTACAGAGCCATTACCGGCAGACCCTGCCCCTTCTGCGGTCTGACAGGAGACATGAGAAGCTATCTTCTCACCAGGCAGGAAACATCCTTCGCCAACCCTCTTTTTCCTGAACTGGTCAAACTCTACTTTGGAATTCTAGTTTTAAGAATGGTGTTCACCGTGGCATCCTTCTGCAAAAGGGCAAGATATCTCCCCTGGATGGACGGGATCTTTCATCTGGTGTTTCTGTCAACCGTTTTCCTGGCATGAGACCCCCCCAGAACCGTATCCTTCTGTTTCTGCTTCTCAGAGGGTTTCCTGGGTATTCTAAGCGGTTGGAGGTCTTCATAGGACATTCCCGAGAAGTACATGGCTGTTGCAGGGGTCATAGGAGTGGGAAGGAATATCTGAATCTGCCTGGGAAGGGGTCCCTGTTCCAGAATAAAGGCTCTAGCAGCCTGCATATCTCCAATGGTGCACCCTGGAAAAGCGGCTATGATGTAAGGCATGATGTACCTTTCCTCGCTGCTTTTACCCCCCTCTGCCCTGAACATCTCACTGAACTCTCTCCAAACGTCCCTGCCGGGTTTCCTCATCAGTGAGAGTATCCTGTCATGGGTGTGCTCAGGGGCGATTCGCAGGTGACCGGATATGTTTCTTGAGGCTAGTCTCTTCACGAAGCCAGGATCCCTGAGGGCCACATCGTGTCTGATTCCGCTTGATATGAAAACTCTTTTCACCCCGGGAACTTTCTCCGCCGAATCCAGAAGTTCCATGTATGCCGAGTGGTCAGTGGAAAAAAAGCTGCAGATTTCAGGGTAAAGGCACGAAGGTCTTCTGCAATTCCGGCAGGCATCGGAATTGGTGCAACCGAGACCATATAGATTTGCAGTGGGACCTCCGAGGTCGGAAATGATACCCCGGAAACCAGGGGTCTCAGTGACCCGGAGCACCTCACGCATTACCGACTCCCTGGAGCGGCTCACGGGATACTTTCCCTGGTGCAGTCCTATGGCGCAGAAACTGCAGCC
>CAZRCS010000005.1:0-35658 GCA_964598645.1 uncultured bacterium | reverse complement strand
GAGGCGGAAGAGAGATTCAAGGCTATATCCGATGCATACGACATTCTTGGAAATCCCGAGAAGCGGGAAAAGTACGATCAGATGCGACGGGGAGGGCATGATCCCTTTGCCGGTGCTGCTGGAACCGAGGGGTTTTCAGATCTCAGTGACATTCTCAGATCCATGTTCGGCGGAGCAGCTGATCCCTTCGGAGGAAGACAGCAGCCGGGTCAGGCAAGCAGAGCTGTGGAAGTTGAGATCCCATTCTCCACAGCCGCCAGGGGCGGTACGGTGGAAAGGGTCCTTCAGCTTCCTGTAAAGTGTGACAAGTGCGGAGGAACCGGAGGAAGCGGGAAGGAAACATGTGCCAGCTGCCAGGGATCCGGAAGGGTATCTGCCGGAGGAGGATTTTTCTCGACTGTGCATTCCTGCGCCAACTGCGGTGGTAGGGGCTACACCTTCAAAAATACATGCAGCACCTGCAGGGGAACGGGAACGGTTCAGGGAAGAGAGAAAGTTTCCCTTAGAATTCCTCCCGGAGCTTCAGACGGAACTGTTCTGAGGGCTTCCATAAACGGGACACAGATACATGTACATCTGAGAGTGAAAACTGATAGATTTTTCAGAAGACAGGGAAGGGACATCCTCTGCAGCGTAACAGTTACTGCAGCTCAGGCAGTGCTGGGGGCCTCACTAATGGTGAGGACACTCGACGGCAGAGTTAAGCTGAAAATTCCCCCTGGAACTCAGCCCAGTTCAGTGTTCAGGCTGCGGGGAAAGGGTGTAAATCACAACGGAGTTACAGGCGACCAGCTTGTAACCGTTATAGTAAAACTACCGGAAAAGTTGACGGAAACCCAAAGGGAACTCTGGGAGAAGGTCAAAAAGGAAGGTTCCTGACAGACATGGAGATGAATTGGACTATTCTTATCTGGTTCTTGTAGTAGCAGGTCTCGGGCTTGCCATAACAGGTTTCGTTAGAAACGGCAGAAGTGAGGGCAATACGCTGGGACCAGCATTGCTCTTCCTTTTGGGAATAATTGCGCTCACCTTCGGTATACTGCTTACTAACGTTCCGAATTTCTTCAGCGGATAGTTCTCAGTCGGCGAATCCCAGTCGTTTTAGCTTCGCGTGAAATGAGTCGAGGAGCGGATGGTTAGGGTGATTCCTGACGGCCTCTGTGACCATTCTGCCGGCTTCCTCGAACTTCTCATCCTTCACTGCAGCCCTGATCCTGTCGGCCCAGAGCATTGCTCCGCTCTCGGATGTAAGGATTTCTTCCGTCTGATCAGGGGCTTCTTCCTCAATTTCCTCTGTTTCTTCGGTGCTTCCCTCTTCGACTATTTCGATCCGGGAAAGAAGCTCACCGAGCCCTTCGACTTCGGGTAAGAGATGGAAAGCTTTTCTGGAAGCAGCCACAGCCTTTCTCAAATCTCCCTCTTCCAGTTTCTTCAGCCCGATTTTAACCAGATTTGATGCCTGAATCCGGGTTTTCAACTGATTCAGTCTTTCATCAACCTCTGGTTCATCAGGAAATAGCTGCGATGCTTTCTTCAAGTAGGCCATTGCTTTAGCACTGCTGCCTGCTGCAAGGGCCTCTTCTGAAAGTCTGAATGCCTTTTCGAGTTTTGGGTCCATATCTTCCGTATCATTCCTTTCAACTGCGGCCTGAACAACTTTTTCCGGCTTCCGGGGAGCTTTGTTTTTTGATCTTTCCATATTGAGGATGACTTCGGTAATGATCATTTCTCCGGGATCGGCAGAAATAGCCTTCTTTACGCTTTCCAGCGCCTTATCCCGGCGATCCTGGTCAAGGTATTCCTTCGCCTGTACAAGCAATTCCTCAACCCTTTCTCTGGTCATTCAGGAACTTCCCCCTCGTCTAAACGTTTATACCTGTATGTATATTGGTAACACTCACCGGCTTCAATTCAATATAATTCCCAGCACGGAATGGAGTAACCCCTCAAGGAAAAACCCGGAAAGAGATGGAATGTCGCTTAAAGCATTTTTCCGAAATCTGAAACCGGCACCCAGGATGGAAATTGTCTCCCGCGGGCCGGTGGAGCTGGTGGATCTCAGCCTTCGCGACGGCCAGCAGTCGCTTCTCGCCACGAGAATGTCCACTGATCAGGTTCTAGAACTTCTTCCCATGATACTGGACACCGGAGTGCAGCTTCTCGAGGTGTGGGGCGGGGCTACTCTGGACAGTGCGATGAGATATCTCGACGAAAGTCCCTTTCACCGTCTGATGAGAATGAGTGAGGTGACAAAACCTTATGGTGCAGGGCTCAGGGCCCTATCAAGGGGACAGAATCTGTTCGGATACGATCCTTATCCTGATGATATAGTCAGGGATTTCAACAGAGAAGCGGTGAAAGCCGGCGTTACCGTAATGAGAATATTCGATGCTCTGAACTACACGCCGAACTTCCGGGCAGCTCTGGACGGAGTCAATGAAGCAGGCGGCACCTTCGATGCCGCAGTGTGCTATACCACCGGGGATCCCTACGACGTTGATCATTTTGTAAAAAAGGCGCTTGAGCTTGAAAAAATGGGTGCTCACATGGTTTCCGATAAGGACATGGCAGGGCTGAAGACTCCTCTGGATGCCTGGAACTACTATACCGCACTTAAGAAAAACCTGAGCGTTCCGGTTATTTCCCACACCCACTGCACCCCCGGTTTTGGGCATATATCCGCTCTTATTGCCCTTCTTAGCGGAGTTGACAAGATCGATACTGCATTTCTTCCCCTGGCCGGCGGATCCTCACATCCATCCATAGAGATCGTATCGCTCTTCGCTGAGATCCTGGGAATCGATACCGGACTAAATCTTTCAGATAAGGTTCTTTTACCTCTTCACGAGAAGATGAGAAAAGTGGTGGAAGAAGTTGAGAAGGAATTCAATCTTAAGATACACAGATCCGTATGGCCTGGAAGAGAGAAACTTCTTCCTGTTGCAGAGGAGATGATCTCGGCTCTGGCAAAGGGGAAAATCGACAGAGCCCTGGAAGCTTCGCACTCACTGGAGAAGGCATGTGGTTTTCCGCCTCCGAATATCGACGTTCTTAATGCACAGATCCCAGGCGGTATGTACTCCAATTTCGTGAATCAGCTTGCCCGTGACAACAAATCCGAATACCTTGAAAGGGCCCTTGATGCAGTGCAGGCAGTCAGGCAGAAGGCCGGTTGGTGCCCCCTGGTTACACCAACTTCACAGATCGTAGGGGTAAAGGCCTATTTCACTGCTCTGGGTAAATCTGTAAATCCGGTACAGTATTTTAATCTCATTGCCGGTTACTACGGGAAAACACCATTCCCCGTGGATCCCGATTACAGGGAAGAGGTATGCGGTTTCAGGGACGAGAGGGAATACGATTCATCGGGATTCAACAGAGAGATTCCCCTTGCATCCGGCACGGATCTTCCCCTGGCTGAAACCACCCACGAGAAACTTCTCTACTACCTTTTTCCAGACAGCTCAGGCAAAAGCTACCTCGAAGGGCTGAGGCATAAGGAATGGCAGAAGATCGAAGAGAAGAGGAAATCCGAGGAAGAAATGAAGCTTAAGGTGAAGAGAGAAGAGCTTCAGAAAAACTCGATCATGAATCGTTATGCAGACGATATGCACTCACTCTCCCAGAACCTTTCGAAGGCAGTGGGGAACGGAGACCCGGTGAGTGAAGGTTAATCGACCAGGTATGAAGCCGGTGTTTGCCCAGGCGAACCCCCTTCATATATTACTGGAACTGTGGATTGATTTGAGGTGTATTGCAACCACATTAAAAAAAGTGCTAAAAAGCCGTCAGCCAAAACCTCGGGCCGTCGGTCGACGGCCTTTTTCTGTACTGCAAGAGGAAATGGAGAAAACATGAGACAGCTGTTTACCAGTGAATCGGTGTCAGAGGGGCACCCTGACAAGGTCTGTGATCAGATATCCGATGCCATTCTAGATGCCCACTTGAGTCTTGACCCCATGGCCCATGTGGCCTGTGAAACCCTGGTCACAACAAATTTCTGTGTTCTTGCCGGCGAAGTAAAATCCAGCGGTGAGGTTGATTACGAAGAAATAGCAAGGGAAACCATAAAGGAAATCGGGTACACTATACCTGAAATAGGTTTCCACTATGAAACCAACGAGTATTTGAACCGCATTCATTCACAGTCCCTTGATATCGATTCCGGTGTTGAGAAACAGCAGGGAGCAGGGGACCAGGGGCTCATGTTCGGTTATGCCTGCAACGAGACCAAAGCCTTCATGCCATATCCTATACACCTTTCCCACAGGCTTCTCGAAAGGTTGAGTCAGGCAAGGCGCAACGGAGAACTGAGCTGGGCCAGACCCGATGCCAAGAGCCAGGTTACCGTAGAGTACGAAAACGGAGATCCAGTGGGGATCTATGAGATTCTAATGTCGGTGCACCATGCTGACCACATGAGTAATGATGACATGAAGAGAGAGATACGGGAGAAGGTGATCGACCCTGTCCTCGCAAGCTTCGTTCCTTATCTGGAGTGGACGGGGAAATGCCTTTACAATCCATCCGGAAGGTTCGTCATTGGAGGACCCGACGGAGATACAGGGCTTACCGGCAGAAAGATAATAGTAGACACCTACGGTGGAATGGGCAGGCACGGCGGCGGTGCATTCAGCGGCAAGGATTCAACAAAGGTGGACAGAAGCGCTGCCTACATGGCTCGTCATATAGCCAAGAACATAGTAGCCTCAGGCGTTTCCGACAGGTGCGAGATCCAGCTTGCCTATGCAATAGGTGAACCGGAACCTGTAAGCGTCAGGGTTGATACCTTCGGTACCGAGAGGGTCGGCAATGTTGCTGATATTGAAAAAGTAGTCAGAGAGATGTTCCCTTTGCGCCCTTATCAGATAATTGATTATCTCGGGTTACGGAAGAACATATTCAAGAAAACTGCTTCCTTCGGTCACTTTGGAAGAATTCCCGGAGACGACGGCAGTTTCAGCTGGGAGGAAACCGACAAAGCCGGAGAACTTGCCTCCAGGCTTCTTAAGTAGGGGGTGAAATGGGCCTTGTGGCCTTATCGGTTCTTTTCCTTTCTCTATGCGGAAGCGGCAGCCTTGACAGTCTTGACGCAAGGCTTGATCAGACAAGACTTTTCCTGGAAGAGCTTGAAAGCAGGGAAGCTTCCAGCGAGGAAATTCTGGCTGCGATACAAGATCACCTTCAGGCGGCAAGGGACTACTATAACCAGCTTGCCGCCCGTGAGGTGGTTCTTACAATGGAAATACAGAGCATCGACCAGCGCTGGTTCCTTACCGACTCAGCCAGGGCTGAACTGGAGTCGGGGGTAGAGGACTATATCATCTTTCTTTACTCCAGAAGGAACCTTCTTGGCCCGGCGGTTCTTTTTACTCCTGGAGGGGTTAACACGTATCTTAGACGTATGGCGGTAATTAACCACATGGCAGGTGTTGCAGTTGAGCGGATCGATTACCTTGAGCAGTCCGGGGATTCCCTCTCTGACTATAGGGATTCTCTGGAAACTCTTGTGGTGGATGTTCGGGAACTCAGGATAAACATGGAGGAAGTACAGGAGAGGATCTACCAGGAAGAGGAAAGACAAACCATTCTCCGAGAGTCCCTCCAGAGCCAGATAGCAGCCGCCAGGGATTCCGCGGCAGCAATGGAACAGAGGCGTCAGCAGCTTTCTGCCTTTGTATCTACCCTGAGTACAGGGGTTTCCACCGCCGGTACAGTTCCTGTTCACGAAATTTCATCGACAGCTTACTTCTCAGTGAACGCAGGAAACATATCCTGGCCGGTTCGGGGTACCCTGGTAAGATCGTTCGGCACAGCAGTTGATCCTGTTTACGGCACGGAAACAGTCAGCGACGGTATTTCCGTTGCCGTTACCGGTACGGAAGCAGGGGTTTGTGCCATTGGTCCCGGTATTGTACTCTACGCCAGGGAGTTTCTGAACATGGGACGGATGGTGGTCGTGGATCACAGCGACGGATTCTACAGTGTCTATGCCCATCTCGGATCACTGGATGTGGGCAGCGGTGACAGTGTTCAGCCCGGAACGAGACTTGGAACCACCGGTCCTTTGCCAGGCGGAAGATCCGGCTGTTACCTCGAGATCAGAAGAGCCGGAGAGCCGGTGAATCCTTTGAATTACCTTGAGTAGGTGACGCTATGAAACCATTTTCAGAAATTGAGGGTCAGAATCAGGCAAAATCCCTGCTTACCGCCGCTGTTTCAAGCGGCAGGCTCGCCCACGCCTATATCCTTGCAGGGCCCGACGGCAGCGGCAGACTGACTGCAGCCATGGATCTGGCCAGGGTCCATATATGCAGGGAAATTGAGTACGGTTTCTGTGGTGAGTGCAGGCACTGTACGCAGATTTCCGGGTTCTCCCATCCGGATGTGCGATTTACCGTTCCTTCGTTGAAATCCTCCGGGCCTGGTGATCTGGCTGAGCTTCTCAGAACAAGGGCAGAAGACGGAATAACCCCAATCAGGTTTCCCGGTAATACCTACATATCCATAGAGCAGATACGGGAACTTGAAGGAAGGCTGTCCAGGAAGTCCTTCGAAGGGCGGGGATACGTGGAAATAGTTACAGACGCCCACCTCATGAGAAGAGAAGCTGCCAATGCCATGCTCAAAACCCTGGAAGAGCCACCCCAGGGAACCCTTATCATTCTTATAACGTCTTCACTTTCAGGACTTTTACCCACGGTGAGATCAAGGGCTCACACCATCAGGTTCGGAAGACTTACAGGGAAAATGGTTGAGAGAGTTCTTCTAAGAAGGGGAATAGAGCCTGAGACCGCAAGAAAACTATCGCTCTGTTCCGACGGCTGCCCGGGGAGAGCCCTTGAGATGAACACAACCGATATAGAGCAGGTTCCCTTCGCTCTTGAGATATTCAAAGCAGTAACAGCAGGACTGTCTCCAATGGAAACAGCATCTTTGGCAGGTGAAACAGCCCGTGAGCTTGGGAGGGAAGGAATCCTTTCCCTCTGTGATGAACTATTGTCTCTAGCCCATGACGCCAGAAGGAAAACCTTTGGCGGAGAACCTCTCCAAAGGGAAAGTGTACCAGACATTCCGGGAGTGGATGATAGTATGTTAGAGACCATTGTAACCAGTATGCGGCTGTGCAAGACCAGAATAAAGGCAAACGTTTCTCCGGCAATGGCGCTTGCGGCCGGTCTGGCTGCCGCAGCGGAAAAAGGTAAGGAACAATGACAGGACTCGACAACGGAGACCAGCATTCTTTCGAGATTCTTCAGCTGGCATTCAAATCCAGAAGACTGGCCCTATTTGCTAACAATACAGGCATTCCTGTAGATATAGGGCTTTTCGCCATAGTTTCTGTAGACAGAGGCGAAGACATGGGCAAGGTGGTAGCCAAGCTTGATCAGTCTGAGGTAAGCAGCGATGAACTTGAAGGAAGCTTTCTGAGATTGCCCGAAATTGATGACATTGAACGCTGGGAAGCAAACCGGGAATTCGAGAAGGAAGTTCTGGCCCACTGCGCCACAAGAGTTCAGGTGAGAAACCTTGAAATGAGGCTTACGGACTGTGAAGTTCAGCTTGATCGCAATCGCATCAGAATTTTTTTCACAGCAGACCAGAGAACGGACTTCAGGGGACTGGTCAGGGATATGGCCTCAGCTTTCAGGGCGAGAATAGAAATGCGCCAGATCGGTGTAAGGGATGATGCAAAGCACAAAGACGGCGTGGGAATATGCGGTAGACGGTTGTGCTGTGCCGGGTTTTTGAATGACTTCAAGTCCGTTACCCTCAAGTCAGTTAGAGATCAGGGACTTTCACCGAATCCCAGTAAGGTATCTGGGGCATGCAGTCGACTGATGTGCTGCCTGGAGTATGAAACAGAGTTTTACAGGAGAGCACAAAAAACCTTTCCCCGTGAGGGGATGAAGTTCAAACTTGCCGGCAGACAGTCCTCCGTGAGGAATTGCGATATCTTCAAAGAAACTGTTTGTGTTCTTTTCGATGACAACAGCACAGAAGAAGTTCTTGATATCGAGGAGTTTCACAGAAGACGTACAATGCCGGCTCCGCCTCCTCCCAAAGAACCGGAAACTACTGCAGCCCCGGAAGTCAGACAACCCGGTAAATCAGGTGAAGAGGATCAACCTGCAAAAAAACAGAGCAGGGGAAGACGCCGCCACAGGAGAAAGAAGAACAGAAAAGAGGAATGACCGATGGCACGATACATGGTTACAAGTGCACTACCCTATGCCAATGGCCCTTTGCATCTTGGACATCTGTCAGGGGCATATCTGCCTGCTGACATATATGTAAGATACATGAGGATGCAGGGTCATGACGTACTTTTCTGCTCTGGAACAGACGAGCATGGTGTACCAATAACAATTACTGCAGAGAAGATGGGGCTCACTCCTGCTGAGGTGGTAGATAAATTCCACAGGGAAATAGAGGAAGATTTCAGAAATTTCGGAGTCGAATTCGATAACTTCTCCCGTACTACCAGGCCGGAACACATTGAGTTCGCACAGGGTGTATTTCTTGAGCTTCTTGACCTTGGACATATCGTTCCACGGGACATGAAGCAGCTGTACTGCCCGAGCTGCCAGCGATATCTGCCGGACAGATACATTAACGGAACCTGCCCCAAGTGTGGTTCAGAGGAAGCCAGGGGGGATCAGTGTGAGAGCTGCGGAACCTGGACCGAACCCTTCGAACTCAAGGATCCCAGGTGCGGGATATGCGGTTCCGTCCCCGAAGTCAGAGAGACCAGACACTGGTTTCTTATGCTGGATCATTTTCAGAAGTGGCTTGAAGGCTGGCTCGAGGAACAGGCCGGGTGGAAAAGCAATGTGCTTAAATACTGCAGAAGCTGGCTGGGTGACGGCCTCAGAGAGAGGGCGATCACCAGAGATATTTCGTGGGGGGTTCCAGTTCCCCTCCCCGAAGCTGAAGGAAAAGTTCTTTACGTCTGGTTCGAAGCGCTTCTTGGCTATATCAGCAGCACCAGGGAGTGTCTGAAAAACCGGGGAGCAGGACCTGATGAGTGGAAGAAGTACTGGCAGAATCCGGAAACGAGGCTGATCCATTTCATAGGGAAAGACAACGTGGTTTTCCACTGCATTATCGAGCCTTCTATACTCCACGGTCTAGGGAAGTACATTCTTCCCTGGAATGTTCCTGCAAATGAGTTTCTCAATATCTCAGGAGAGAAGTTCTCAACCAGCCGGGGTACAGGCATCGGCATGGGCGATTATCTTGCGCACTTCCCCCCTGATCCCATGAGGTATGCCCTTGCTGTGAATGCTCCTGAGACCAGAGACACCGATTTCTCCTGGATCGAATACCAGTCCCGAAATAATGAACTGGCTGATGTTCTTGGCAATTTCGTGAACAGAACCCTGAAGTTTACCGCCGGAAGATTCGAAGGAAGAGTTCCAGATGCATCCTGCGACGGTGAAATCATGGCGCTGATAAAGAAGGCCTCCGGAGAGATCGCAGAACACATGGAGAATTTCCGTTTCAAAAAAGCGGCCTCAAGGGCTATGGAACTGGCCAGGGAGGGCAACAGATATTTCGATACCGCACAGCCATGGAAGACGAGAAAGACAGATCCGGAAAACTGTGCTGTCACAGTTGCCACATGCATCAACTTCTGTGCCGCTCTGGCAACCGTATTCGAGCCGTTCATTCCGTTCTCGGCAGCAAAGATCAGAAATATGCTGAAAATGGATCCCCTCAAGTGGGAGGAAGCGGGAGATGCGGTTTTAGTTCCCGGTCATGTTCTGGGAGAGGCGGAAATTCTGTTTACCAAGCTGGAGGACGGATTCCAGGAAGTCATGTTAGATAAACCGGTGGAAGAGATTTCCCCTGAGGAACAGACGGTGGATTTCGAAGAATTCATGAAAATTCGTTTCAGGGTTGGCAGGATCATCGCGGCTGAAGATGTGAAAAAGGCGAAGAAACTCTACAAACTCACCGTTGACACAGGAGACCGTACCAGAACAGTGGTGGCAGGAATGAAGGAACACTACTCGAAGGAAGAGCTCGTTGGAAGACTCGCAGCGGTGGTATGCAATCTGAAGCCGGTGAAACTCTGCGGTGTTATCAGTGAAGGTATGCTCATGGCAAGCGACGGGGATAATGGTGTATTCCTTCTCGAGCCTGGAAGCAATGCAAAGCCCGGAGACACCATACGCTGACCATGGGAAAGCTTCTTGTCTCTCTCCATGATGTTACTCCAGCCATGGAGGACCGTTCTAAAAGGATGGTGGAGATGATCATGGAAGAAACAGGGCCTTCTTTTACAATGCTTGTGGTTCCAGATTACCATTCCGCGGGGAGGCTAGACCGTTTCCCCGAATTCTGCTCCTGGCTTCGGGAATTGCATTCCCTTGGGGTTGAAATGGCGCAGCATGGATTCACCCATCTTGATTTTTCTGTAAGGAAGTCACTTTCAGGGCGGTTTCTTACCGGCGGAGAAGGGGAATTCTCCACCACGGATGAAAAGCAGGCAAAGAAACGAATAGGAGAGGGATTCTCTGTACTTTCAGACGCTCTTGGCTGTGAACCAACGGGTTTTACCGCTCCAGCATGGCTTTACAGCAGGGGAACCCTTGAAGCATTGAAGAGTTTCTCTTTTGTGTGGAGAGAACACAGGTCTTTTATCGAATACAGAGGAGGGATCAGAGAGGCTGCTCCGGTTATTGTGTTTGCCTCTCGGACGAGATGGAAGAGATACTGCAGCACATTATGGTCCCTGGTTGCTCCACTGGTATTCCATCCCTTTCCGGAGCTTAGGGCTGCTCTTCATGTAAGGGACCTTCCTTTTCTTGAGGAAGAGGTAAAGAGAATCCTTGATAGAGCAGGCGCCAGGAGGGACTCTGTCGTGTGCGGTGATTTGGCCCGGACACCATAGATGGATTTTCGTATATATTTGATACCCCGCTGGTTATCTTTGGAACCCGAAATGCATGCTAGATCACATAGTGTTAATGAAAGGTAAAGAGAATGCTTTTTCCCATGATGTATGACATGAATTCGGGGCTTCTGGTCATCATTGCCGCATTTCTGCTGGGTATGATTGCAAGATCCATGATCAATTCCACCTATAACCATTACGGCAAAGTAAGAAACGGACTTGGTCTATCCGGCGCTGAAATGGCCAGGAATATACTTGACAATTACGGGCTGGCCGGGGTCAGGATCGAGTCTATCCCGGGTAAACTGACCGATCACTACGATCCACGTTCGCAGACCCTCAGGCTCTCCGCGGAGGTTTTCGGTGGAAGGTCCGTTGCTGCAATCGGAATCGCTGCCCATGAAGCGGGCCATGCGGTGCAGCATGCCATGGGTTATGCTCCTATTAAGTTCAGAAATGCTCTGGTTCCCGTAGCCAATCTGGGAAGCAGGATGCTTTTCCCCCTGATACTTGGTGGTTTTCTTTTAAGAATGGGCAATCTGATAACCATCGGTGCCATCCTTTATGCCGGAGTACTGCTTTTCCAGCTCGTCACATTGCCCGTCGAGTTCAATGCCAGTTCCAGGGCGGTTAACTGGCTGGAGAAGAACAGGGGCTTTCCCCCATCAGACGTACAGGGAGTAAAAAAGATACTCCGGGCTGCAGCACTTACATATGTAGCAGCTGCACTGGCTTCTCTGGGACAGATGATCTGGCTTCTGATGGCCGGAAGGAGGCGTTAGCTTGATACTTGAAATTCCCCTTGTTCTCGTGATGGTATTTTTCAGCGTAGTATGCCATGAGATTGCACACGGTTACGTGGCCTATCGTCTCGGCGATCCAACTGCCTGGAGAATGGGCAGATTGACTTTCAATCCCCTGGTACATATCGATCCCTTCGGTACAATAATACTGCCCGGTCTGCTTCTCCTTACGGGAAGCAGATTCCTTTTTGCATGGGCGAAGCCCGTTCCAGTGGATCCGCGCTATTTCAAAGACCCCAAAAACGGGATGATGCTTGTTTCACTTGCAGGGCCAGGTACAAACCTTCTTATAGCTCTGCTCCTGACGGCAGTTCTTCATCTGGCCGGAAGTTTTATTCCCGATTTCCTTGCAGGCGCCCTTGCCTGGGCGGCACTGATAAACATTGTACTTATGGTGTTCAACCTTATTCCCATTCCCCCTCTGGACGGCAGCAGAATAGTTGCCAGATTCCTTAGGGGAAGGCTCCTCTGGCAATATATGCGGCTGGAGAAATACGGAATGTTCATTGTGTTCGGTCTTCTTTTTCTTGGTGTGATCTCCAGCATTCTTCAGCCTGTGATGTACTGGGCCGTGAAGATACTGAACATCTACCAGTTCCTTTAGACGGGAGAATCATGAGTTTGTTTCTTTTGATCCTTATGGCGGGTATCTACGAAGATACCCCGATAACCCGGAACCTGGATACGGATTTCGTTCCCGGGACCTACATTGAATACAGGGCTCAGCAGCCTGAATTCACTGATCTCAAGGTGACACCCGTGTACGGAGTTTCCAGGGGAAGCGATGTTGTAGTGGTAATGGAAGAGCATATGTCCGACAGTCTGGATGCAGCTCTTGTTAACCAGTGGCTTGCGGATATCGAATCAGAGGGTAATACCGTTTCAGCGGTAGAGATAACCTATGCCTATCCCACTGAAATCAGAGCCTGGTTGCAGGATCTGTATGCAGAAGGGCTGAAGGGCGCGATTCTGGTGGGTGATATACCAGCTCCCTGGTCATGCACCGTAGACGAATCCAAATCGAATGAAACATTTCCCAGCGACTATTTCTACATGGATCTCGATGGTGTGTGGGAAGATAACTGGATCGGTTACTACACCCAGGGGGTTGCAGGCCAGGACAGCATTTATGACGGCTGGAGCGGTGATCTGTTCCCCGAGATATACACCTCCAGAATACTATCCAGTGTAATCCTTTACGGAGATGAATACGAGCTTATCGAAGCGTATCTGGAAAGACTTCATGAATGGCGGCTCAACGGGGATCCTGATCCCCATGCGCTCTGCTATGTGGACGACGACTGGGCAGGCTGGGGCAATTCATACAGAACCGCCATGATGAACCTTTACGATGACGTAGAGCTGGTGAACCAGGTGGATTCCACCAACGGAACGGACTACAGGTACAACAGGCTTCCTGCAGGGTATACATGGATAAGTCCCTTCGTTCACTCAGGGCCCACCCTTCACCAATGGAGCCCTGGACCCAGTACCACAAGCGGTCATATCTGGACCGACCAGCCCCCCAGCAGATTCTACAATCTTTTCGCCTGCTCCAATGCCAGGTTCACCAGCAACTGGTGCATGGGTTGCACCTATGTCTTCGGTACTGAAACCGGTCTTGCCGCCGTTGGAAGCACCAAGAGCGGTGCAATGCTTCAGTTCGCCCAGTTCTACATTCCCCTGGGAGACGGAGCCAGTTTCGGTGAAGCTTACCAGGAATGGTGGGACTACATAATCAGCGGCGGATTTACTGCCAGTGAGCAGTACTGGCACCTGGGAATGGTAATACTGGGCGATGCTACGATAATGCCTGCAATGCACATGCTGGGAATAGAGGAGGATCCTTCTCCTGCAGTTCCCACGATACATTTCAGTGCCAACCCTGCCATGGGTCCTGTTACAATTTCCGCCGGGGGAGAATTTTCCATCATTGACATGGCCGGGCGTGAGGTTGCTTCAGGTAATGGCAGTGAAACCATTTCAGGTCTGGGAACAGGTGTCTATCTGGTAAGATCGACCAGAGATCAGACAGTATCAACTGCAAAGCTCTGCGTGATAAACTGACTTATCAGGGGGACGGGGCCCATGGCCCTGTCCCCGTCCGATCCATAAATATTTCAAGATACATGTCTGCCTTCTCCTTCCGGTCCTGGGGGAGCTGCCTGTAAAGGTCGAAGCCGTCGAAGATCGACAAAGCAGTTTCAGCAGGGATGTCTTCTTCAGAAAGAAGTGAGAATGTCAATGCTGTAAACCACAGCTTGGCGGCAAGTTCATGGGAGGTTGTTCTGCAGAATTCCGAGAGGGAAAGAAGCTTACCGGAAGCTATCAGAATCTGCTCGCCGGACATGGAACTGAATGAATCCATTATCCTCTCCCGATTGAGATTACAGAATCTCTCACCCAGCATCTGAGCCGTGTCGGGGCTCATCCCATTACTGTCAATTCCGTTTAACACCATGAGAAACAGGGTGTTTGAAGGTGTTTCCAGGGGGAAAAGCAAAGCTGCCCGGGTCCATTCAGAGTAGCACTCTCTACCGGCATAGGCGAGAGCCGTTGCCTTTAGTTCCCAACCTTTGTAGTAGGCAGGATAGAGGTCAGTAAATGATTCTGCGTCTTCAATCGCCCTGAGAACGGCTCCCTGTGCCAGATGGGTGTATCCGGCTGCAAGGAATGCCCGTTCCTCCCAGGGTATACGTTCACACGCAAGTTCCAGCTCCTGAGCAGAAGCCGCTCCATTTTCTCCCAT
Source organism: uncultured bacterium (assembly GCA_964598645.1). GTDB lineage: Bacteria > Fermentibacterota > Fermentibacteria > Fermentibacterales > JCC-6 > Sabulitectum. Next base: position 21,203 of record CAZRCS010000005.1, on the reverse strand, counting down.
TGCTGCGTAACCCGTAACAACCACGTATCCCCATAAGAGTGAAAAAACAAAGAGGATACCCGGAATCAGCGGATGGAGATCCATCTTTTTTTCCGAAAATCCGGGAACAGCCGCAAAGAAGAGAGCGGCGGGGAGAGCTCCCAGCGGGGTGGCCAGGGGAAGATCGGTTGCAAATACCGGCCAGAAAGCAAGAAGAAGAGCATTTGGTAATGGCTTGTTTGCTTTTCGAAGAAACCAGAAAAGCAGGAAAAGCACAAGAAGAAGTCCCGGTATTCCACTTTCAGTTATCAGAGCAAGAGGCTCCGAATGAAGGAAGTCCACCCTTCTGTTTTCCCCGGCAAGTACCCGGAGTTCAGGCTCGGCAGAGGTAAAGAGAACAAGTCTTGCGGATCCCGTGCCTGTTCCCAGCGGCAGGCTCTCCTGGAAAAGAGTTGCAGAACATCGCCAGATACGCGACCTGAGTTCGAGGGTAGGTCCTATTCTGCCAGCAATATCAGGCATGTAAGACAGGACAATTTGCCCTGCAAGCATAATAGGTATTACCAGTCGACGGTCTAATCCCCGCCGTTTTCCAAGAAGGATGGCAGCACTGCCAAGAATGCATGCGATCCATCCGGTTATGAATGCCGACAGATAAACTCCAGCCAGTATAACCGGAGGAATGATCCATGAAAGACGGGAATTCTTTCTTACCATGGCTATCGAGGATGTGAAACCCAGGGCCAGTACCATGCCAGTTCTGTTAGGGTTACCGGTAATGGTGTCAGGACCAGCGAGTATCATAAGTGCGGCGGTTACTGCGGCTGCCACGGAAAGACCCCTGAGCAGAGGCTCTATTCCATACCTGTTAACGGAACCGGAGAAACCTGTGATCATCATTCCGAAGGAGAACCACCGCACTGCAAAGGGGATACCACCCAGAGGAGATGAACCCCAGAAAAGGGAGATAGCCGGAAGCAGAGCAATGGCGGTACCGGTGAAGAAATGGGTTTTTCCAATGGCCCTTCTGCCCTGGTACAGAACAACCGCTGCAAGGATGGGGTATATGGCAAGCCTGGACATCATGGTGGTGTCGAAAAGCCCGGGAATTACCAGGAACAACCCTGCAAGGAAGGGAACCAGGAAAGCTGAAAAACCAGTCAACTACAGGTCGCTCCACATGGAAGGATCACCGGGAAGGTCTTCGAGAATATCGCTGTTGATCATGAGTTCGTGGCTTTCTTCGAGGGTTCGAAGCCATTCCATTGTGGCCTGTTCCCGGAGATGGGCTGTGAGATTGGTCAATATCAAACCCCTAATGTCTTCCAATTCTGCCTGATGGGGTGCAATGATACTGTCCAGTCTGTACATTACGAACAGACCTTCCTCGGCTTCTATTGGACGCTGCCACTCTCTGTTGTGTTCTTCCAGCATGAACAGGATGGTTCCCATCTCTTTGGGTAGCAGCGAAGCGGTTACAGGTCTGGAAATGTGCTCTTCGTTGGGAGCCAGGAATCGAGTGTAACCGGGATAGTCGAATTCATCAGCGTCTGCACCCTCGGCCGCTGCTGCGATTGCTTCGTCAACCTCTTCTGCAGACAGAATGACGGACTCGAAGGTTCTGGTTTCGGGTATGGTGGGTATGCTGTCAATGTTTTCAAAGGCTTCCAGTATCATATCGTCCGTTACATCAACGTCTGCAAGAACTTCATCGGAGAAGAGCAGATCGCTTGCGTAGCTGGCGGCAAAGTCGTTGCTCTTCTCTACAAACACAGAGTATTCGTCAGGGTACAGTTCTGAGAACAGATTCTCCACTTCCATGAGTTTTGCATGGTTCCTGAGGTTGTGGTAAACCCATGGCGGAGAATCAAGACCCACAGGACTTCCCATGGATGTAAGCCCGGCTATTCCGTCCAGATCGGATACTGAGAGGCTGCCCCCATCCCATGACGCGAGAATCTCTTCTCCCTGCAGGGTGTTCCTGTCGGTGCAGTAAGTGGTAACGAGTGTGGAATCCAGAACCAGAGATGCAAGGACACTGGAGTAAACAGCATCCAGCCTTATCGATGAACGCTTATCGGCAAGAGAAGACAAAGCGAATGAGTTAACCCTTGAAGTATCCGCAAGAGTTACCTGGATCATGCTGTCTGGAGAGGTTACTGTGGAATCCAGGGTGAAAACTTCCCCTGCCAGGTTGATCGTCTGTCCAGGAGACATTGTATCGAAAGCGAAGGCAAGATCCCAGTCAAGGTCAGGAAGCCTTTCCGGCCCGATGCGGATGCCGTCTGGATCGGTGTACCAGACCAGTGTGCCTATCAGTTCCCTGTATTTAAGGAGATCCTGTTGTGAAACTGAAGCTCGCATGGTGGCTTCAAGGGAATCGGTGTATGCGATATAGGTGCTGTTTCTCAACCAGCATTTCCTTATGGATTGAACTCTGTCAGAATACAGATAGTCATCGTTTGAGATCTCTTCCATTATTATGGTCTTCTTTCCCAGGGTGGAAACGAAATCACCCACAGGATTATTGCCGGACATGAATCCCTGTCTGGCTGAGGGCTCAAGGGCATTCCATGCATCACCGGCTTCTGAAACTGTAATTTCTGCCTGTGTGGTCCTTATGAGCCAGGTTCTGCCGTCGGGGTTGTTGCATCCAAATACAGAGAGTAGAACTGAAAGAGCGATAATCTGTTTCATCCAGAAATTCCTTTCAAAAGTAACAATTTCAGGTAATATACCAGAAAACAGGCAGAGTTCACCCATATAGAATGAAGGCAGAGTGCAAGAACGGCTCCCGATTGAAATTCGCTCTTAGTTGGTAGGAATGCGGTAGTGTTCTATGGAAGTTCCCAGTGACCGATACATGTTGAACACCATCTAAACGAGATCAGGAAGAGTATCAGACGAACCAGGAATCGTATGTACTTTGACAAAAAGAGAAGGCCCCCGAGGAGGCCTTCTCTTAAACTGCATCAAGAGCTTCTAGAAAAGACTCTTAATTGAACCCCAGGTGTCGCGGGTAAGAGCGTCAGGGGTTACATCGTAGCCAAATACCTGATCAGGATCACCCTGGTTGAAAATCCAAAGTGTGTTGATCGGTACGGTTGAACCCATTGTGGCTCCACCATAGGTGCCGCCGGGTACCGGTGTGTAGGTGCTGATAAGGGCACCGGATCCATCGATCTGAGCGACGATACCGGAGGCATCTGCACTTGTTACCCACATGCACTGGTTAATCTCATCCCAGGCTGCACCGTAAACACTTGTGGCAGCAGTGGACCAGGTCGAGCTGCTGGCTGTTGAACCGCTCACGCCGTCCCATGTGAGCTGGTAGACTTCAGTTCCGAAGTTTCCTGTGTAGAAGTAGGTTCCATCATATGCAAGAGCCCTGTTGGGGTTCTGGGGGCCTGTGAAAGCTCCAACCTTCTCGTAGGTGGTGACGTCGTAGTAGTCGATTGCGTTGCTGACTGAACCGTACATGTAGGTTCCGTCGAAGCAAAGGTCACGAAGACCCCAGCCCGATGCTGCGTTCTGGTCGAAAGAAGTAACGAAGGTGCCGTCTTCCATGAAAAGAAGGAAAAGACCTGTGCCCGCACCGGCCTGGCCCGCACCGTTTGTGACCCATACATATGTACCGTCGAAACCGCAGCCTACGCTGTAGGCATTCCCTGCCGATGCTTCAGCATCAATTGTACCTATCTGATCAAAGAAAGCATCTGTTGATCCCTGCTGGGGAACGCTGGTGTTGGGTGCAGAATCAGTCATGGCAAAGGCAGCGAGAGCCAAAGCCAAACAAACAGCTAAAACTTTCATTCTTTCCTCCCTCTAAAGGAAAAGAGTTAAACTTAAGGAGACCGCGGTGGATATAATCTTTGAATAGCCGCTCTGTCAATAGGAGAACGGGAAATAGTCTAAAACCCATTTCCTATCAGCCTATAGTTATTCCCAGGTTAGAATGCGGCTGTTAAACTACTGTTTTAGGCTGATACTCTCCAAACTCTTCCCTGAGTACTCCGCAGATCTCGCCCAGGGTTCCGTAACAGCGCACGCACGATAGAATCGCCGGCATGAGGTTTTCCTGGGAACGGGCTGTATTTCTAAGAACGGTCAGGGTTTCTGAAACCTTGCCGTTGTCCCGGTTTTCTCTGTCTTTAAGTAGTTTTGCCTTCTGTGCAGCCTCAACTTCAGGCTTCACGCGCAGAAGTCCTGTGGGAGGAGCTTCCTCTTTCTGGAACTTGTTTACGCCGACAACTATTCTGTCGCCTGTCTCGATGCTTCGCTGGTAGTCGTAGGCGGCATCCTGTATCTGCCTCTGGGGGTATCCCTCTTCAACTGCTTTCACCATACCACCTATGGAGTCGATATTGGCGATGTAGTTCATTGCCTCTTCTTCGATACGATCGGTGAGCTGTTCCACGAAGTGGCTTCCGGCGAGGGGATCAATCGTGCTGGTAACACCGCTTTCATGGGCCACGATCTGCTGGGTTCTAAGGGCAATTGTAACAGCGTGTTCCGTTGGAAGGGCCAGCGCTTCATCACGGCTGTTGGTGTGAAGACTTTGGGTTCCTCCCATGACAGCTGCAAGCGTTTGAATGGCAACCCTTACGATATTGTTGTCCGGCTGCTGGGCGGTAAGGGTGGAACCTCCGGTTTGTGTGTGGAATCGGAGCATCATGCTCTTCGGATTTTCTGCGCCGAATCTTTCCTTCATTATTCTGGCCCAGACCCGCCTGGCGGCTCTGAATTTTGCCACTTCTTCCAGAAGGTCGTTATGGGCGTTGAAGAAAAAGCTAAGCCTGGGGGCAAAGTCGTCAACGCTGAGGCCGGCCCTGGTAGCTGCCTCCACATAGGCGATCCCGTCGGCTATGGTGAACCCCACTTCCTGGGCAGCGGTGCATCCTGCTTCGCGAATGTGATAGCCACTGATGGATATGGTATTCCACTTGGGAACGCTTTCTCTGCAGAAAGCGAAGATGTCGGTAATGAGTCTCATGGACTGTGCGGGAGGAAAGATATAGGTACCCCTGGCCATGTATTCCTTGAGTATATCGTTCTGAATGGTTCCGTTAAGCTTTTCACTTGCCACCCCCTGGTTTTCCGCCACTGCAATGTACATGGCAAGAAGAACCGATGCCGGGGCGTTGATGGTCATTGAAGTGGAAACCGTTTCCAGGGGAATTCCATCGAAAAGAAGTTCCATGTCAGCAAGGCTGTCGATGGCAACTCCTACCTTGCCAACCTCACCTGCGCATAGTGGGTGGTCAGAATCGTAGCCGATCTGGGTGGGCAGGTCGAATGCAACCGAAAGACCTGTCTGACCTGCTCCAAGAAGATAGCGGTATCTTTTGTTCGATTCCACTGCGTTCCCGAACCCGGCATACTGCCGCATTGTCCAGAACCTGCCCCGGTACATTGTTGGCTGAACTCCCCTCGTGTAGGGATATTCACCGGGGAAGCCAATGTCTTCCACGTAATCATCCGTTGGATGTTTGGGAAAATAGACCCTGTCAACCGGGCTGCCTGAGCCTGTAAGGAACTCCTTTTTTCTCTCGGGAAATCTGTTAAGTACCTTTGCAAGTATGGTTTCTTCCCAGTTTTTCTTTGCTTCGTTGAATCTGTTGCTCATATCTGAAATCCTCCGTTATTCGGGATCGTAAATTCTTGGTTTCTCACTGCCCTGCAGAACTCGCAGAGCTCCAAGAGCAAGGGCTTCCATTTCCATTTCTCCCGGATAAACCTTCATGGGAGCAATGAATGATGTTGCCTCTTCGATCCAGGCTACGAATTTTTTGTCGTAGGCTATTCCACCTGTTACTATTACTGCGTCCACATCTCCATGCAGTACCGCCGACATGGCTCCTATTTCCTTGGAGATCTGGTAGGCCATTGCCCTGTAGACATCCAGCCAGTGCTGATTCCCCTTTTCAACTTCGTTTTCCACCTGCATCATATCGTTGGTTCCCAGGTAGGCTACGATGCCTCCGTTACCCTTTATCATTCTCTTTATATCGTCCAGTGTGTACTTTCCAGAAAAGCATAATCTGGCCAGATCACCCGCAGGCAGACCGCCTGAACGCTCCGGCGTGAAGGGACCGTCGCCGTCAAGGGCGTTGTTAACGTCCACCACCTGCCCTTTTCTGTGGGCTCCAACGCTGATACCTCCACCCAGATGTACAACCACGAAGTTACACTGTGAATACTCCCTGCCAAGTTCGGCAGCGGCTTTTCTTGCAACTGCCTTCTGGTTAAGGGCGTGGAAAATACTTCTTCTTGTAAGGATCGGGTTGCCGGTTAACTTTGCTATGGGCTCCATTTCATCCACCACCACAGGGTCGACAATGTAGGCTTTGCAGCCGGCTTTTCTTGCGATCTCATGTGCTATGGGGCCGCCCAGATTAGAAGCATGCTGACCGAGAATACCCACCTTCAGATCGGCAAGCAGACGGTCGTTAACTATATAGGTGCCTCCGGGGATAGGCCTTACCAGTCCACCCCTCCCTACTGCACCGTCAAGGCTTTCTACCGGATAGCCGGCATCCTCCATGGTAGAAACGATGACATCGTATCTGAAGGAATACTGATCGAAGATGTTGTTCCCGAAGGGCTCAAGCTCGGCGGAAGAGTGGGTGAGTTTATGGCTCCAAACCTCTTCATCGTTCTCGAACACGGAAACTTTGGTTGAAGTCGATCCAGGATTGACTGCAAGGATCCTCATCTTCCCTCCTCAGGCATTATTTCGTATCTTTTCAAGTGTTTGCGCTTCGCAGAATCTATCTTACAGGGAAAAATAAGGCAACCTGAAGAATGAGAATAAAGCTGAGAACCGTAAGGGATGTGGAAGGGGAGTTGAAGCTTCTGGAGAACTCCCTTGAAAGACTTCGCCAGTCTTTCTCTCTGGAGAAGGATGCCTCCCTGGAGCAGGAAACCCTGGAAAACCTTCGGGAAAGGGAGAAGTGTCATTATCAGCCCCGGGTAAGAAGGATGGAATCTGAACTCAGGCAGCTTCATTACCTGTCTGAACGGGTAGAAGGAGTGCCATTCACTATATTCCTGCGAATGAAGGAACTTGAAAAAAATCTTAAGGAAGCCCGGGCGCATTTCACCGGAACGGTGAATCGGCTGATTAGATGCGCAGGGCCTGAACCGGGAGAAAATGAATGCATAGAGTAAACGCAGGCAGGGCCGGGGACATTCTTTCCGCAGAGAAGCTGATGGAGATGGACGGAGAGGCCGTTGCCGTCCACGGAATGATACAGAGGATAAGAAGGCTTGGCTGGGGTGCCTTTATCGTGCTTCGCAGACATGATGGTCTTCTTCAGTGCGTAATGGGAAGGGAGGGCAACGAAGAACTCATAGATTCCCTCTCTGAAGAGCAGTCTGTAACGGTAACGGGAACGGTTAAGAACGCCAGGATAAAGGACAAGTCCATCTACCCTGATACCGTGGAGATACAGGCTGAAACCGTGGAGGTTGTTTCGTCACCGGCCGAACATCCCCCGGTGGATCTGTCGAAGAAAATACTCGATCTTCACATTGACACTAATCTGGACCTGAGGCCGATAAGCCTCCGCCACCCGGTGGAAAGAGCCAGGCTAAAGGTTGCGGAAGCCTTTGCAAGAAACTTCACCGAATTCCTCAGAAAAAAGGGTTTTACTGAGATACGCACACCGAAGATCGGTGTAGCCGGTGCCGAGGGCGGAGCAAATATATTCAAGGTTGAATACTTCGACAGGGAAGCCTACCTTGCCCAGTCTCCCCAGTTCTACAAGCAGATGGGTGTTGGCATATACGAAAGGGTATTCGAGGTGGGACCCGTATTCAGAGCAGAACCCCACCAGACCAGCAGGCACATAAACGAATACACATCTCTGGACTTCGAGATGGGATTCATAAAGGATCACACCGATGTGATGGAAATGGAAACGGACCTTCTCAGGTACTGCATGAAGAAGGTTTCCGAAGAATGCGGTTTCGAACTGGCCCTGCTTGAAGCTGAGATGCCTGTGATCGAAGATTCGATTCCCTCTGTAACCCTGGCTGAAGCTCATGAGATAGCCGGAAAGATAACAGGGAAAGACTACTCAAAAGAACCTGATCTGGAACCGGAAGAAGAGAGGGCGCTCTGTGATTACTCGGCGGAGAACTGGAACAGCGAATTCGTTTTCGTGACCCATTTCCCCACCGCAAAACGCCCCTTCTACACGAAGGATGATCCGGAAAACCCCGGAACCACTCTGAGTTTCGATCTTTTGTTCAGAGGTCTGGAGATAACCACAGGCGGTCAAAGGATACACGACTACCATGAGCAGGTAAAAAAGATGCAGTCGTTCGGTCTGAACCCGGAGGACTTTCAGGGTTACCTCCAGGCGCACAAATACGGTCTTCCTCCCCATGGAGGCCTTGCCATAGGCCTCGAAAGGATTACCGCAAGGCTTCTGGGTGTGGATAATATCCGACTTACCACAATGTTTCCCCGGGATGTTAAACGACTGACTCCCTAGCACGAAAAAGGGGGAAGGGCAAACACCCTCCCCCCGAATCATCTCGAATACTACTGGTTGAAGACCCTTACTCCCCTGATAGGCTGAATCTGGCCGTCTATTACCAGAGTGTCAGTCATCGATACAGTGTCGGGAAGTGTCTGCGATCCGTCCAGCAGGCAGTAGTAATTGTTCTCAAGGGCAAGGAAGAATCTCTCTCCGTAGAGGATGCTGTCGTCCCAGCGGATGGTATCGTCGGGTGCGGGGGCTACAAGACCTCCGATATCGGATATTCTGGTTTTTTCTCCGCCGGGCCACTGCTCCGGTCTGGCATTCCCGGGGTAAATGTAGCGGTTCAGATTGAGGGCCATTGCTATTATGAACTGCTGATTGAACATGGGATTTGACGGATCACCGTACAACAGTGAATCTCCCTCTGTGTCAATTCGGAAACCGACTGCGTTTCCCGCGAAGGCCTGACGAATTTCAAGCAGTCCTTCCGTTCTCGTATTGTCGGTGAGACCCGTTTCAGATGATGTATCGTCACCGTTGTAGGCCATCACCGTGTAGTAGGCGGCCTGATTGGCAATGTGAACAGCTGCATTTCCCGAAGAAATCGCGGCAAGGGACCATGGACCTTCGATACCGGGGCGGGTCCAGAGGAAGTAGCCCTCCACAAGGGTTGAGTCCAGCGGGGTCCATGTTACAACAATGGTGTCGCCTCTGCTTGCCAGGGTATCCACGGAAATTCCTGTAACCACAGGCAGAGTACCCTTTATGGCGGTAGCAGAATCTCCACACCCTGTACCCATTGTGAGGATGAACATGACAGCTGCGGCGATAGTGATCTTTTTCATTGCAAACCCCTCCGTGAGATTTCTGTTTTCAGTTGGTAAATAATCAAGTAACGGCGGCGTTGTGTCAATCCTGCCCGAGTGCTTCCCGGAGACTGTCCAGTTCACGGTCCTTAAGCCCCTGGAATCCTCCGAAGGCGCTTTTCTCCAGAAGAAGGATCTGGGCGGCCTTTTCAGTCATCTCTACATAATCGCATGCCATATCAATATCTTTCGCAAAACCGAGAATGCCGTGCTTTCGCCAGATAACGGCATTCGAATTTTTGAATTCCTCCATGGTTCTCGTTCCAAGGTCCCATGTTCCGGGAGGTGTGAAATCGAGGAAAGAGATTCCCTTGCGCATAAGAATGGTTATTTCAGGGTGTGCCCTTTCCACAGCTTCCTGAAGCATCTCATCGGGGATGTCACTGGAAGAAAGGGCCAGCATTCCCGTGGAATGAGTGTGCACTATGGAAGCTGTTTCCCAGCCCATGTCGGGAGCCAGAGAAAGAACCTGAACATGGGTTCCTATTTCGCTTGTGGGTGCGGGATAGGCCGAGGGCCAGAGAGCGGCGGTTCCGAATTCAGTTATGGCAACCGGTACCACCTGGGTCTCCCAGTCTGTTTCCATTCTTCGGAAACGGCTGCCTGTTGCCGTTACAAGAAGGGTTCTTCCTGCAAGGGATCTGAGGGGTTCTGTAAAATGGTAGGAACTTGGATTGTCACCCACCTCCAGGGGAGTTCCCCTGGGGAGCAGAACCGAGATGTTCCCGGCGTTAGCCTCGGACCAGCCCATATGGGCAAGATGGTAGGCTATTCCCGCTATGTCTTTTTTTACTGACTCGAGGTTGTTCATCAAAGCAATATGGTTGAAAGTGCCGGGTTTTTCCACCCCGGGGAAACTAGTACCCTCCGATTTCCTCATATGGAAGGGTTTTGAACACGGCGTCGGTGAACCCGCCGCCGGAGACTGAAGAGAGAACTTCCCTGTAATAAAGCACTCTTTCCCAGTAGAGGGAGCAGAGAACGGAAAGAGCTGTATCTCCGTATCCAGACCCCCAGGAGCTTTCACCGCTGGTAAGATCCTTCCATTGAACTTCTTCCGAATAAGCTGCCTGAGACTCGGCGTAGGTAAAAAAAGCACGGTGAGCCGCTGAAAAGGCATCAGCAGTTTCCGGCACCCTTAGCAGGTGGCGACTGATTTCTTCAGCCAGACTGTCCGCCTCTTCTCTGAGGGCTTCGGCATAGATGCTCTCCATGATCTTCCACTGGGCGAAGTCACTATCCAGATACTGGAGCAGAGATTCTTCATGTACGTTTGGAACAGGAATGGAGTCCGCAAAAGAATTAATAAAAAGAAAGATTAGAACAAGATGTAATTTCAATGTTACTCCCTGGGATTGAAAGAACCCCTGATAAAATTATCTCCAGTTCTGCAGGGGAAGTCAACGATTGATCAGATGAAATCCCAATGTTGACAGAGGGAGAAGATATGATATATTCGGAATAATTCCTATTACGAATGGAGATTCAGTGGAAGTGAAGACTCACAGAAGGGGATCAAGGCAGAAGCTGGCCATACTTGAAGCGGTAACCAGTCTCGGAAGCCATCCCACTGCTGACGAGATCTTCCTCAGGGTGAGGGAAGCGCTTCCCGGAACTAGTCTCAGTACCGTATACAGAAATCTGCGTATTCTCGTGGATGAAGGTCTGCTTATTGCTGTTTCAGGGCCCGGGGCTGAAGTTCACTATGATCATGAAACAGGCAATCATTGCCATATTCAGTGCAGAGCCTGTGGGAAGGTGTCTGACGTTAACCATGATCCTCTTGACTTTTCAGTGATAAAACCATCATCAGCTTCAGGTTTTACCGTGGAGGGAGTATCCGTTACTTTCACTGGTCTATGTAAAGAATGTACCTTAAAGCACAAGAGAGAAGGAGAAAAGAATGAACCTCAAGGGAACAAAGACTGAAAAGAATCTGCTCACCGCTTTTGCGGGGGAGTCACAGGCAAGGAACCGTTACACCTACTTTGCCTCCCAGGCTAAGAAGGAGGGTTTCGTGCAGATCTTCAATGTCTTCAATGAAACTGCGAACCAGGAGAAGGAACACGCGAAAAGGCTCTTCAAGTTCCTTCAGGGTGGAGAGGTGGAGATAACCGCGGCCTTTCCCGCAGGAGTCATCGGCACAACGGCGGAGAACCTGAAAGCTGCGGCAGCCGGAGAGAACCACGAGCATACCTCAATGTATCCTGAGTTCGCTGTTACTGCCAGGGAAGAGGGTCTAAGCGAGATAGCCGCTGTTTTCGAGAACATCGCAGTTGCAGAGAAGCAGCACGAGAAGCGTTATCTTGGTCTTCTGGCAAACATTGAGAACGGAACCGTATTCAAGAAGGAAGAGCCTGCGGTTTGGTTCTGCCAGAATTGCGGTTATGTTCATATTGGCGTTGAAGCTCCGGTTAAGTGTCCTGCCTGCGATCACCCCCAGGCACACTTCATGCTGATCAGCGAAAACTGGTAGATAGAGAAGGGAGAAATGATCATGGCAGAGAAAATGCAGGTTTACAAATGCGAAATGTGCGGGAACATAGTGGAGGTGCTTCACGGAGGCCCCGGAGAGCTCGTGTGCTGCGGAAAGCCCATGGACCTTCTCGCTGAACAGACCGCCGACAAAACCACGGAAAAACACGTTCCGGTTATCGAGAAAACCGATAATGGCTACAAGGTCACCGTGGGAAGCACAATTCACCCCATGGTTGATGCCCACTACATAGAATGGATCGAGCTTGTTGCCGATGGTGTTGTTCACAGGGCATACCTGAAGCCCGGTGACGAACCTGTGGCCGAGTTCTGTGTGGATGCAGAGGATGTAAGTGCCAGGGAATACTGCAACTTGCACAAGCTCTGGAAAGGGTAGAGATGATCTCTGAAAAAATGCAGAAGGCCATTAACGGCCAGATAAACAAGGAGCTTTTCTCATCGTACCTTTATATGTCCATGGCCATGTTCTTCCAGCAGGAAGATCTGTCAGGAGCGGCCTCATGGATGAGGGTTCAGGCCCTGGAAGAGCTTACCCACGCAGAGAAGTTCATGAACTACGTTAATGAGCGCGGGGGAATGGTGGAACTTGAAGCTCTGGAAAAGCCCCAGGTAAAATGGGAGACACCCCTGGATGCCTTCAAGGCTGCTCTTGAGCATGAAAGGTTCATTTCCGCTTCCATCAATGACCTGGTGAAGCTGGCCAGGGAGGAAAGCGACTACATGTCGGACAACTTCCTGCAGTGGTACGTTGCAGAACAGGTTGAAGAGGAAGCTTCCGTCAGCGAGGTTATCAGAATGTTCTCCATAGCCGGCAAAGGCGGAGGGGGGCTTCTTATGATAGACAGAGAACTGGGCGCCAGGGTGTTCACCCCCCCGGCAGCTGAAAAATAGAATTCGGAGACACAATGGGCCCCTGCACCGCAGAAAAACTCACAGATAAGGTCTATTGGGTCGGAGCCATCGACTGGAGTGTCCGTGATTTTCACGGATACTCCACAAGTCGGGGCAGCACCTACAATGCCTTTCTGGTAATCGACGACAAGGTAACCCTGATAGATACGGTGAAGAAACCTTTCATGGGCGAAATGCTTGCCCGTGTTGCCTCTGTGATCGATCCCGGTAAAATAGACTACATCGTAAGCAATCATTCTGAAATGGACCATACAGGATGTCTTCCCCAGGTCATAGATACGGTTAAACCCGAAAAAGTATTTGCGTCTGCCATGGGTAAGAAAGCGCTGGAAGCCCACTTTCACTTTGATGAGCAGCTTGTTACCCCGGTAAAAACCGGAGAGTCCATCTCCCTGGGGAAATCGAGTCTTGCCTTCGTAGAAACCAGGATGCTCCACTGGCCTGACAGTATGGTTTCATATCTGGACACGGAGAAGGTCCTGTTTTCCCAGGACGGCTTCGGAATGCATCTGGCTTCCACGGAAAGATATGACGACTTGATCGATCCATACGTTCTGAAGCAGGAGGCCGAGAAGTATTTCGCAAACATTCTCCTTCCGTTCTCGCCTATGGTTACTGGTCTAATGAAGAAGCTTGATGAACTGGATCTTGACATAAAACTTCTTTGCCCGGACCACGGACCGGTTTGGCGCAGCGATGTTTCAGGTATTTTGAACAGCTGGAAGGAATGGGCTCTGCAGAAGTGCTCCCGAAAGGCCGTTGTTATCTACGACACCATGTGGGGCAGCACCGCAAAAATGGCCGATGCCATCTGCGACGGGCTGGTGGAGAAGGGAATATCCGTCAAGGTAATGCCCCTTGCGTCAAGCCACAGAAGTGACGTGGCAACGGCGGTTCTGGATGCAGGGGCTCTTATCGCAGGAAGTCCAACCATCAACGGTCAGATGTTTCCCCGAATGGCAGACATACTTACATACCTCAAGGGGCTCAAGCCGAAGAACCTGGTCGGAGGAGTATTCGGTTCCTATGGCTGGAGCGGCGAAGCTGTGAAGCACATAGAGCAGTACTTCGCTGACATGAAGATAACACTTGCAGGGGATAGCCTTAACATTAACTATGTTCCCAGAGACAAAGACCTGGAGAAAGCCAGAGAACTGGGTTTGATCATCGGTACGGAATTATGCGAAAGGTGTCCTGAATGAAAACAATGGATACGACAGCTCTTTTCACCCTGAGCTACGGGCTCTACACCATCGGTTCTTTTTCAGGCGACAGGGTGAATGCCCAGATAGCCAATGCGGTTTTCCAGATAACCTCGAGCCCTGCCCGAATAGCCGTGGCAATAAACCGGGAGGAGCTTACCAATGAGTTCATCAAGGATTCGGGGTACCTTGCCATAGGCGTATTAAGCCAGACTGCGGACATGCCCTTCATCGGTCATTTCGGTTTCAAGAGCGGCCGTGATATAGACAAGTTCGCCTCGAAGGAGTACATCACCACACCTTCAGGCTGCCCCTGCCCCAAAGAAAACACCCTGGCTTGTATCGAACTGAAAGTGGAAAGCTCAATTGAGGTAGATACCCATACCCTTTTCATAGGGGAACTCACCCACTGCATGCTGCTTGGTGAAGGCACACCCATGACTTACAGTTACTACCAGGAGGTTCTGAGGGGGAAGACCCCCCCTACGGCACCTTCTTTCAAGGCTGCCCAGACAATATGTGATACCGAGGAATCACCAAAGGAGGAAACTGAGATGAAGAAGTATGTCTGCAATGTGTGCGGCTATTTGTACGACCCTGAAGTGGGCGATCCCGACGGCGGGATAGCTCCGGGAACCGCCTTCGAGGACATTCCTGAAGACTGGGTGTGCCCGGTATGCGGCGTTGGCAAAGACCAGTTCTCAGAGGAGTAGGCAATGACCAAGAATGTTATGGTGGTTCTCATAAGCCACAGAAACGATGCGGCGGCCAAGGTTCAGGCTGTTCTTACCGGCTGGGGATGTCTAATCAAGACCAGGCTGGGTATTCATGAGGGTGTTCAGGACAACTGCACCGAGAATGGTCTCCTTTTCCTCGACCTCGTGGGCGAGGAAGAAAAGCTTCAGGAACTTGAAAGAAAACTCAACGTTCTCAAGGGTGTCTCAGCCCAGATGATGAAACTGGAGCTTTCAGAATAGAAAAAGATCTGAAAAACCTGCTGGAGGAGATCTACCGCAGGTACAACAAGAGAGAAACCGTTCATCCGGACCCGCTTGAGTTCCTGTACAGCTATGACAGCGTGGAAGACAGGGAGATAGCGGGTCTGGTTGCGTCAGGTCTTGCATACGGCAGGGTTTCTTTAATACTTAAGAGCGTTGAAAGGGTTCTGGGAACACTGGGACCCAGCCCTGCCGCTTATCTCAGAACAGCAAATCTTAACACTTTGAAGGGGCAGCTGAGGGACTTCCGTCACAGGTTCACCCCCGGTGAGGAGGTGGCTGAGTTTCTTTTCTCCGTTTCCGGGAAACAGACCGAACACGGGCTTCTGGGGAACTACCTGGCCGGTTTTCTTGCTGACCACTCTTATCTTGAAGCCTTGGACATGTTTACACAGGGTCTTCTTGTTCCCATGCAAAGAAGCTACCTGCTTCCCCGTCCTTCCCTTGGAAGCGCCTGCAAGCGTCTGCACCTTTTTATGAGATGGATGGTGCGGGAAGACGAAGTTGACCCCGGCGGGTGGAGCATGATCTCACCGTCGGAACTGATAGTTCCCGTAGATGTCCATATGTACAGGGTCGGTCAGTGCCTGGGGTTCACAGGAAGAAAAACCGCCGATGGCAGAACAGCCCTTGAGATCACAGAAGGTTTCAGGGAGCTTTCACCTTTCGATCCGGTGAAGTATGATTTTGCCCTCACAAGGTTCGGAATACAGAACCTTACCGATTGCAAGCTGTTCAAACAATTGTTTTCGTGAAAACCCGGGCACGAAGAAGGAGTTCATGAAGGAAGTCGTACTGATAATTCTGCTCTGCATGGTTTCTTCCGTTCTTTTCGGAGTACTTCATAACCAGATAAGCGCCAGGGTAAGTGAAGAGTACTTCACCATCGGGCACAGAGCGCTCATTCACTCCACTTCCCCCACTCTTATGGGTATTGCATGGGGAATCAATTCGACATGGTGGGTGGGACTTATCCTTGGGGTACTGCTTGCGTCCTCTGGAAGAATAGGCCATAGGAACAGGCGCAGCCCGGCCTCTTTGATCAAGCCCCTTGCTCTCCTTTTTGCCGTTTGCGGAACCGCATCCATCGTTATGGGCTTTACCGGTTACGAACTTGTCAAATACGGAGAGTTACCGTTTCTAAAAGGGATGACCGATGTGATCTCATCATCCAGACAGCCCAGATACATGGCCGCCCTCTGGATGCATACGGCAAGCTATACAGCAGCAACAATGGGGGGATTGATCCTCACCGTTCGGGTTGCTTTTCAGAGGTCAGAGGAGGGCAGGGCATAATCTCTGTGGCATACGGGGTTCAAGAGTTTATATTCCCCGCTGAAATTCTTTATTAAGACCGCCGCAGGCTTTTTTAAACGGAAACTCTTCCCGTCAGGCTTGCGCTGGAGTATCGGCGGTCCTCCCCGGTGTTGACGGTGAATTCATGTAAAGGATGATGCCATGAGCACAGAGAAGATCACATCGAAACAGGCTATTGAACTGGAGCACAGATACGGCGCCCATAACTACCACCCGCTTCCAGTTGTTCTCAGCAGGGGCCAGGGAGTTCATGTGTGGGATGTTGAGGGGAAAAAGTACTACGATTTCCTTTCCGCCTATTCAGCAGTTAATCAGGGGCATTGTCACCCCAAAATAGTTAAGGCCATGCAGGACCAGGCAGAAACCCTTGCTCTCACCAGCCGCGCCTTTCACAATGATGTTCTGGGCGTTTTCGAGAAGTACGTAACCGAGTATTTCGGTTTCGACAAGGTGCTTCCCATGAACACCGGTGCCGAGGCAGTGGAAACCGCCATCAAGCTCTGCCGCAAATGGGCCTACATCAACAAGAAGATAGAGAAGGACCAGGCGAAGATAGTCGTGTGCGAAAACAACTTCCACGGAAGGACCACCACCATCGTTTCCTTCTCCAACGATCCCGATGCCTACAGTGAATATGGTCCCTTCACTCCCGGCTTCGTAAGAATTCCCTACAATGATGCAGCGGCCCTGGAGAAGGCCCTGGAAGACCCCAATGTCGCGGGATTCCTGGTGGAGCCAATTCAGGGAGAAGCCGGGGTTTACGTTCCCGATGAGGGGTATCTTGCCTGCGCAAGAGATCTCTGCAGAAAGAACAATGTGCTGTTCATCGCCGATGAGGTGCAGACCGGCATAGCAAGAACCGGCAAACTCCTCGCCTGCGACTACGAGAACGTGAAGCCCGACATCCTTATTCTCGGCAAAGCCATAAGCGGCGGCATGTATCCCGTTTCTGCGGTGTTCGCCAACGACGATATCATGTTGAACATCAAGCCCGGTCAGCACGGTTCCACCTTCGGTGGCAATCCGGTAGCAGCCAAGGTTGCTATTGCAGCCCTTGAGGTAGTAAGAGAAGAGAAACTTGCCGAGAGGGCCAACCGCCTTGGAGAAGTACTCAGAAAAGAACTCAGAGCCATAAAGTCTGACATGATTTCCCTGGTAAGGGGCAAGGGGCTTCTCAACGCAATAATCATCAAACCGAAGAACGGCAAGGAAGCCTGGGACGTGTGCCTGAAAATGGCTGAGAACGGTCTATTGGCAAAGCCCACCCACGGAGACATCATCCGCTTTGCTCCTCCTCTTGTGATTACGGAGGAGCAGCTCATGGAGTGCGTGGAGATAATCAGGAAATCTATCGCTTCCTTCGAGTAGATCAATTTCAGCAGAGAAGGGGCCGTGGTGAAAACCGCGGCCCTATTCTTTGAATGCTTTTTCTCTCATGGCTTCCATTCGGTTGAGAAAGGGAAGTGATATCTCGAGACTGAGCCCCTGAATTCTGTTTACAGCTGGCAGAATGAAGGCTCTCCGTGATACCTCTGAAGATATTTCTCCCCCCACGAGGCTTGTGAAAACCTCAGGAATTACCGCAGTGGAAAGCACACTGCTTACAGCCTGGCCGATTGCCAGCTTCATCTCTTCTGTTTCAGCCAGGGAATGGATTACTTTCTCCAGCTGCTTCGTGAACTCGCCTCTGGTGTAATCACTTACTGCAGGATCGAACATGTATGACCTGGTCAGGCCGGGAAATCTTGATATACCCTCCATCATGTAGTCCAGAAGGAAGTAAACCCTTTCAGACAGTGTCAGTTCACCTTCGTTCAGTATCATGTTCCAGTCATCGAACAGGTGTGTCAGAGTCATTTCAAGTACCTGTTTGATAAGGTTTTCCCTGCTTTTGAAATGATAGTTCACCGCCGCAGTGTTAACCCCGGCTTCAGCTGCTATTCGCCTGGTGGTAACTGCATCGGTACCATCGCGGTTAATTATTTCAACCGCGGCAATGACGATCCTATCGGCTGTTTCTGTTCCGCTCAAATCCCCTCCTGTTCCGGTTCTTAAGTTAAGCAGAATCAGGCCGGTCGGCAAGAAGGTTGACAGAGATCTCTGTTCCTGTATTTTAATCACATGATTGAAACATACGATTGAAATATCTGAAATGCAAGGGAGCAACATGAAAACGGTTTATGCGATAGTTCTCTGTTTATCTCTGGAATGCTTTGCGCAGCAGCTATCGGGATCAGTTTCCGGCAGGGTGGTGGCAGATGCCACTCTCACGCCTGTTCCCGGAGCCTTCGTGGTACTTGAGGGTACGGAAAAGGGAGGGATAACAGACTCTGAAGGCCGGTTCGTGATACAGAATGTGACCCCTGGCTCGTATATCCTCAGGGTCACAAGTGTGGGGTTTCATCCCAGAGCTTTCCCGGATGTGATTGTCAGACCCGGCAGGATCACATCTCAAAACGTTGAACTGCTCTATTCGGTAGTTGATGGAGGGGTAATACACGTTACCCCGGACTACTTCAATTCGGATCCAGGCGAACCGGTGAGCAGAATGGAGTTTTCCGGTGAGCAGGTAAGGAGATCGCCGGGTTCGGCCGGTGATGTTTCAAGGGTGATAACGGCTCTGCCGTCGGTTAACGGAATAGACGACCAGTATAACGGTATAGCGGTCAGGGGAGGAAATCCGTCTGAAAACGGAATGTATGTTGACGGGATGAGAATTCCGAACATCAACCATTTCCCCAGACAGGGGACCTCCGGCGGCGGACTGGGGCTGATAAATACAGACCTTGTCAGCGAAGTGAAATTCTCCGCAGGCGGTTTTTCCCCTTCCTTCGGCAACCGGCTTTCATCTGTAATGGAGATCGAAACAAGGCAGGGGAACAGAGAGGAATTCGACGGTCAGGTGGACATGAGCATGTCAGGTTTCGGAACGGTTCTTGAAGGACCTCTCGGCTCAAGGGGCAGCTGGCTTATCTGCGCAAGAAGATCCTACATCGATCTTCTGGTGCATATTGCCGACATAGATGCCGTTCCTGTCTACTCTGATTACCACGGAAAGCTTGTGTATGATGTGAATCCTTCACACAGGCTTTCAGTCTCATTTCTTGAAGCGGATGATCATGTGGACTATACCCGGGATCAGGCCTTTGAAGACGGCAATGACAACTACGGAATAACCGACAGCTGGAATGCCACGGCGGGACTGGGCTGGAGATACATATGGCCCCGGGGAGGATACTCGAATACCGTCTTGTCATGGAATGGAATCAGTTACGGAGGAACCTACTATCACACACACTCCCGGCAGGTTCAGGCCCTGCAGAATTCCAATGAAAACATTTTTGTCCTGAGGAATACGAACAAATGGCAGGCAGCTTCAGAGCTTGAGCTGGAATTCGGGGTCGAAGGTTCGTGGAACATGGACGAATACGACAATTATTATGCGGCTGACACGAATTTCAGCGGGGATCCCATTCCAGAGCTAATGGTCCAGCGCGATCACAATGACCTCTCAACTTCAGCCTATTTAAGTTCAGGGCTTACACCCATCGAAAATTTAACTGTGAACACCGGTATGAGGCTGGACTACACAGGAAGCAATGACCTGCTGGTGTCTCCAAGAGGTTCTTTGGAGCTGAGAACCTCGCCTGTTACCTGGATAAGCGCTGCTGCGGGCATATACAGGCAGGAACTGCCCGGTGAGATCATCGCCCGGGATCAGAGCTTCGGTAACCTGGATATACCTTCTTCACAACATTACATAATAGGAGTAAAACACCTGCTTTCCCCGGAGACGCGGCTTCAGGTTGAGTGCTATCTGAAAACAGGGCGTGAATTTCCCTATGATCCGGATCAGCCGGGCTATTTCATCCTGGACGGTGTCAGCGGGGAACAGGATATGTACACCTTCCAGAACCTTGTATCAGGGGGGGAAACCAGAGTTTTCGGTGTAGAGTTAACTGTTCAGAAGCAAATGGTGAACGGTCTTTATGGACTTGCCGCAGGTTCTTTTTACTCGTCTCAGTACAAAAACCCGGGTGAACCCTGGAGAAGAAGGATTTATGACAGCAGGTGGACAGCAACCCTGGAAGGGGGATATCGGTTCGATTCCGGCTGGGAAGTAAGCGGCAGATGGCTTCTTGCAGGAGGGCGGCCTTACACCCCGCTAGATCTGGAGGCTTCACAGGAGCTGAACAGGACCGTTCTTGACAGTACACTAATTAACGGGGAGACATATCCGTACTATTCATCTCTCAACCTTAGAGTCGACAGGAGAATCAACCTTAGGGGCAGCAGTCTGGTGTGCTATCTGTCGGTATGGAACGTGCTCAACAGGAGGAATGTTACAGCCACATACTGGAACAGAATTGATAACGGGGAAGACTATATCTATCAGTGGGCAACCATGCCTGTTTTCGGCCTTGAGTATGAATTCTGACAGCGGATTGACAGTGCTGGAATGAACCAATTATTATCATTCCAGGCATCTTGTCAAAAGAGGTTCTGTGGAAAACATGCTTGGTACCGACATGCACAGCCTTATCTTTTCTGCCCTGGAGCAGACCGGCGAGGGAATCGCCATCGTGGATCTTTCAGGAAACATCATCTACGTGAACAGGGCTTTTGCTGAAAAACATGGTTACACCGAAGAAGAACTGCAAGGCGTGAACCTGTCGGTTTTTCATCGGGAAGAAGATATGCCTCTGGTTAATGAGGCAAACAGTCAGGTTATGGAAACCGGTTTTTTTACCGGTGAAGTGCCCCATCTTCACAGAAACGGCCGGGTTTTCCCGACCCTTATGCAGAGTTCTCTGGTCAGGGATGCCGACGGCAAACCCATTGGGATTGTAGGGACCCTGCGGGACATCACCGATATTAAAAGTGGGATCCTCGAGCTTGAAGACACAAAAAAGCTTCTTCAAAGTGTTCTTGACGCAATTC
>CAZRCS010000004.1:0-36733 GCA_964598645.1 uncultured bacterium | reverse complement strand
TTCAGATGAGCCTTGAGGAGGATGCCTGCCGGGAAGTGTCCGACATAGGCCACCATGTGGTCTTCCGTACAGACAGACTCTCCATTCCCCTGGTGGAGCCTGTAACTGCCCCTGAACTCCTCACACCGCTGGAAATGGCTCTGGCTGCAAAGCTGGTTGGAGAAACCATGCGATCTACCCATCTTGTGCGCAGGGGGATAGGCTCCGTAAGGCAGGATGTGAATGTCTCCATCAAAGGGGGGACACGCATAGAGATCAAAGGGGTTCCCAGGATCTCTTTCATAGAGCCGCTTTCACGTATCGAAGCCTACAGGCAGAAAGCGCTTCTGGACCTCAGGCACGAACTGAGGCATTCTAACCTGGAACCCGGGCTCTACAAGCCGAGCTTCAAGGTTCTTCCCACCGAAGACGCAGCTGATGGGAAAAAGACCGCTCTCATGACACTGTCCGGTTTCCGAAGATATCTGAACTATCCCACCCAGCCTGGTAAGACGTTCCTCGATGAGTTACGTGGCAGGGTCAGAGTTATAGCCTGCCTTGAAGACCAGCCATTCGTCGAGGAAGCAGACCAGGCGCTCAGAATGGAAATGCAACTGACCGATGAGGATACAGCTGTTCTTTTCACAGGACCGGATGCTGATCTCATTACAGCTGCGAAGGAGATCTGCATAAGGATACAGGAGGCTTTCCAGGGTATTCCGCCTGAGACCAGGCAGGCGCGGATAGACGGCACCACAGATTTCGAAAGGATACTTCCAGGAGCAGACAGGATGTATCCCGATACTGACCTTCCCCCCCAGCCGATCCCCCCTGACACTTTCACGAAACTTGAAAAACTTCTGCCTATGAAACCCTGGGAAAGGCGTGTTGTTTACAAGCGGCTCGGACTGAGCGAACATCTCATGGACAGGCTCCTTAACCTTGAACTGTGTGATCTTTTCGATTCGCTCATAAAAAAGGTTGACATGAAACCAGCCCCCCTGGCAAGCCTTCTGGCTGACTACATGAGAGGTTCCAGACGTAAGGGCAGGGACTGGATGAAAACCCTCGGCGTGGATACCATACGGGAGTCCATAGTATGGCTTTCCGGACGTGGTGTTACAGCAAAGGGATCAGGTTATGTTCTTGATTACATGTGTTCAATGGAGAAACCATCCATCGAGGAGGCATATCAGTCGGTGAAGCCGGCCTAGACCGGAGCTTGAATTGCGAACTGAGATTCTGAAAGCACTGATAGAGAACGCTTCTCTGCTTGTTCTGGCGTTTCTCATGGTCACCAGATTTTCCAGATGGAAATTGCTGGGCAGCCGCAGCAGAAGCTGGTTGATCCAGGGTATTGCGTATGCTCTCTGCGGTATTCTTGCAATGATGTTCAGCGTCGAGGTTCTTCCGCGGGTACTCATAGATATGCGCACCCCCATAATTGTGGTAGCAGGACTCACCGGCGGTCCGGTTGTGGGGCTTATAACCATCATTCCGCTGCTTTTGTACCGGCTGTTCATCGGCGGTACTGGAATGAACGCCGGTATCGGGATAATCGTCAGTGCGTATTTGTTCGGAATGATACTGAGGATGTTCGAGAAGAAGTCTTCAGGCATCCTGTTTCAGGTTTTCGCGGGAATCGGATCAGCTTTCGTATACTACGTATGGATACTCACCCTTCCCGGAGGAATAGCACTCACCGTTCTCGAGGAGACCTTCATTCCCCTTACGGCTGCATCCATTCTGTCCATTCTGGCAATTTTCCTCATAAGAAGCCGAGAGGCAGTGCATCAGGATACCCTTAACAGGCTCAAGGAAATAAGCGACCTCTTCGAAGAAATATCCCTGGATGAGAATATCGGAATCACAGTTCTTGCAGGTACTGAGATTGCATACATCAATACCTCTCTGCTGAATAAATTCGGTTTTACAGATTTCGATCCCGGAAACAGCGATCTTCTGGAAATAGTAGATCCTGAAAGCCGGGGGCGTATAACTCACTATCTGGAAAAAGTCGCAGAGGGTGAAATACCCCAGGCCATGCCCATGGAGATATCGGTTAATGAGCGCGGGACTCTGACCTTTCTTATCCACGCTCGAAAATTGATTTACAGAGGGAAGAACTGTACTCTGGTGGTTTCGGTGGATATCACCAGACTCGTAAGCACGGAAAAAGACCTGCAGAGACGGATAGACCAGCTAAAACTCGCCCTGGATGCCTCTGGAGCGGTTCTCTGGAAAGCAGATCTTTTACGGGATGAACTCATCGCCGATGATGATTTCTTCCATCTTCTGAAATACGCACCCGAAGAGAATCCACCTCTTTTCTCACACTTCATTCTAGGTACGGAGATGTCTTCCGAGATGGAACCTGCTTTTACAGAGCTTCAGGGTGGACAAAGGGGCAGCATTTTCGGAGAGATAAGCTATACGGGTTTCGATGGCATAAAGAGATGGTTCAATGCCGGTGCCAGGTTAACCGGTGTTGACCCCACGGGACATCCCGTGGAGTTAACGGGTATTCTCTATGAGACAACAGTTATCAAGGAAAAGGAACTGGATCTCATGGAAAAAGAGATCGAGGACCTTCAGTCTCAGAAGATGGAGACCATAGGAAGGCTTGCAGGGGGTGTGGCTCACGATTTCAACAACCTTCTGCATGTGATAATGGGGTACACCGAGATCCTGAAAAAAGTCTCTGAAAATGATCCTGTAACCCGCGACCTTGCCAAGCCTATACTGGATGCATCGAAAAAGGGAAGGGAACTTGTCAGACAGCTTCTTCTTTTCAGCAGGAATAAAACGCCGGAACTGAAAATTCTGAACCTGTCCGACATAACACGTAATTTCCTGAGACTTCTGCAGAGGATAATAGAGGAAAATATTGTCATTTCGCTTGACATACCTGTGAACCTTCCGCCGGTGCTTGGCGACTCCGGGCAGATAGAACAGGTTCTGATGAACCTCTGCATAAACGCAAGGGATGCCATGCCTGAAGGCGGCAGTATAGAGATCGTGCTAAGTGAGTATCTCTGTAAAGATACCCGCAGGCTTCTTGCTGGAACTATTTATCCGGGACGCTATCTGTCTCTCTCTGTCAGGGATTCGGGACCGGGTATCCCATCTGAGAAGCACCGGATGATCTTCGAACCTTTCTACACAACGAAACAGGTGGACAGGGGAACGGGACTCGGACTTTCCACCGTTCTTGGAATAATCGAATCACATGGAGGAGCAATTCAGGCAAGGAACCTTGATGAAGGAGGTTTCGAGATATCCCTTTACTTCCCGGTCTGCGAAGAGTTAGAGATCAAACCGGAAGATAATGAGGTGAAGTACTCTGAAAAGCCTGTGGATCTTTCCTCGGTTACTGCGCTTCTGGCGGAAGATGATCCCCAGGTCAGAAACCTTACCATGGAAGGTCTTAGATCAGCAGGGGTCAAGGTTTTGAAAGCATCGGATGGAAACGAGGCGGTCAACATCTTCCTGACACAACCGGATTCCATTGACATTCTTATATTTGACGTAGTCATGCCTGTTCTCAACGGCCCCGACGCCTACAGGAAAATATGTTCCTCAGGTATTGACGTGCCTGTGATCTTCACATCCGGCTACGCCGGCAACAGCCTTTCAGGGTTTTCCGGTAAGCACAGGATGCTGAGTAAGCCATACGCAATAACAGATCTTGTAAGCGCAATATCTGATGAGCTGAGAAAAGGAGAGCGAAGATGACATCCGAAGAAAACAACGGACTGACTCTTCTTGGAGATAACACCGCAGATTTCAGCGGGCTGGAAACATTTCCCAACAGGAATCCGGAAAGAGACTATACCGTTACTCTTTCCTCAACGGAATTTACCTGCGTCTGCCCTATAACCGGACAGCCTGATTTTGCCATGATCACGATCACCTACATCCCAGACCTCAGGATCGTTGAATCGAAATCCCTCAAGCTCTACTTCGGCAGTTACAGGAACAGGGGGATTTTTCATGAGCACGCTGCAAATCTCATCCTTTCAGACCTTGTAGAAGTTCTAAAACCAAGATGGTGCAGAGTCGTGGCAGATTTCGGCGTAAGGGGAGGCATATCCATTTCTGTGGAGGCCGAGTACAGAAATCACTGAGGGCGGCTCCATGTGACCACAGCATAAGCGTTGTGGCTGTGAATACTCTCGTGGTTTTCAGCTCTGACCCTGAACCAGATCACCCTTGGATCATCCATGAGTTTCTCAGATACATTCCTCACGATGTCTTCCACGAACACAGGGTTAGCATAAGCCTGCTCGGTCACGAACTTCTCGTCGGGGCGTTTCAGTATGGTGTAAAGAGGAGAAGATGCTGAAATTTCCGCAATTTCCACCAGTTCTTCTATCCAGAGTAACTCGAAAGTGCCGTCATTGAGTCGTCGTGTTCGTACGTCCATTGTGACGTAACCCCTCTGATTGTGAGCGCCATTGAGACTGATCTCCCTGCTGCAGGGGCAGAGAGTGCTCACTGGAACGGTAACCGTAAGAATGAAATCATCTTCCATCCCCAGGGTTTTCCCGGTGAATACGCAGGAGTAACCCATTTTTGCTCTGGCCCCGGTAACTGGAGCTTCCCTTGTGAGAAAGTACGGGAAAGCGATTCTCACAGCGGCCTTTTCCGCATCAAGTGCAGCTTTGAGCTTCTTAAGTATCAGTGGAATGGTCTTCCCGTGGAAACGGCAGCCTGTTTCACCCAGAACCTCTATGAAACGGCTCATGTGAGTGCCTTTGAAATCATGGGGAAGGCTTACTGACATTGAGATTTCAGCTATGGTATTCTGCTCCCGGTTCTCCATGTCCAGTATTGTAATTGGATATCTGAGGTCGGTAATACCGGCTTCCTTCAGGGGAATGTTCCTTGTATCCTTCTGGTTCTGGATGTCTTTCATCCCCGGTACCTGCAGCCTGTTTTCGGTGTTTCCCGTACTTCTATCATGGAAAGTCCCGGCAATTCGGGTTTGATCCTGTTCCACAGCCAGACTGCGATATGCTCACTGGTTGGATTCTCAAGGCCTGGAATGTCATTCAGATATGAATGATCGAGTATTTCTATGAAGGGGCGGCAAATCTTCTTGATTTCACCGTAGTCCATCACCCATCCCATGATCGGGTCAAGTTCGCCCTCCAAATGAACGGAAACGGAAAAAGTGTGACCGTGCAGGGAACTGCATCTGTGAGTTTCCGGAAGGGCTGACAGACGGTGTGCTGCATCGAAGGTGAATTCTCTGTAAATCTCCATTTTTTCTCCTAAGGAATGCCTGTGAATCTGTGAGTCTGAAGACTGAGCCGCCAGCGCGGATCTTCCATGCAATACCTGATGCATTCAGCCAGGTTCTTTTCATACTCTATCCCATAAAGGGGCTGAAGCCAGAAACCGCTGAAATCTCTCTCTATCCACAAATCCGGGTCAAGGGATTTCGAGGGCCACACAAGCTTGACCTCATCTCCCTCTTTCACCACTGCATGGTCATCTTTGGGACTTACGCAAACCCAGTCTATCCCCCGGGGAATCTTCTTTGTCCCATTGGTTTCCAGAAGGATCTCCACATTCCTTCTTTTCAGCCTGTCTATAAGTGAGCGATCAAGTTGAAGCAGGGGCTCTCCGCCTGTGCAGAGAACCACAGGATGGTCATTGATACTGGGCCATAAGTCGAGAACGGTGTTTACCAACTCATCCGGATTCGAATAGACTCCCCCCCGGATACCCGGCTGGATCGGGGAATGGTCGGTATCGCACCAGGGGCAGGAAAGGTTGCATCCGGCAAAACGAAGGAGGACAACGGCTCTGCCCGTGTTTGCGCCTTCTCCCTGAAGGGTTAGGTGTATTTCCTTTACGAGATACTCAGACATAGGGCGCAGGATCCTTCATGCCGTTGTCGCTGAAAGCCTTAAGTCTCAGCCTGCAGGAATCGCACACGCCGCAGCTCAACCCGGAAGGAGATGGGCGGTAGCAGCTAATGGTATTGCCGTAGTCCACTCCGAGATCAATGCCTTTTCTTACGATCGCAGCTTTGGTCATGTGCATTAAAGGCGCATGGATCTCAGGAGGTTTCCCAAGAACCGCTGCTTTCGTTGCAAGAGAGGCGAGCTTCCTGAAGGCATCCAGATATTCAGGTCTGCAGTCGGGATAACCGCTGTAATCGATTGCATTCATTCCTGCAAAGATGTGTCCGGCTTCCCTGGTTTCGGCAATTCCCAGGGCAATAGAGAGAAATATCGTGTTTCTGGCAGGAACGTATGTTGAAGGGATCAGGTCTGTGACCCCGCCGGTAGGCACTTCGCCCCATCCTGTGA
Organism: uncultured bacterium; assembly: GCA_964598645.1. Lineage (GTDB taxonomy): Bacteria > Fermentibacterota > Fermentibacteria > Fermentibacterales > JCC-6 > Sabulitectum. The sequence continues at coordinate 30,431 of CAZRCS010000004.1, read as the reverse complement.
GGGAAGAGCCCCTGAAGGGCTCAGGGTCGAGATCGATGATCACATGTTCCAGTGCCCGGTATGCTGCTGCCGTTCTGGCCGCCATGTCGAGTTCAATGGTGTGTCTCTGGCCGTAACTGAAAGAAAGGGCAAACATTTCCATTCCCATGGAACTCACCATTGCGGCAACGGTGGTGGAGTCGAGTCCGCCGCTTAGAAGAACAACGGCTCTATCCATTGGGTTTCTGCTCCATCTCCTTCAGTTTGTTCAGAAGTGTTCTGTAACTCACGCCAAGGAGGTCAGCCGCTCTGCTTCTGTTGCCATCGGTTTCCTTCAGCGCTCTGGATATCAGCTCGTATTCTCGTTTTTTTGCAGCCATTGCAGATTCTTCAAGAAGAGAACCTGTAGGGATCCTGCTCTCTCCAGTCGGACTTAACTCGAGAAGTTCCGCTGTGATCACGCCGTCTGTGGAGTTTATGCAGGCCCTCCTTATATGATTGCGCATCTCTCTGATGTTGCCCGGCCAGGAATAGCTTTTCAGAAGATAGAGTGCCCCTGGAGTAAATTCCTTCCCGCCGTATCTTTCCATGAAATGCCTTGCCAGCAGTTCCACATCTCCCCCTCTCTCTCTGAGCGGAGGCAGTTCCACCGGGAATTCTGCAATCCTGTAGTACAGGTCTTCCCTGAATTTACCCCGGGCGATCATCTCTCTGAGATCTCTGTTGCTTGCGGATATCACCAGGGCGTCTGTAGTCAGTTCTTCAGTCCCACCCACAGAATTGTATGTGCCCGATTCAAGAACCCTGAGAAGTTTACCTTGAAGGGGAAGTCCGAGATCTCCTATTTCATCGAGAAAGATCATGCCTCCCATGGCCATGGTGAATCGCCCGGGTCTGGCCTCTGAAGAACCGGTGTATGAACCCTTTTCCGCTCCGAAGAGCTCGCTTTCCATGAGATTTTCGGGTATCGCTGCACAGTTTACAGGAATGAAGACCCCCTCTTTTCTTCCGCTCATCTGATGAATTCTCCGGGCCAGCAGTTCCTTGCCCGTTCCGCTTTCGCCTGAAACGAGAATATTCATACCACTGCCGGCGGCTCTCTCTGCTCTTTCGAGGACCTCATTGAAGTTCTGTGACTCACCAATCATGAAGTCGGAAGCGTGTCTGCAGACAGCTCCAAGTTTCTCTATGAGCTCGTCGAGCTCGAAGGGTTTGCTTATGAAATCGCATGCTCCCATCTTCATTGCCTGAACAGCGAGTTCTATTGTTCCGAAGGCTGTCATTACCACGGCTGGAACCCCGGGGGGAGAAGCCCTGAGAACATCAAGCCCGTTGATTTCTCCGGGAAGGCACACGTCGGTAAGCAATGCGTTGTATTTTTCACTTTTTAAGGATGCAAGGGCTCTGATACCATCCTGTACGGCTGTAACCTCCCATCCCTCTTCGGACAGGGCGGTTGTGAGCATTGTCCTCATGCCTCTCTTGTCTTCCACAAGAAGTATTTTTCTCATTTGTCCTCCCTGATAACAGGAATGGCAACTGTAAACACTGCACCGCCGTCTATTCCGGTGTACGCCCTTACGGTTCCCCCCATGGCCCTTACCAGTCGTCTTGTGATTGTAAGACCGAGACCCATGCCTCCTCTGTTCCCCTCTGTGGTGTACATAGGTCTGAAAACAATTTCGGGATCCTCCGGAAGACCCGGTCCGTTGTCCTCTACTTTGAATATAAAAGCTTCTTTCCCGGTGGATTCCGCAGTGACTTTAATGCTGTCAGGGGAAGAATACCTGAGGGAGTTGCTCACAAGGTTGTCCAGTATCCTGCCTATGATCACCGAGGAACCTGGAATAGCGGAGTTTTCATCGATCCCCGGATCAGCCATGAAAACAACCGAGTAGGTTTCGCACACGCCCCTCAGCGAGAGGGTTGCTTCCCTGCAGTTCATTGTGCTTTCAACACTGTTCTGCTGTGCCAGATTTCGGAAAGCCTCCACTATTTTCCTGGCAGATGCGAGCTCACATTCGGCTTCCTGCAGTATCTTTGTCGTTCTTGCTGAATCACTTCCCCTGCCGAGAAGCTGCATGAAACCTTCAAGAGCACAGAGGGTATTGCCAATCTCGTGTGCAACCCCTGCGGAGAGAGCACCCAGATCCGCCAGAGCACTTTCCTCGGTCAGTTTTCTTTCAAGTGCCACCGAGGCGGTTACGTCCGTTGCAAGAACAACTTTTTCTCCGGTCTGGCTGGTTGTGATTCTGTAACGATAGATTCTCCCACCGCTGTCTCCGTCCCATTCTTCGATGCCACCTCCGGTGAATGGGGCAAGAGCATCGGCAAGAAGAGGAGAAATCTCATTAGGCTCTATAGCGCCAAATACCTCATCGGCTCTGGAGTTCCACATAGTAGGTTCATTGTTCCTGTTTAGCACTATAACTGCAGAACCCATGGCTTCAAGTACGGCGCCTGATCTCGATTCTGCAGTTTCTGCTCTCACCAGTGCATCCCGGCGCATGGTGTCCAGTTCTCTATCCTTTCGGGCAAGAAGATCCACTATTTTCCTGAATGATGCCCCGGCAGTTTCAGCTGACCTGCCGCTTCCCTTTTCCACCCTGTCGGCCTGCCCAAGTATGCTTCTGAGAGGTTCGAGAACCCTCCTCCTCAGATAAGACGGCACCAGAACGGCAACTGCGGTAAGAAAGAGGCCAAGCAGGACAAGAAGAAAAACCACGAAACCGCCCTGTTTTAACACCGGAGAAAGCTCCATGAGCAGATATACGGTAAATCCCCTGGAACCCGTGTAGCAAACGGCATCCTCCATTAACATTTCTTCCCTGGAGACAGCTGGATACGATGCGGTTATGGAATCATCAGAAGCAACTGCAACCGCCCTGACACCTCCTCCTGGAACAGTGGAACTGACAAGCGACTCGAGCTTGCTCTGAGAAGGCCTTGATCCAAGAGCTGATGAAATGCTTTCCGCCCTGGCCAGGGATGATGCCTCAATAGTGGAACGGGCATCTGTAACTACGATCCAGAGAACCAGGGCAGACACAAAGGCTACAAGCGCTGAAGTACCTGTAACAAGAGCAGTAAGACCTTCAATTCCCAGTATAAATCTGCCCGCGCTCTTTTTCACCGATTCTTCCTCCATCTGCGGTAGGCTGAATACCCTCTAAGGAAAGGCCGGTTCCGTTTCAGAACAGCTGAAAAAAGGTGAATCGGCAGCCACAGTCCCGGATTCATACCGTGGGCATCCATGAAAATGAACCGATTCCGTTCCCGAAGAGCCATGGTTTCAGCAGATGTTCCCATCGTTGATGCATGGATGTGATCAACTGTAATCTCCGGACAGAGAAGCATGGAATAGCCTTTTTTCAGCATCCTCACCCCCATGTCTGCATCCTCCCAGTAAATGGGGGCGTACCTGTGATCCAGACCTTCAAGGGCTTCCCATGCTTCTCTGCGCCAGAGTGCGCAGGCGCCTGAAGGATAGGGGTAACCGGAGACGAGCTGTCCTGTTACTGCCAGCCCTCTCTCCACCCCGACCCTGAAAAGACTGTCATCGGTACCGTCGGGCCTGGGTATCGAAGGAAGGGCGACGGCTGTGAGTTCATCAGCAGATCGCAGTCTCTGCAGAAGGGCTTTGAAGCTACCCATTCCAGGTATTGTGTCATTGTTAAGAAGAAGCAGAAAAGATCCGGAAGCTCTTTTCATGCCAAGGTTAACTGCTCTGCAGAAGGCCGGTTTGTCCGTTCTTTCAATAACTTTTACACTGGGGTGTTCAACCCTCAGATATTCTATGGTGCCATCCGTCGAGCAGTCATCCACCAGAATCAGTTCTCCGTTGCAGTCAGCGGTTTCCCTGAGAATCGCTGGGAGGTAATCCTTCAGTAATTCCCTGCCGTTTCTGGAAGGAATAACCACAGAGAGAGCGTTCACAAAACACCGATCCTGTCTATGTAAACGGGCTCACCCCCGCCGTGAACCACCATGACGTTATCTGTCGAAGCGGACAGTGGAATTCTGTAGATATGCATCAGCATGTTTTCCGGAACGTCCTGCATGTCTTCCTGTCTTCTTCCCATGGCCATGTACTCCGATGGGATCTCGATCTGTCCGGTGAAAATCTCTATGGTATCTCCCTGAACCACCAGAGATCCGCCGGAAGATGCAGCCTCGATGAACAGCGTATCTCCGGGAGATGCGCCCTGGAAGCAGATGGATTGTCCTTCACATGACATCGACAGCATCCTCTCCCTGCTGCCGAACCAGAAATACCTTATCACAGGATCGGGATCCATGGGATAAAGGAGTGCTCCCTGCACGTTTTTACCTGTCAGGTCTTCGGCATCGCCTACAGGTCCCTGAAGACCCGCTGCCAGCGCTGCTGCAAAAATGACAAGGGCCATCAGGCCGTAAGAGAGCTTCTTTCTTCCCATGATAAGAAGAACTGCAGCTGGAGGGATCAGGGCAAGTACAATGTACAAACCTGAACTTCTTACCATTGAAAACCCGGAAACAGTTTTAACAAGTGCAAGAACAGTATCTGTACCGTCGGCATAATTAGCCCTTGCATGGGGATAAACGGAGACCACCGCGGAAAAGATAACAGAGAGTAGAATCAGAAGTCTTGTTTCCCTTCTGCTCCAGACTTCCCTTATACCCAGCGCCAGCATTGGGACCAGCGGTACGAATACCCTTCCGGCAGGTGCAGGAAGACCGTGCCAGGAAGTACCGGACCATACGATGAAAACCACCCAGTACGAAAGGGAGGGGATCAATGCCTTCCTGTAAAGTCCGGGAGATCGTACTGCAAGTTTTCCCATGCCGTACAAAGCGGCAATGGTCCATGGGGCTCTGAAGAAAAGGCCTGCTTCGGGGTCTAAAAGGCTCCACCCGGCATTGGAGAGGGTGTCCGCGGGTCGGTGAAAGAGGTTTATCCATATCAGTTTTAACATTTCTGAATTGCCGTATCTCGCCCAGAACAGCTCTCCTCCCAAAACATACTTGTCTGCAGCAAGGAAAAGGATCGTTCCTGCAAGAATCGAGGCGGGGATCGCCCACTTTCCTCTGAGTTTCTTCATGCAGGCATATTCCACTATGATCATACCCGCTGCAAGACCTGAGTACCTCATTTTTATGGCTACCAGAAGAATAACTATGAGGATCCGTAAGGGGCCGTATCGACCTTTCATACTTAAGAGCATCCAAAGGGAAAACAGCCCGGCTGCAAGCCATCCGGTCATGGCCAGACCGAGTGTGCCGAATCCAGGATAGAGAAGGGCTGCGGCAGCTGCCGGAGCAGGCCCTGCAAGCTTTCCCAGAAGCAGTACCGCAGCAAAGGTTATAAGAAGCGGAACAGCCCTGAGACCCCGGTCTCCAATGAGAAGGCCTGGAGAAATGATCGCAGGATAGACAGCTGTGTGATGACCTGTGTCCAGGCTGATGTCGCCTGTTCTGAATTGCCGTTCACCGTAGCTTTCACTGGAAATGCCCGTGACAGCTGCTGAAATTTCAGCAAACCTGACCTCGTCGCTGTTAACATCAGCGGTGAAAAGAACCATTATGACAGCGGGTATCAGTGCTGCAGCAAGCCCTGAACGTGATTTGCCCGATATGTAGATCCCCCAGAGGATAAGCCCCGCCGCCGCTGAAGCCCCGGCAATGAGCCAGCCCGGTTCGAATACCATCCATATCCACGATGATATGGTGAAAAAGACAACCACTGGAATGAACCAGGTACTTGTTCTGGATTTTCCTGAAAGAAGACCCGCAGCAACCCAGGCGAACGGGATCAAGCGTCCGAGGAAACCCGGAGAAGGCATCCCGGTGAGTTTCCATACAAAGTATATCCACACCCCGAAAAGAAAAGAGGCGATCATCATGGAATGGGAGCGAATGAATTCCCTCATAACATCTCCCCTCCTGCCGATACATGAACAGTGGGGTGCACAAAGGGTCTAAAACCCCTCATCAGCCGAACACTGAGCGTATCTCCAGGCTGGAAGGTGAAACACAGTGTGTCAGCGCCTGCAGGAAGGAATATCATATCTTCGCCTACACTCACGGCCATCATGGGCAGGGTATCCCTTACTCCCCCGGGATCCACTGCCAGCCACATCAGCCATCTTCCGGAAACAGGAGCTGGAAGCAGCACTTCTCTGCAGTCTGTATACAGATGCTCCGTTTCATAGAAGATTGTACCGTTCTCTATTCTGCAAATCGCAATAGCCGGCTCTTCCACCGCCCTCTCAGGAATGCCGAAGAACATGGCTGACAGAACGAAAATGCCTGCTGCTCCCAGGTAAACCATCCCGGGTCTCTTATTGATAATGGCTCCTGCGGCTGAAACCAGAAGAACGGGAACTGAAAACCGCACTGGAAAGACCCAGAGTATGCAGGCCGCCATTAAAAACCCGGTTATCCTGAGTGCGGTTCCCCTGCCCGAAAGGGAAAACAGCAGACTTCCGGCAAGAACAGCCCATGGAATGGCATCAGGAGCAATAAGGCACAGGGAAAACAGAAAAACTGCTGCCGGGAAAAGAACTGTTCCTGAAGAAAGCCCTGCGGCAACTGCCAGGGGGATCAGTGAAACAAGTTCCGCTGAGGGACCGCGGAAAAGCGCCGCAGCCGCAGCAGCGCACCACCCTGCCAGGATAACGGATGTCATTCTATGTCGACCTTTACATTGTCTTCGTTCATATCGCATTTAATGTAAACAACCCGACCGGGAACTGCCAGCCTGTAACTTCTGCTTCCACCTGCTGGAACCGTGAACCTTAGAAGTATCTCGCCCTGGTGTCCAAGGAGCACTCCCGTTACAGCATGTCCGGTGGACTCAAGTGTCACTGAAACAGTATCTGAATCGAGCTTAATTCCCGCCCAGGGGGAAGCTAGAGGCCCATGCCACCCAGGACCGCGGTTGTTCGCTTCGGGCCTTGGCATGGGAAGATCGCAGGGTGAGCCGAAAAGGACGGATTTTATCCTTTCCGGAATATGCACTGAATCCGCATGTGTACCGCAGGCTGCCATGATTGCTTTTATACGTGGAACCGGATTTCTCCCGCGCCGAAGGCTCCCCAGCAGAAGACGAATTTCTCTGCGGATCACAGCCCCGGGGGATTTCCCCATGTACTTCCTGAACATTCTGATGGAAGAAGCGAGCTCCCAGAGAGCTGCTTCCTTTCTGGTGCTGGATGCCCCCATCATATGCTCAGCCATAGCGATCGCAGCCACGGCAAGCTTCCATCCCGCGGCCTGTACCCTGAGTGAAAGATCTGCATCTTCGAAGTACATGAAAAATTTTTCGTCGAATCCGTTCACCGCTTTTAAAACATCGGTTCTCCAGAGAGACACGGCTGCTGTAATTGCAGGCACCTGGTGGGGTTCTGTGGGCACGAAGGGTTCCAGATGCATGAATCCGCTGTCCCATGCTTCACCGTATTGTGTAAGAAACACTCCCCTGGATAAAGTAACCATTTTCCAGCCCCATAGTCTTACAAGAGGCTGTACACCAGCGAAGGAAGGATTTTCATCGAGGAATTCGACAAGAAGTGAAAGGGATTTTCCATCTATCCTGGCATCGCTGTTGAGAAGAAGGGTGTACTCCGTTTCAATATTCTCGAAACAGCGGTTGTTTCCGTAACCGAAGCCCATGTTCTTACCGCATATGAGTTGTGCCCCGGGTATGTATTCCTTTACCAGGGATGTGGTCTGGTCGGTGGAGCCGCTGTCATAAACTACGCATCCTACCCCCGGAAGCAGCGCAAGGGTTTCTGCAAGATCCTTGACAAGATCTTCACCCTGATAGGTTACCACAGAAGCCGTTACCCTGTGCAAATCCCCCTCGTTTCAAGTTCCCGGAAGAAACGGTCCGTAACATTTTCCCAAGTATGGTTCTTCAGCGTATTTTCCCTTCCGGCACTTCCCATGGAATCTGCCTTGCGGTTGTTTTCAAGCAGTTCCCTTATCCGCCGGGCAAGGTCTGTGGAATCATCGAAGTCAACGAGAAAACCGTCCTTGCCATGGTGAATCAGGTCAGGCATACCACCTGCGTTACATCCTATCACAGGAGTCCCTGATATCCAGCCGTCGAGCAATACTATTCCGAATGCATCCAGTCTGGATGGAGCGGCAACTACACTTGCTGCAGTAAAGAGATCCTTCCTGATTTTTTCGGTTATGTAACCAGGCACTATAAGTTTACCGTCACTTATCTCTCCTGACTTCTCATCCATATACTGCCTGAAGTCATCCATCACGGAACCTGCCAGCACAAGAAAGAAATCAAGACCTTCTTTCCACAGCTGTATTGCCGAGTCGAGGAGAGTAAAGGAACCCTTATCCCTGCAATGGGCAGTAACGCTGAGAACAATGGGAACATGGGGAGGAATGGAAAGAGCCTTCAAAGCGTTATCAGATGAGGTGTTTTTCCATTCATCAGGATCTATACCGCTTCCGTGAACCATGATATTTTTTGGAGATACCCTGCATTCTTCGCCGTAAACCGATGCTTCGAAGTTGTTCTGGGCCACCAGAAGATCCGCTTCTCTAAATATCTTCTTCTGATCGCCTTTGAAATAGTGAAGGGGTGTTATCCTTTCCCTGTAACCACCGATATTGGCATGGGGAACCACCACCAGCGGAACACTGAATTTGACCGAGTGCCTGTAACCGCCGTGGATCAGAAACGGCATGGCATTGGCATGAACAAGGTCAAATCCATGATCCGATCTGAGCCATCTGTCCAATGAAGGCACGAAAGGATTGGGATAGAAGAAACGATCGGGTCCCCCCTGGGCGATTCTCCTCATGAATGCCCTCAGCAGGTTCTGAAAAGGAGGGTTCACCACGGGAAACCTGATTATCTCAACGCCCTGGTGAAGGATTCTTCCAACGGGAAGCTTCTTCCCCCGGCGTGATACGAATACGGACATGTCCCACGCATCGGTGGTTGCAATAACTGCCTGGTGCCCCCTTTTTACCGAGGCCAGAGCGTGCTCGAAGACATACCTTTCAGAGCCTCCGTGGTAGGGCCAGCTTCTGTGGATCATGTAGAGTATTTTCACAGCAGGCTCCGGTAGAAGTCCATTGCCTCTGCTCCGGTATGTTCCCAGGTGTTTCTCGGTGCCTTCACGGCTCTTCTCTTCAGTTCCTCACTGGCTCCATTACTGATGGCTTCTATCCAGGCATCGGAGTCGTTCACAGGAAGCAGAAGACCCGCTTCTGACACTGTTTCTCCCAGAGCTCCGCCATCTGAGGATATAACCGGGGTGCCGCACGCAAGGGCCTCCAGCACAGGAAGACCAAGCCCTTCACTGGTACTGGGAACCACAAGGGCCTCAGCCCCCCTGTAAAGGGATAGAAGAAGGTTGTCGGAAATAGACTCAAGCACAACAATGTCTTTATCTTCAGTTTCAAGTTGATCCCCCCACTTTTCGGCACCGGCCAACACCATCTTGCGTCCTCTTTTATCTGCTTTTCTGAAGCAGTCCAGAAGGAAAGGGATGTTCTTCCTGGGAACGAAGCTTCCCACGTGAAGAAGGTAACCGCCCTGCTCAAGTCCTAATTCCTCCATAACAAGACGATCCGGTTCCCCGGGGGTGAACACATCAGCAGCAGCACCGGCAACATGTCCAATTCTTTCAGATGGAACGTGGAACAATTCTGCTGCCCTGGAAGCAGCCCATCTGCTTATGGCCATTACCGCTGCGCCTTCTTCTATGAGCTTCCTGAGCCTTCCGGCATAGAAAAGTGTTTCCGGTGTGTGTTTCTCCGGTTCGGTCCAGGGTGTGTCATCGAAGAATGTGACCACCTTTGTTTTGCCCTCTCCACATGGTTGTACCCCGGACAGATGTATGATTTCCGGGATGCCGGCAACCGAACGGATCCTTTCTGCCCTGGTCTTTTCCAGACCTGTTCTTTTCAGCATGATCCTGCGGAAGAATGGAATGGCCATCCAGTCCGGAGAAGGAACAGGAACAGCTTCAGTTACCGGGCATGGTTTCAATGGGTGGGTTTCGGGAAGGTCTATTGATATATGCATGGGTGAGTTCATGGAAAGTCCCATGGAAAGGCCCCTTATCCATCTTCCCACTCCTCCGGCGCTGTGAGCGCATAGAGTTACGTCAAGAACCGTTCTCATTGCTTCGCCATACCCAGATGCTGTCTCCCTTCTCGTCTTCGTCGAAGATACAGGCATACACTGAATCGTAGAGAGCCCTGTCTTCCTCAGGGAACATCCAGCGGTTGTAAATCACTTCGGTTGCGCCAGTGGCAAAGAAGTCTTCCCTCCGGGGCAGTTCAGAAGGGTTCCACCTGAGGCCCTCAGGAATTCCCTGCAGCATGTCATCTCCACCTCTGGCAAAGAACTTCACTCTTCTGGGAATACCGTCTGATGCCTCGAAAAGGGAGTATTTTCTTATGGCCTCTGATGCGGGAATTTCCAGTCTCAGATCGCTGTTGGTTGTTCCGGTGTAGAAAGAGGGTACACTGGTGTCTATTTTCCGAAGGGTAAGAGGAGTGAGTTCTACGAGCACAAGGCAGGTAAGGATCCAACCGATGACTTTGCCTCTTTTCTCAATGAAGGCTCCCGCTCCCAGGGAAGCCATGAATCCCACAAGAATTCCAAGCCTTGCAGGAGCTCTGGCGGCAGATAGCCATGGGGTTTTGGCGATTAACATGTAGGGAAGCGGCACAGGGGTGGGTATTCCCAGGAATTTAAAAAGCGGCCCCACGGAAAGGACCATAATGCAGAAGGCCGCAAGAGCCGCCTTCCAGTTCCTGTTCCTGACGCACCATATAGAACCCAGGAGCATAACGGTAAGCCCCGGGGTAACCACACCTTCGAATGGATTGGGCATGTAATCAGCAACAACGGGCTGACCAAGAAGCGACGGAAGAAAGTAGGACTGGATCTCAGCTCCCCAGAACACGGCCTCCCGCCAGTCCTTCCCTGGATCGGTCCCTGTGAGCCCGGGTGACGTGAAAAGCCAAAGTGCCCCGGCAATACAGCCGGCTGCAGGAACAGCTGCTGACAGAAGTGTGTTTTTAGAACTTTTCCCACTTGTCAGAACAGCTGTAACAAGCCAGCCAAGGCCGATCGCCAGTCCATGCTGAAGGCTTTCCGCAGTAGCCAGGGCTGAAAACACAAATCCTGTGATCAGATTGGATTTCCCCGGAGAAAGAAGAATTCTGCGCATCATGGCCAGAGAGATCAGGAGATAACCTGTGGAGGCAACCGGATAATGCTGGTAGATCCTGATGGTTCGTACAGGCATCCAGGCGATTACGAGAGCAGCCAGGATGGAGCCGTTCCTTCCAAGCCCCCATGAACGGGCGAAAACGTAACCTGCCAGGGCAGTGAAGAGTGTACCTGCAAGAAGGGAGGTATCGTATCCCCAGCCAAAAATCGAACCAAGGAACAGGTCAGGCCATGCCATATTGTTCCAGGCAAGGGTTCTGCCATTGTACACCCTTGGATCGCTGCCTTGTGCTGAGGCATCCTCTATCCACCTGAAATGCCAGATGCAGTCGTACACGTCGCTGTCGCCCTGGAACAGGACGTGACGGGGATCAGCGTACATCCCCACCGTGCCAGGGGATAGCGCGGCTATTATCCAGGGAAGGGCAAGTGCCAGTATGGCCGCCCCGATAAGCATCCGGCTGTTCATTCCCTGCCTGCCTGGAGAAAATCCATCCACTGGGAAAGACATTCAACCCTGTCGCTTACCCTTGCAAAGTAAGCTGCCGCATTCCTTCCAATGGAATCAGCGATGTCCCGATTGTCCAGAAGGTAATCCATGGCGGCGAATGCTCCAAGAGCACCTGATTCATGGGGGATCCTCAGAACGGCATCCGAGGGAAGGTCTCTGAAGCTTCCTTGATCGGATATCACCGCAGGTTTACCGCTTCTCAGAATATCCATCATTGAGCCGCTTGTTTCACTGCATGTGTCGTGCCTGAGATCCAGTGCTATATCGAACAGCTCTATGTTTTTTCGGAACTGACGATCAGATAGCCTTCCGGTAACCTCTATCCAGTCAAGGCCGGTATCCGGCCAGCGGTCCCCTGCGACCAACAGCATGCAGTCACGTTTTTTACGCAGCTCTGCAACAGCTTCTGACATTGCTTCCCAGTTCCTGCCGTAATGGAAAGTACCTGCGATCCCGATGACTGTTCCCGGGTATTTTCCTGCAGGCGGCTCCACTCTGTCGAGAAAATCTGCTAGAAAGCCCATTTTTCTTATTTTTCTGTCAGGATGGAGCTTCTCCAGCTGCATTCTGGCCGTATCACTGAGAACTGCCATGGCTGTGGCGGAGGCTTCCAGTTTTCCCAGAAGGGGGTACTTCCTCAATCTCATGTCGTACTCTGGAAGGCTTTGTGCTTTCTTTCCCATTACCTTGAACACCTTTTCCGCTTCCGAACCGTAGTCGGCACGAAGATGTTCCCGATACTCCTCCCAGTTACCTGAGGAATGCGCTTTCTGCCTGAGTACATGATGGAGATTTGTCTCATGGAAAAGAATTTTCCCGGGGAAACGCATGAGAGTATCAAGCAGTTGAGTACAGTGAGGGGAATTACCCACCTGATAAACCACGTTTCCAGTCATGTCTTCATCTTTGAGCTCACCGATGGGAATGCACCTGCATTCGGGAATGGGCTCTGCCCCCTCCGGGTAAGCTGCGGTCCAGTCGACGTGTGAACTTGTTAGATGGATAATTCTTCTGGCATAATCCGCAAGACCGGTGGGCTGCGGAGGAAGGGGGGTTACAAGGAGAGCCTTCACGATCACACCCTGCCCTTCCACGTCCTGACCCTGAACGCCATGAGCTGTGTAAACATTTCCAGTATGGATCCAATCTTTACCCAGGCTATGAATCCGGTGCGGACAGATTCAAAAGAAACCTTTCCCGCTCGTCTGTGGAAATGGGATACAGGTATCTGAAGCACCCTGTAGCCCATGTCCCTTGCCAATGTGAGTATTTCGAAGTCGATGACCCCGCAGGTGGACCGGGGTTTGATTCTTTCGAATATCGAGGCACGGTAGAGCTTGAAGGATGCGTCCACATCCCTGAAGGATCTGAGAAAAAACATTGTCGCCAGCGTGTTCCACATGAGAGAATACAGAAGCCTCATGCCCGGGTCTTTTCGCCTTCTTCTGAAGCCGGAAATGATATCAGCCCTGTGTCTTTCGTTCCAGAGAAGATGTATTTCCTCAAGGTCGAACTGGCCGTCGCAATCGGTATAGAAAATCCACTCCATCGTGGAAGATTCTATTCCCGTACGCACAGCCTGCCCAAACCCCTTGTTTTCTTCATGGGAAACAAGTCTGATCCTGGGATCTTTCCTGGAAAGCATTTTCGTGATGGAAGCCGTGGAGTCGGTTGAGCCATCGTCTACAACAATGATCTCCCATCTGCCTCCTGTGATGTCTTCCAGAACTTCAGCAGCGGAACATACCATGTATTCAACATTTTCCTCCTCGTTGTAGGTGGGGAGGAACAGGCTTAACCCCTCTGTTTTGATACTACACTCCTCTTAGATGAAAATGCCGTATTAAGAGGGGAATATTAGCACTCGGGAGTTTTTTTCCAACCTCTAAGAGGCTTCAGCATGCTTGACTGCAGGGATATTCAGTGTCTTCACAGGCTCCAAGTTCAAGAATGGAGCGAATCTCCCTGAGTATGTCATTCTCGCGGCACCTTAACGGATCAAAGGCTTCTATTGCCGATATGAACATACAGCCCGGTATTCTTGCCCTGCGGCAGCTCTCGACCCTGAAGAGGGTTTTTCCCTGCAGATGCGAACCGTGTATGTAAAGCATTCCCGAAGAAAGTATTTCCCGTACTTCTTCGTTATCCGCTGAGGTAACGAGCACTGCTCTTCTGGATCCGGCAGAACCCTTAAGGGATGCCCATACCACTGATACCTGCGCTGATCCTGTTTCTGATTCAATTCTGAATTTCTCTGCCATTGTTATCACCTCCAGTTAAACTATACAATATTTACAGGCTGATGTAAACACCTGTTTACTTATTATACAACTGATTGCCATATTGTTATTTAAGCTCTACGTGATACTGAAACAGTGTATGCAGGACCGGTTGTTCAGGAATCAGGTGCATGTATGCACAATCGGAATACTGCAGGCTTTATGAATCCAGCCTGTCCTTCAGCGTATAGATAAGGTCCAGTGCTTTTTTTGGGGTAAGGGCATCAGGCTCGATACTGCGGATTTCCTCCAGAACTGGATGCTCGGGGTTTGAAAGAGGCAGGCTCATCTGCCCGTTCTCGCTGCTTCCCCCTGCAGGAAGCATGTGTCTGCCCTTCTCAAGGTCTGCAAGAACTCTCTCTGCCCTTTTGACCACCTGAGACGGCACACCGGCCATGGAGGCAACGTGTATTCCATAAGACCTGTCCGCAGCCCCTGGTTCCACCGTGTAGAGGAATGATATCTTTCTGCCGGTCTCTCTTACTTTAACGTTGGCATTGTCGCAGAGAGGAAGCCTTGCAGCAAGGGAGGTAAGTTCATGGTAATGGGTAGCGAAAAGCACCATTGGTCTGTGCTCGGGATTGTCGTGCAGATACTCGATCATGGACCATGCAATTGAAAGGCCGTCATAGGTGCTGGTTCCCCTCCCTATCTCATCAAGTATAGCGAGGCTTCTTTCGGTGCTGCCGTTTAAAAGTGAAGCCGCCTCGGCCATCTCTACCAGAAAGGTGGACTGTCCCCTTGAAAGTCTGTCAGCTGAACCGATCCTTGTATAGATCCTGTCAACCGGGCTGAAAACCATTCTTGCAGCGGGAACGAAAGAACCGCTCTGGGCCAGTATAACAAGAAGGGCAGTCTGTCTGAGATAGGTGGATTTTCCTGCCATATTCGGCCCGGTAACCAGCAGTATGCGTCTTTCAGGGGATAGTTCGATGGTGTTAGGAACACATTCGCCTGCGGGAAGGAGGTCTTCCAGTACCGGATGTTTACCCTCTTCTATCAAGAGGCCTGGACGGTCTGATACTTCGGGACGTATCCAACCGCGACTGCTTGCTATCTGGGCCAGAGAGCAGAGCACATCGGTTATTGAAAGAGCCCTTCCGGCTTCCTTTATTCTGTGAACCGCCCCGGCTATTCCATGAAGGAGTTCGTTGAATATTCCTCCCTCCAATGAGGCGATCTCCTCGTCAGCATTAAGTATCCTCTGCTCCATTTCTTTCAGTTCCGGCGTTATGTAGCGTTCCCCGCCAACCAGGGTCTGTTTTCTGATGTAGTGTTCAGGAACCAGGTCGACAGATGATTTCGATACTTCAATGTAGTAACCGAAAACCCTGTTATAACCAAGTGTCATCCTGCTTATTCCTGTGGCAGCCTGCTCTGCGGCAACCATCTCTTCCATCCAGCGGCGTCCCCCGCTCTTTACTTCCCTGAGAGCGTCCAATTCCCTTGAAAATCCTTTTCTCACGAAACCGCCGTCTGCCATTCGTGGAGGAGGATCATCCGCCAGGGTCTTTCCTATTCTGTCAGCCACATCCGTCAGGGTATCCGTGGACGCTATGTCTCTGAGAAGGGACGAGCTGCTTCCGGATAGAATTTCGAATATTCCCGGCAGGAGTCTCACGGTTTTCTCTATGGACTTGAGATCTCTGGGACCTGCTCTCAGCGTACCGAGTTTACCCCCCTGTCTTTCCAGGTCGGTGGTCTCTCCCAGATAACTCCTGATACGGTGGTAATCACCTGACAACAGCAGATATTCAACTGCAGAATGCCTTTCGTTTATCATGTCTGGAAGAATTGGAGGTGAGTTCAGCCAGTTTCTCCATAGTCTGCCTCCACAGGCTGTAACTGTTCTGTCAGTTCTCAGCGCCAGAACCGCTTCCTCTTCGCCGGGTGGTGAATCGACTATTCCAAGGGCTCTTGAACTGGTTCTGTCTATTACAAGGTTTTCGTTCTGACTGAAAAGCCCCCTGAATTCAAGGTGTGAAACTCCAGAAGGCTTTGTGTGGCCGATGTATGAAAGAAGCGCCCCCAGGGCGGAGAGAACCTCGGGCATCCTACTGATCCCGAAACCATCAGGAGCCGCCGCGCCAAAGACATGAACTGTTTCCCTCTCGCCTGCAGCAACATCGAATTTCCAGGAATCAAGGATCGTAGGTTCGCAGCCGTCAGGCGGATGGAACTCGATGTTCTCGGGTACGAGAACCTCCCTGGGATTCTGCCTTGCCAGTTCACCGGCAAGCTCTTTTTCCGGCACTGATGTTGCTCTGATGTCCCCTGTTGATAGATCGCACATCACTATTCCGGCCCTGCCGCCGATTCTGTTCACCGAGGAAAGAAGAGCTTCAGATCTTTCATCAAGCGCAGACCCGCTGACCAGGGTTCCGGGAGTCACTATTTCCACCACACCGCGTTTAACCAGACCCGATGCTTTCTTTGGATCTTCGGTCTGCTCACATATTGCTACCCTGCATCCTGCCTTGACTAGTCTTGTGAGGTATCCGTCCAGTGCATGGTGGGGAAAGCCAGCCAGGGGAATACCCTGGCCGTTATCACTGTTTTTCTGTCTGGCGGTCAGAGCAATACCTAAAATGGATGAAATCTTCTTCGCGTCGTCCAGAAAGGTTTCGTAGAAATCACCCATTCTGAAAAGCAACACGGAATCAGGGTGTTCTTCCTTGATCCTGAGGTACTGCCTCATCATGGGGGTTTTCATTGCATCAGGCAAACGGCCTCCTGAAAGATCTGTCTTGGAATGAGTCTTCTCCTGCACTGCTCATCACCTTCTCTGCAGCGTATGCCGCCATGCCGGTGACAGGGTCGGCATGGGACTCCCGGCAGGGTAAACGCACCGGGATAATCCTTTCGGTAAAAACCCAGAGCAGGTGATGTTGCAGTAAAAACCACCAGTGTAGGTACCCCCAGGGCGATTCCAATGTGCGCCGGGCCTGAATCCGGTGACACAAGCAGGTTCAAAACCTCTATTCTCTCCAGAAGCTTTTCGATTCCCCCCTCGCCGGCCACTGAAACAACATTCCTGTAACCGCATTCCTCAGCCGCGGCTTCAGCTTGTTCCCTGTCCTGCTCTGCACCGATGAGATAGACTCTGGCTCCGAGGACATCACAGAAAAGCCGTGCAAGCTCAGTCACAACGCCGTCGGGCAGGGCTTTCATTGGCCATCTTCCTCCGATCACGATTCCAACGGCTTTATCTCCCGGTGCAGGATACCTTTTGCGGATAAGCACCGGGGCGGGATCACCGGAAAGCCCCGCTGTCTGCATGTATTCAAGGGCCCTCCACTCCATGGATTCATCTGCCCCCAGAAGGATCGACTTTCTTTTTCTTCTTTGGAAAGAATACCTGAGGGCTTTCTTTCCCCACAGCCCGATTCCTGTGGTAAGGTTGTTCTGCAGATCGACAATTTTCGTAAAACCCTCTGCCGCTTTTCTCAGATCTCTCCATCCTGAAACAACTTCGACGGTGACACTTCCGGGAATTCTTTCCGCTATTGGTGCGTACAGGGGAGCAGTGGCGAATACAGTTTTACCTGCATCGGCCATGGCACTCACGGTTCCCGAAGCAAGAACCACATCTCCAAGGGAGTGAAGTCTTACGGCCAGGTACTTTTCAGCCATGGGAAAACTGCAATTCCCATAGGGTTCTGTACCTTCCATTCAGAGCAAGAAGCGATTCGTGGGTTCCCTCTTCCAGAATTCTGCCGTCTTCGATATAAAGCACCCTGGAAGCCTTCTTTATTGTACTGAGACGATGGGCTATCACCAGTGAAGTTCTTCCTTCCACCAGTTTGTCAATAGCGGTCTGTACCAGTCGTTCGCTCTTTGTGTCCAGAGCACTGGTTGCCTCGTCGAAAATCAGAAGCGGGGGATTTTTCAGAACGGCCCTTGCTATTGCCAGTCGTTGTCTCTGGCCTCCGGAAAGTGTTATGCCTCTCTCTCCTATCACAGTATCGAAACCTCCGGGAAGCTCCTCTATGAACTCAAGAGCGTTGGCCACTTCTGCTGCTTTGTGCACCAAATCGAACGAAATGTTCTCTGCACCGTAGGCGATGTTATTGAAAACTGAGTCGTTGAAAAGAACGGTTTCCTGTGTCACCACACCAAGAAGACTTCTCAGGCCTGCTATACTAAGCTCTCTCAGATCCACTCCATCGAGGAGTATTCTACCGCTGTCCGGATCGTAGAACCTGGGTATCATGTCCGCCAGGGTGCTCTTTCCTCCTCCGCTAGGACCTACCAGGGCGACTATCTCTCCTGCCTTGATTTTTATATCGATGTTCCTTAGCACAGGAACTTCAGGGAGGTACCCGAAGGTTACATCATCGAACACGATGGAATCTTTGAGGCCCCGGGGAACCACAGGGCTGGAAGTCTCCCTGATAGCAGGTTCAGTATCCAGAATACCGAACACCCTCTCTCCCGCTGCGAGCCCGGACATTATGGAAGCGTATGCCTTGCTGAGGCCCTTGGCGGGATCCATCATGCTCAGGGCCGCTGCCAGGAATACCATGAACTTTCCAGCGGACATTCCCGTTCCCTCTATCACTGAGTTTCCTCCGAACCAGAGTATCACCCCTGCAGCAACTGCTCCAAGGAATTCCGTAACGGGTCCAGAGAGGGCTTTCATGCGTCTGAGTTTAACTTCGTACTTCATGTGACTGTCTACGCTCCTCATGAAGCGCTTCTCTTCGAAGGGTTCCATGGCGAAGGCCTTTACCACCCTGACACCTGTTATGGTTTCCATGAGAAAGCTTGCGAAGTCTGCCATTTTTTCCTGGGCTCTGTGACTTTTCCTTCTGAGGCTTTTCCCGAGCAGTATGATCATGGTCATGCTGGGAGGAAGAACAAGAAGGGTTATCATGGTGAGTTTCCAGGATACCCAAAGGGTAAGTGAAAAATAAACAGCCAGAAGAAACAATTGTCTAACCGCACTTATAAGTGACTGGGTGACAGCACCTTTTATTCTCACCACGTCCGCGGTCAATCGGCTTGTCAACTCGCCGGACCGGCTTCTTGCGAAGTATCCCAGATCCAGCTTCAGGAGATGGTTGTAAACCCTCAGCCGAAGGTCCCTGAGCATGCCCTCTTCCACTGTTGTAACGAAATAGGTCTGCAGGAAAAAAGACAGGTTCTTAAGCAAGATCATGGCAATCATGGTTATGATCACCGCGAGAAGAGCCTCCGAAGGGGAAGCCTGGTGAAGACCCTCCAGGAATGCTCCGGGAACTTCTGACAAGGCGGAACCGACCTGGGCAAAATCCCCGGAGGACAGTGCTTCTCCTGCCCTGCGGAGAGGCTGGCCTGCGGTAATTGACATTGCCTGCTCAAGGGTGAGTACGGACTGGTCCTCCCTCCCCCCGAGAACATCGTCGAATATGGGCAGGATCATGGCCAGTGTAGCTCCGCTGGATGCAGCGAAGATCATGGCAAAAAGGATGGACAGAACAACACTCCACTTGTAAGGCTTCGCAAAGGAGAGAGTTCTCAGGAATATTCCGGATTTTCTGCTTTTCATAGTCCCTATTCTTGTCAAAAGAATTGCCCCGGGTCAACCTTGGAACAAATCTACCCCTTCAGGGTAAAGCTGTTTAGATTATAGTAACGCGGAGGTTGCATGCATGCTGAGGATGAATGCTTTGAAAAAAGGTTCCGAAAAGGATGAAAGAACTGATTCACAGCTTATGGTAGATCTCTGCAACGGCGATCAAGATGCCTTTGCAGAAGTTGTCAAGCGGTTCGAAAGACCGATTTATTCTCATCTCATACGTATGCTGGGAAACGAGGAAGACGCCGAAGAACAGCTTCAGATGACTTTCTGCCGGGTTTACCGTTACAGAAATAACTACGATCCTGAAAGACCCCTCGTAACATGGATTTTTACCATCGCCAGCAACCTGGCCAAGAAGGAATGGCGGCGACGTTCCAGATGGACCATGATACCCCTGGAAAAAGTTGTCTTAAAAGGCAGCGGTAACATGACCCCCCACTACAGAGAAGGCAGAAGAGAACTTGCTGCAAGTATCGAAGAGGCGATAAACGAGCTTCCCGAACACTACAGAGAGCCATTCCTTCTCAGGGAAAAGCAGGGGCTTACCTACGAAGAGATATCGGAAGTTCTAGGCATAAGAATAGGAACGGTAAAATCCAGGATAAACCGAGCCAGGGCCTCCCTCCGCGAATCTCTGGAAGATGTCTGGGAGATGTGGAAATGAAGTGTGAAGAAGCCCTTCTGCTGATGAATTCTATTCTTGACGGCGAAGCTGATGCCGAAGAAGAACAGCTTCTCCGATTTCACCTGAACGGCTGTGTCTCCTGCAGAAAGTCAATGCTTCTAAGCAGCGCCATTTCCAGTGAGGTTGCCGATCTTGATGAACCAGACCCGCCTGAGGACATCCTCCGGGCGGTACAGGCAAGGATCGCCTCAGGCGACTATGATCGTTCTCCACTCAGGGGTTCCACCAGAAGTTTTCCCCTATGGAAGGCAGCCGCTGTGATACCCTTTGCAGCAGCAGCTCTGTTGCTTCTTCATGGAGGTTCAGAAACTGAATCGCCACGGCTTGCAGATCATCCGGTCATGACATCAGAAGAATCTGTTAGCTATACCCCTGCACCTGTGATGGCCTACAGCAGACCCTCATCGGTAACAACATTCTGAACTACACATGACCGCTTTAATACTGGCTTTTCTTGCCTCCACCGGTTTTTTCAGCGACGTTCTTCAGTCTCCGGCTGTTTCCGTGGGAAGGCAGTCCTCAGAGAGCGGACTGGTGGAGATTTGCAGCGGAGTAGCCGTGTCACCCAGGCATGCGGTGACCCTTGATGCGTTTTCCAGGAACAGCGAGGTATTCATAGTAAGTAAGGGATTAAGGATTTATCCGGACTCCACTATATCCTTCAGGGATATGGGTCTCTCAATGATGGTGTTCAGTGATACCCTTTTTCAGACATGGGAACAGCCCAGGAACACCTCTCCATCCAACGGAGCAGCCCTTCTTGTGATAGCAAGCCATCCAACAGGTTTTTCTGCGGTGAGAACCTTCCCCATGGAAGAGTTGGACGACGGAGCGCTGCTGCTTGCCTGCTCCCCTTCTCCGGAGCTCATGGGTGCACCTGTTTTTGACTCCTACAATGCTCTTACCGGGATAATAACAGGCTCCTTCGACCCGGGAGACGGAAGAGGGGAACTCATGGCTCTTGTGCCGTGCAATCTCTGGTACTTCTGGGTGGAAACCCTTCTAACCGATGCAGGAATGGGCAACAGACCCTTCGGTGTAACGGCCATGCCGGCAACTTCAGGTCTTTCTTCGGTCCAGGGAATTCTTATCCTCGATGTTCAGCGCAACTCTCAGGCTGAACAGTGCGGACTTCAGGAAGGCGATATAGTAACACAGATCAACGGAGAAAGGGTTTTCCATCCTGAAGCATTCAAGGTAATGGTCCAGAATACTTCCGGAGAACTAGCTCTCACCGTTCGCAGGGATTCAACAATGGTCCAGGTACTGATCCCCGAAAGATAACTTTCAGAGAATTAGTATATCCAGCCGGTTTCCAGATGCGATCACTGCGGTCTCACAGTCATCGGAAAGAACAACCATGGAGCCGTCTTCATACGCTGATGATTTCCAGGCTATCTCCCCGCTTTCCCTGCATACCTGAACCCCGGAACCTGGTACGGCGCAATATATGTACGCCACTGAACTGTCAGCGGCGGCATCTGTTGGAGCAACGGGAAAAGTGAACATTTTATCAATGACCAGATCATCAATGGAACAGCATGCGGCTTCATTCCACGAATCACAGGAAAAAAGGATCGTTCCTTTCCCGGCTCGTTCAAGAAACATTACATTTCCACCCACCGTGCTCTCAGCTGTTTTAGTAAATTCCGGAACAGAAAGGGTTTCCATATTCCCCTTTGAGGAAGCAATGCAGACCATACCGTTGAATCCCTGAATGAACCTTATGTCGCTGAGTTCCGATGTTCCCTGGGCCTGGGGAGAAAGGTCCCCGGAGTTATGAAGGATCAGAGTTCCGTCCTCCATTAGAAGAATGGGATTATCTCCGCAGATACTCAGAGCAGTACATTGCTGGGATAACTGTATGTCTGCTGCAAGATCAAAGCCTTCTATTCTGCAGAGATGATCTCCCGCAACGGCGAATATCGATCCGCTGTTCCCCCTGGCAAGACCTGTTATCGTTCCCGGAAGCCCGGTTTTTCCATGCACTCTTCCATGACGGAGTTCCATATGGTACAGGCTGTCCCCAACAGCTGCAATGGCATAGTTTTGAGCCAGCGAAAATACAGGTTTCACGGCTATATCACCTGGAAGGGTAACAGATGCCTCCACATAATTGGGAAACTCCAGTGCTTCTCCCGACTCCATCATGCAAGAGGCAGATACAAGCACAAGCAGAAGCAGTAACTTAGCGTACAATGGTCAGCCTCTTCGCTGCGGTGTATCCCTCTGACTGAAGAACGGCAAAATAGATGCCCGGCAGCATGTCCATGGTGTTAACCTGCACTGAGTACACTCCACCGGGAGCAGCACGGTCATGGATCACAGCGATGGTTCTTCCAGCAAGGTCCAGGATCTTCAACTTGATAGGAGTTCCGGCAGGAGCCTGAAAGGTCACAGCGGCAGATACGGAAGCAGGAGAAGGCAATACAGACAGAAGTCTTGTCATCTGTGGCTCTCCCCCTTCCAGACCCTCTGTTGTAATGTCTATCGTGCCGGTAACGGAAGCATAGTTATGGAGCCTTACACCATAGTAGAGAGCATTGCTCTCTAATGCTGTGAAACTCAGTGTTACCTGACCTGATGCATCGGTCATACTTTGTACGTAGAACGTTTCCGGATGATCAGGATGGTTACCGATTCCGTCTGTAACGGTTACCACAGCTGCCTCAACGGGCAGCCCGCCTGATGTCACCGTAAGGACAAGATTATTCTCTCCGGCGTTCAGCACATCAGGAGCATCTATCTGCATGGAGAAGGGAGCTCCTGGTTCATCGCTGTTCGGTATGTCCATGGAAGGGTCCCCGAACCAGTGATACATTCTTGAGTTATTGGTTCCCCCTGCACCCTGGGTTTGTATCAAGTCGGTCTGTGTGGATGCAAACATCTCGCCTGCACAGGTATTGCCATTATCGAATATCTCCCAGAAAAGAACCCTCTGCATTCTGTTGTTAACGGTGGTAAGTGAAGGGGCACTTGCACCGATATTGCCGCTGGCACCTACACCCGGTGCGTCCATCCAGCTCTCGGAAAGGCAGTTATAGACCTGTGCATGGTTGCCGTTGCTGCAGCACACATTGAAAACCGGCGGGAAATGGGTGTTGGAAAGATCGTAGATCGTACCTGCATTCCACCCCGGTGACCACTGCCAGGTGGTGTTCGAGCCATGGCCTCTGTAGTTTACTATCCCCACTCCGGCATCGACAGCATTCTGAACCTGTTCTGCGGTTCCTCCCTCGTCAGGGTAGCAGGTCTCGAACACCGGGTCCGAAAGGGTGTAGTCCCAGTCTCTTACTGAATTACTGTTCGCGGTGTACCCGCCGGGATAGCCTTCTTCGTGGGCGGCAAGTATTACACTGGCAGGAATTGAAGGCTCTCCGGGGGTACCCGACCAGGTAATATAGGCCATGGTCTTAGCTGTCTGATTTTCAAGTTGAGTGTAATTGCCGGGAAACCTTCCCACTGCGATATCAGGAAGATTGTCGGAGTCGAGACACTCGTAGTAGAAATCGCCGTAGAAACTGCTGTAGTCTTTGGATTCAAGCTGCTGATGCCTTGCGGGAATCAGGGCGAATCTGGTTATTCCGGGCTGATAAACACTGTTAATGGCAGCCTTGATCTGATAGCTTGTGGAACCCTCGTCCATTTCGATGATGTAAACGTGATGGCCTATGGAGTTTACCATTGCCAGAAGCGGTGTTACGGCCTCAAGGTTATCAGGAGGGACCACGCAGACGTAGACCACGTCGTCAGCAGAAACAGGTGAGGCATCAACCGGTACAGCCAGTGATTCGTAGTTGACGATCCTGGACTGGTGCATTGCGGCCACAGCGGGCCTTACCGAGTGTTGGTATTCCTGATTTCCAGTGAAATCTATCCTTGCTGTCATGGAAGATGCAACCTGAAGTTCACCTGTATCGGAATTCCACCTGAAGGGATTGAACTGCAGTACAATGGTATTAACCCCTGCCCAGGTTCCCTGCTGCCCCAGTGAAAGCTCTCTAAAAGGATAAGACCCGGAAAGATCTCCCGAAAGCTCAACAAAAGTATGGGGCTCAACCTCATTGTCATAACGCAGCGGCTGAACGGGATAAATGGTTCCTGATCCTGCATCTGTCCAGTCGGCATCGATTTCAGTAACAGCTGCCTGCATACCGGCAGGAAGTCCGATTACCACTGGTACGAATGGCAGTTCAGGGTCTCCCGTGGGGGTGTCCAGGTTCCATCCGTATGCAGGTAAATCCAGTCTGGTATAGCCCATTTCCCTGCTGGTTGCATATCCCGGGAGCTGGAGATGGACCGTTACGTGGTTCAAATCAGCTTCCATAACTTCCACACAGGCTTGTTCCTGGAAATTGCCTCCAAGAGAAACCCAGTTTCCTGATGCTATATCAGAACCCCACGTTCCAAGAATTGTCAACAAAAGAAATGCTGTCACGGAATACCTCCAGTATTAATTACATACAGTTTTGACCGATTCTCTTATCATAACATGCTTATTCCAGTTCCGTTCCATCATTGGTTCAAATGCCGGAAAAGGCCCTTTCCACACGGGTAAGAAATGACTTTCTCCTGATGGGTTTTCGAATGTAATCAAGGGCTCCCAGATCATAACCCTTCTCTTCTTTATCAATGCTGTCATTGGCGGTGAGAAAGATCAGCGGTGTGTTCAGGTTCTTGCTCTGAAGGGCCTGAAGCATTGTGAAACCGTCCAGACCGGGCATGTCTATATCCGAAAGGATCAGATCGAAGCTGCTGGTGGTGAGCTTCACTATGGCCTCAACTCCATCTGCAACCTGTTCGATTTCATAACCGGCAGCGGAAAGCAGCGTATCCGCCAGCAGTCTGAAATCATCATCGTCGTCTACCAGAAGAATCCTTCTCTTGAGAGTGCTGTCAGCGGGAGTCTCCTGGGTTTTATCAGAAGCAGTTTTCCCGGTCAGTCTCAATTCCTCCAGCAGTATGATCCTGTAAACGTCATCGAAGGCTAACAATCCCTGTTCCATTTTCAATATTGCGTGGTCACTCAAAAGGAACTGTCCGGCTTTCTGAAGATCTATCCTCATTTGCGGTATGGAGTTCGCATTCTTGATGATCTCAGTAACCACAGGGTTGAACCTCATAAGCTCGTAGACTCCCTGGCGGCCGGCATATCCGGTAAAATTGCATTTGGGACACCCCTCGGGATGGGGAATCTCACTTGGAATGTCGCTCGTGAAAGGAAGAAGCTTTCTCCGCTGCTCTTCTGTAACAGGCTTCATCCTTCTGCAGTTCTGACAGAGGCTTTTTAACAGCCGCTGAGCAAGAACTCCAAGCAGATTGTCCGCCGCATCGTCCCGGGAGATCCCGAGTCTCTCCAACCTGAAAAGAGCAGTTGAGGTGTTTGAACTGTGAAGGGTGGAAAGGGTCATGTGGCCGGTACTTGCAAGGTCAAGACAGGTTCTTGCGCTGAAGGTATCCCTGACTTCTCCAAGGTAAACTATATCAGGGTCCTGTCTTACAGCCGACCGGAGAAGTGCTTCGAAAGTAACCCCTGCCTTCTCGTTTACCTGTTGCTGGTTCGCATAGGGTATCCTGTACTCCACAGGGTCCTCAATGGTCATGAGGCTTCTGTTCTTGATATCTATATGTGATATAAGACTATAGAGGGTGGTTGTTTTGCCGCTTCCCGTGGGTCCGCATACGATTATGGCACCGCTGTTCTGGCTTGATATCTCGTACATTGCCTCTGACTGTTTTTCAGTCATTCCCAGTTCCGTGAGTTTTTTCGGTTTTGCATAAAGATCCAGCATTCTGATTATCAGGCTTTCCCCCTGGGGGGTTGATGTGGTGGCAAATCTCATCTTAAAGCTTCTGCCGGCTATTCTGGCTTCGGCAATTCCATCCTGGGGTTTCCTTCGTTCTGCAATATCCATTTCACCCAGAACTTTGAATCTGCTTATGAGAATGGAGCCCGTTTTTTTCTTCAGGGTGAACATGTCACGCATATCGCCATCCACGCGGAACCTCACCAGGATCTTTTCAGGTTTGGGTTCGATGTGAATATCGCTTGCTCCCTCTGAGGCTGCCGAGAAGAGGATACTGTCAGCTATGTATCTTATGGGAAATTTCCTGATATCTTCTTCAGTGGGCTTTTCAGCTATGTCTATGGCACCGCTGAATTCCATTACTTCTTCGCTTATCTCCGAATCACTTGCCTCATCGTCTATTTCGCCAAGACTGGAACCGTCGCTTTCCTCTCCGCCTTTTCTGAGAAGGGCGTTAATACATTCCGGGCAGGTAACCCCTATCAAAGGCTGTGCCCCGGAAAGAGATTCGAGCATATCCAGAAGCTGTGGTGCAAAGGGGTTTGCAGTGACGAATCTGACATGATCTTCCTCGTTCAGCGCAAGAACGAGGTGTGCCCTTGAAAAAGCACCTGGAAGCATGTCTGTAGCAACGGAATCAGGGTCGATATATGGATACTCGGGAACGCGCAGGAACGAAGCTATCAGTTTTGCAGTTTCCATACCATCGATCCCTGCAC
Organism: uncultured bacterium; assembly: GCA_964598645.1. Taxonomy (GTDB): domain Bacteria; phylum Fermentibacterota; class Fermentibacteria; order Fermentibacterales; family JCC-6; genus Sabulitectum. The sequence goes on along the minus strand of CAZRCS010000004.1, from coordinate 3,688 downwards.
GGGAGAAACCTGCGTAAAGATCCCTTGGAGGTATGGACATCAAAGCGGCAGCAGATTCCGGTGCAAGATCCCTTTTCTGCAGAACATTCTGCAGAAATCCCTGATAGTCCTGAAGCCTTCCACCTTCAACGGGCTGATCAAGTTTTCCCCACATGCAGGCCTTCTCCAGAACACCTGCAACTTTCTCAAGAAGGGTTTTCCTGTTTAGTTGAGATTTCAGAACAAAATCGGCGACTCCTGCATTCAAAGCGTCGATCCTGGTACTCTCATCGGACTTGCTGGTTATCATTATCACCGGAATTCTGGAGAGTTCCCTGTCTGCCTGAAGGGTGCTGCAGAACTCCATCCCGTTCATTCCCGGCATAAGAAGATCCAGGAGAATAACCGACGGCTGGTTCTCCCTGAGAATCTTAAGTGCTCTGGCACCGCTGTCTGCTGTGAATGTCTGGTATCCGCCTCTTTTCAGTATGTGGGCAAGAAGAGTTCTGGTATCCAGATCATCGTCTATGATCAGAATGTTTTCACTCTTCGTCGACATACTCTATCTTTACCGTTTTAAGATAGTGTTTTAGCTGCTCCAGACCGGAGATCACCACTGCTCCATCCGAGCTTCTTGCTGCTATTTCCATCATAGCACCCAGTTCCGTTATTCTGTCGAATCCGTAACCTCCGCCGGAACCCTTCATGCTGTGGGCAAGCCTTGCAGCCTCGGAGAAGTTACCATTCTCCACGTGCTCAGTAATCGTCTCGATGTCTTTCTTCCTGTTTTCCAGATAGCCGGGGATAAGCGGTTCAAGATCTGCGGATACATGAGCTGTGTATCCTTCATCAGTGAGAGGCAAGGTTGCGATATCCGGTGTTCCCTCCTTCGCGCCGGTTGCTGAAAGAAGATCGTCAAGCTCTCTGATAAGGGTTTTCTTTCTCACGGGCTTGGATATGTGAAGGTCGCATCCGGCGTCGATACACTTCTTGATCTCTTCATTCATTGCATGGGCGGTAAGTGCGACAATGGGCGTGTGTTCGCTCTGCTCCCGGGATTCAATTGCACGAATTGCCCTTGTAGCTTCGTAACCATCCATCACCGGCATCTGCATGTCCATGAGAATCACGTCGAAACTCTTTTCTCTCTGTTCATACAGTTCAACGGCTTCCCTGCCGTTCTCCGCCACTTTGAGCTTCCATGGATATGCCTCGAGATATTTGATAATGAGGAAACGGTTGTCTGGAGAATCTTCTGCCAGAAGTATCATAAGCTCCCTGTCTTCAACTGGGATTCTTTCCACTGCCGATGCCGATTCAGAGATCGCCACTCCCGCGGTGCCGCTGAGGACTGAGTTGATAAGTTCTTCCAGTTCCACTCTACGAACCGGTTTGAAAACATACTTCTGTATACCTATTTCACGACACTCATCGGTTCCTTCTCCGCTCCCGTCGGCTTTGAGCATCATGATTACAGATTCGCCGGAGATTCCTCGCTGCTTCATTTCATCCAAAGCCTGGAAACCGTTCATTCCGGGCATGGTGCAGTCAAGGAGAATAACATCGAAAGTCTGATCTTCCACCATTTTTACGGCGTCACCGCCGTTATTCGCAAGGGATACAACTGCATCCCAGCTTTCCAGTATTTCTCTCAGTATGGTTCTGCTGCTCTCGTTGTCGTCCACCACCAGGATTTTCACTCCCCTCAGGGAATCTCTAACTCCATTCCTGGCAGCGGTTTCGCGGGGAGCCGCTTCCTCAAGGATTACGGAAAATATGAATTCGCTTCCCTTATCAAGTTCACTACTCACAGACATGGTGCCGCCCATGAGTTCAACGAGCTTTCTGCATATGGTCAGACCAAGCCCGGTACCGCCAAATCTTCTTGTATGGGAAGTGTCAGCCTGGGTGAAACTCATGAATATAGATTCCAGCTTGCCCTCGGGAATGCCAATTCCCGTATCTACCACGGAAAAGTACGTTGATTTATCCGGGTTCCTGCCAACAGTTACGGTAACCTCACCCTTTTCGGTAAACTTAATGGAGTTGCCTATGAGGTTAATGAGTATCTGACGCAGTCTGGAAGGGTCACCAATTACCCACCTTGGAGTTCCGGGAAGAATTCTGCTGTTGAGCTCGAGACCCTTTTCATGGGCTCTGAGGGCAAGGGTTTCACAAGTTTTCTCTACCGTTTCGCTCAGGTCGAAGGGGATATTTTCAAGATCCACCCTTCCGGCTTCCACCTTGGATATGTCCAGAATGTCGTTTATAAGAGCCAGCAGGTTTTCTCCCGCATTGCGGCATACCCTCAGGTAGTTTCTCTGACGCTGATCGATGGCAGTTTCCCAGAGGAGATCCGTTGTACCTATTATGGCATTAAGGGGGGTCCTTATTTCATGACTCATATTTGCAAGGAACTCCGATTTGGTCCTCACTGCGTTCAGAGCGCCCTCTCGTGCCTCTATCAGCTCCAATTCGGTTCTCTTGCGATCGGTAATGTCCCTGAGAATACCGGTTGCATGCCAGCCGCCGTCGGTGTAGTAGGAAGAAACGGAAAGCTCCACGGGAAACACCGTTCCATCTTTCCTCTTCCCCTCCATTTCCATCACCCTGCCTATTACAATGCCCCTGCCTGTTTTTCTGAAATCGGGAAACCCCATATCGAACATTTCCCTGTAGGTGTCCGGAGCTAAAAGCTGGTGAAGGCGTTTACCGATGGTTTCTGTTCTGTGGTAACCGAACATTCTCTCTGCTGATGCATTGAAGAATGATATGCAGCCGTTTTCGTCCATGATGATAACCGCATCCTGCGCGGAATCCGTTATGCTTTTGAACCTTACCTGATTGGCCCTGAGCTTCTCAAGAATACTCTCTCTGTCGGAAAGATCAGTGTATATCCCCACAGCTCCCCGGGATTCACCCTCTATGACAATAGGGGCAACGGAAACGAACACCTTTTTCTCCACGGGGCTCTTCCCGCGCCTGGTGCATTCGAGACCCTTTATGATCTGTCCTTCGATAACCTGCAGTGAGACTATTTCATTCTTTCCTGATTCCGTTCTTACCAGGTCGTCCAGCGGTTTGCCAATTGCCTCTTCAGGGGTCCACCCGAAGATGTTCGAAGCCTCTCTGTTCCAGCTGGTGACATGCCCCTTCACATCAATGGTCACAACGGCATCAGGAACGCTCTCCACCACCTGTCTGAAATACTCGCTGCTGCTTTTCAGCTCTTCCTCGAGCTTCTTCGACCTTGTGATGTCGGTGATGAGACCCTCGATGAACTGAGGTTTCCCTTCGTCATCGAAAACTGTGTGTATGGAACCTCTTGCACAAATCTCGGTTCCGTCCTTACGAACCAGCTGCAGCTCATACTCACTGAGTTTGCCGGTTTTTTGCAGGTCTTTCAGTAAATATTCCCGATCCTCCGGGTTCTTGTAAAAGCTGAGAATGGATTGACCGATGACCTCGGAAGGTTTATAGCCGGCAAATTTTTCCACTGAAGGGCTTACGCTGATAACGAGACCGTTGATGGTGGTCTTGAAATAAAGGTCATCCAGGTCATGGATAACACGCTTCAGATCTTCCTCTGACTCAACATTATCCGCTGCTCCGGCCCTGAAAGAAAATACCTGGTAGACTACTGAATTCTCCTCTACCAGCTCCCTGTCAACGGACAGGCCTCCCTCGTAATAGGAGCGCATCAGTTCTT
>CAZRCS010000003.1:0-37020 GCA_964598645.1 uncultured bacterium | reverse complement strand
CCATAAGAAAGCCCATTACAATGTAGAAAATCCCAATAAGCGACATGAAGAGCTGGAGCCCCCCCAACGCGTAGTGGAACACGGAAACAACCGTGAGGAGATCATCAGAACCATTTTTTACCTTCTCATCCAAACTGCTTCCTCCCTTCGGAAAGCAGTATAATGATCACACTGGAATGTCCCTGCAAGTAGTGAACTTGACACGGCGGAGAATTTACAGAATGTTGGCCTGTACCCTGTGGTACCGGAATCATCAAGTACAAATTGAGGAGGGAGTCTTTTATGGCTGAGTTCAATATTACCGCTAAAGAGATCGAAGAGGGAAAAACAATGGGCGGAATCGCCTACTTCGGTCTTCTGGGTTTTCTTATTGCTTACCTTACAAGCAAGGAAAACAAGTACGTTGCATATCACTGCCAGCAGAGTCTTATGCTTGTGATCTGCATGATCGTAGTACCCATACCGGTAGTCGGCTGGATCATCGGTATCGGCGTCTTCGTTCTTTTCATCATGGGTCTTCTTGCAGGTTTCGGTGGACAGATTAAGCCTCTGCCTGTAATTGGAAATTTTGCTTTCAAACTCGGTCTTCTCAAACCTGAAGAGAACGCAGCAGCCCCCGCGGCTCCTGAAGCCCCAGGTTCCCCAGACGTAGAGTAAAGTCAGCAATACAGATTCAACGGGGGGCGGTTTTTTATCGCCCCCTGTTTTTTAAAAGGAATACAAGATGTCAAAATCATTCAATATAAGCGCCGCTGACATAGATCAGGGCAAGGCAATGGCAGGCATATCCTACTTCGGTCTCTTAGGTTTTCTCATTGCAATGGTTACCTCCCGGGAAAACAGGTTCGTAATGTTTCACGCACAGCAGTCACTCCTGCTTTCCATAATCTTCTTCGTCAGGTACATTCCTTTCACTCCTGGCATCCTTGATATGATCCTGGGTCTTGTCGCCTTCGTTCTTTTCGTTTTAGGCCTCATCAACGGATTTGGCGGAAAGGTTCAGGCACTTCCACTTGTGGGAGAGATCGCCTACGGCTTCAACATCTGCAAGCCAGAGGGTGAGTAAACCCATTAACGGGAGGTAATACCGTGGCCATAACACCTGCACAGCTGAACTACATCAGGAAACTGCTGGCGAGAAAAGCCACAGGAAGAGCTGCGGTAGCCATAAGCAAGATACACCCCGCTGATATTGCCGATCTTTTCTCTGTAAGTCTGACCCCTGCTGAGACGAAAATGCTGGTGGATCTTCTATTCAGCCAGTTGAAAGCTGGTGATGTTCTCTCCGAGCTTCCGGATTCACTGCTCACTGAGGTTCTTGACGATCTGGACGACGGCAGCATAGCAAGGATACTCAAACGACAGGACCCCAATGATGCTCTTCAATTCCTCTCCGGCATAGACGAAGACCGTCATGAACCTATACTCAAACTACTACCTGAAGCCAGCAGATACCGCATAGAGCAGCTTCTCATATACCCTGATGACAGCTCCGGTCAGTACATGGCCTCCAGCTACATGTCCATCAACCCGGATTTAACGGCCAGCGAAGCGGTGGAGCAGATAAGAAGCCAGAGTGAAGATGTCGACGTTCCATTCTATGTGTACGTGGTCGATGACGACAGAAGACTGCTGGGGGTGGTTCCACTGCGAAGACTCGTTACCTGTCCCCAGGATACACCTATACGGGATCTGATGGTTGATGATCCCTTCACCGTGGATACCGATGACGACCGTGAAGAAGCTGCCTCCATTGCCCGCAAGTACGACATCATGGCCGTACCGGTGGTGGATCAGAATCACCATCTTATGGGAGTCATCCCCGGTGACTCCCTCTTCGACGTCATGGAGAAGGAAGCCACCGAGGATATGTACCGAATGGCTGGTCTCTCCGAGGAAGACAGTGTGTTTACACCTGTGCCAACTGCTTTCAAACAGCGATTCCCCTGGATTCTGGTGAATCTCGTAACCGCCTTCATAGCGTCTACGGTTGTGAGGGCCTTCGAGGGTACCATTGCTCAGCTTGCAACCCTTGCGGCTTTCATGCCCGTGGTGGCAGGAATGGGAGGCAACATCGGCAATCAGTCGCTGGTGGTCATAACAAGGGCTATTGCACTGGGTGAACTGGACTTTTCAAGCGCCAGAAAGGCAATATTCAAGGAATCATCACTGGGATTGCTCATGGGCCTCGTCGCAGGAACGGTTGCTGCAATAGTTGCCTACACAACGGCAAGGGATACTTCTCTGGCCCTGCAGCTGGGTGTTGTACTGTTCATCTCCATGGTGGCCAATATGGGCCTGGCTGGCCTTCTCGGAGCCGGTATACCCCTCAGTCTCAGAGCCATGGGCCGTGATCCGGCCCTGGGCAGCAACATACTGCTCACCGCCTGTACCGATTCCATTGGTTACCTCCTTCTGCTGGGCCTGGCAATGGCCATAATAACCTGATATGACCCGGGAAGAGATCCGCAGGATCACAGAAGGCTCCATTGCAGATCCACACTCCATCCTTGGAATGCACCATGTTAAAAATGGTATCGCCGTAAGAGCATACTGCCCCGGCGCTGCATCCATGTTCCTTTTAAGAGACGACAAAGCCCTGGACATGAAAATGATAGACCCCGGGGGGCTTTTCCAATGGAGTTCCCCGAAGGAAAGCCAGTTCTTCGAATACCGCCTCAGGGTGAATCGCGAAGACGGTTCCAGTTGGGAAACGGCGGACCCCTACTCGTTCACTCCCCAGATCGGGGAACTTGATCTCCACTTATTCGGCAATGGTAAACACCTGGAACTGCACAGAAGAATGGGCGCAAGGCTGTGGAATGCCGGAGGAACCCGGGGAACCCTTTTCACGGTATGGGCACCGAATGCGAAGGCTGTAAGTGTAACCGGTTCATTCAACGACTGGGACAGGCGCAGACATCCAATGCGCTCCCTTGGTTCAAGCGGAGTCTGGGAACTGTTCATACCTGGAATTGCAGATGGAGATTACTACAGGTTCATTATTACAACCAAAGACGGAACTCTTCTGGAAAAATCCGATCCCTATGCCACCTGTTTCGAAAAAAGACCAGGGAACGCGTCCATGGTTTCAGACCCTTACTCTTTTCATTGGACAGATAAAGACTGGATGGAGAAGAGGAAGAACAGGAATCCCTTCACCGAACCCATGTCCATATACGAGCTGCACGGACCCTCATGGACCAGGAAGGACAATGAATTCTGCAACTGGCACGATCTTGCCGAATGGCTGGTTCCCTATGTCAAGAACATGGGCTTTACGCACATCGAGCTTCTTCCCGTCATGGAACATCCCTTCGATGATTCCTGGGGTTATCAGGTAACGGGATTTCTTGCTCCCACAAGCAGATTGGGAAAACCCGAAGATTTCTGCTTCTTCGTAAACAGATGCCACGAGGCAGGTATAGGAGTGATTCTCGACTGGCCGCCTGCACATTTTCCCGCGGATGCCTGGGCTCTGGCCAGGTTCGACGGCACCTGTCTCTATGAGCACGAAGACCCCAGAAAGGGATTTCACCCTGACTGGAACACCCTGATATTCAACTACGGAAGAAACGAAGTGAGAAATTTTCTTTTTGCTAGCGCCTTCCAGTGGCTGGATACCTACCATGCGGACGGTATCCGTGTGGATGCCGTGGCCTCCATGCTTTACCTGGACTATTCCAGGAAAGAGGGAGAGTGGCTGCCAAACCAGTACGGAGGAAGGGAAAACACCGACGCGGTGGAGTTTCTGAAAGAACTCAACCACTATGTGGGAACGGAATACCCTGGAGCGCTGATGATAGCTGAAGAAAGCACTGACTGGCCGGGGGTTACCAACCCTCCTTCCAGGGGTGGGCTTGGATTTCATTTCAAGTGGAATATGGGATGGATGAACGATACACTGGAGTTCTTCAGCGCTGATCCGGTCTACAGAAAACACATGGTGAACAAGATAACCTTCAGCGCAATGTACGCCTGGAGCGAGAATTACATACTTCCCCTTTCCCACGATGAGGTAGTTCACGGCAAGGGCTCCCTCATGGGGAAAATGCCGGGGGACAGAAAACAGAAAGAAACTAATCTACGGCTGCTCCTTGCTTTCCAGTGGTTCTTTCCAGGTAAGCATCTTCTGTTCATGGGAGCCGAGAGGGCTCTGGAAAACGAATGGAACTTCAGAGAACCTCTTCCCGAGGGAAAAGATGGTATGAAGGCCTATGTAACCTCTCTTAACGAATTTACCCGCAATAATCCGCAGTTCTACGCAAGGGACTGCACTCCAGATGGATTCAGCTGGGTTGATTTCTCCGACACAAATGCAACTGTGATATCTTTCCTCAGGTTTGCGGAAAACTCCCCCCCAATGCTCTGCGTTTTCAATATGACCCCTGTTGACAGGAACAACTACAGAATAGGAGTTCCATGCATGGGGAAATGGCGTGTTCTTTTTAACAGCGGCTTCCCCCACGACTACACTGCCGAAGCGGTGAGTATCGAAGCCCACGGCTCGGCTCAGTCCATAGAGATTAACCTGAAAGCACTCTGCTGCTCGGTGCTCTCACCAGTCTGACTTCTTTTTCTTATACTTTCGTCTGAAGGAGGCAGAATGAAATCCCACCGTAAATACCTGTGGTTCAATACAGATACCAGGGTTGATTTCATCAACATTACAGATGAAGTGGAAGAAGAGCTCCGTTCCAGTGGTATACAGGAAGGACTCTGTCTGGTGAATGCCATGCACATCACGGCCAGCGTCTTCATAAATGATGACGAATCAGGGCTTCACAGTGACTACCGGCGTTGGCTTGAGGAACTGGCTCCCCACGACCCCTCCAGGTACAGGCACAACCTTACCGGAGAAGATAACGGGGACGCACACCACAAAAGGCAGATAATGGGCAGGGAGGTGGTTGTGGCCGTAACAGGGGGCAAACTGGACATGGGTCCCTGGGAGCAGATCTTCTACGGAGAGTTCGACGGCAGAAGGAAAAAAAGGGTAATGGTCAAAATCATTGGAGAGTGAGGAGAGGAAATGAGAACACTTATCGTATTCGCATCTCTTATGCTGATAACAGCATTGGGATGTGACAGCGGAACCGCCGGCGGGATTGCTTCCCAGTATCAGCCTTATCCCCCATCGGTCAGCGTTAATGGCGTGGGAACGGCAACGGGTATAGCAGATATGGCGGTGATCAACTTCAGCATCAACGTATCGGACAAGGATCCAGGTGAAGCTGTAAACGAAGCCACAGAGCTTGCTGAATCCGCAGTTGAGGCTGCCGTTGATCTGGGGATAAGCGAAGATGATATCGAAACCATGGGATACAGCATCTACATGGAGGAAGAGTACGACTACAACACCTACGAGTACACTGGAGAAAACATCTACCACCTCACCCACTCATTCAAGGTCAGGGTAAGGGACATCGAAATGGCCGGTGACGTTCTTGCAGCGCTTGTTGAAGGGGGAGCTACTACGGTGGGCGGCATCCAGTTTACCGTAAGCAATCGTGACGAGCTTGTGGCAGAAGCAAGGGGAATGGCCCTGGAAAACGCCCGGGAAACCGCTGAACAGCTTGCAGAAGGCCTGGGAGTAGATCTTGGCGATCCCATTAGTGTAAGCGAATGGGCAGACTACTACGGCTCCTATGACCCATACGGTTACGGGGGCTACTATGAGAGCGACTATTATTATGACGCTCCTCCCATATCACCGGGAAACACAAGCTTCACAATGAACGTTTCCGTTTCCTACGCAATCGATTGATCTGTCTTCTTACAGCGCTGGCGGGGTTTTACATCTGTGAAACCCCGCCTGCAGACCTCGATGTAGCCATAGTCGTTATCTCTCAGGCAATGAAGAGTGCACCTCTTGAAAATCTCGGAATGTTTTTCGCTGAGATAGGCCTGGAGGCATCCCCGGACGAGGTACACCTGTGGGCTGAACAGGACTTCTATGACATGGTCATGGACTTTGCCCCGGAAGCACCGGACTCAGGTGCCCCTGATTCACTTCTTCCACTTGTGGAATCACTGCCTCTGGAGCTGCTTGAAAATTCAGAGGATTAAGCGGTAACTATGATACATGGAAGTTTCTTTCATCTTTTATGCTCTTTTATCGGGGTCTTTCTGCATCTCCGAGGTCTGCTCAAACCCTCCTGACGAAACCGCCGGAGAATTCGTAGAGTTTCACAACGACAGCACAGAAGCAATCGACGTATACGGCTATACGATCACCGACGGAGACGCACTTGACGATCTTCTTCCATGGTCAGGTTCTTTCCCTCACAGCGAAGTGGTACTGGAAACAACTGTAATTCCCCCGGGGGGATACGCCGTTCTCCTCGAGGAGGGCTATTTAAACGATCCCTGGCTGACTTTTCAGCCTGGCACGGTAATCCTCACTACAGGAGACAACTCAATATGCAACGGTCTTGCTGCCTCATCTGATCCCCTCACACTTTTCGATAAAGCCGGTACCGGAACGGAAAACGTCATCTCGACCTTTGGAACCCCGGAAGATGCCGACCTCTGGGAAAACAGAGATGATGACGGCCGTGACTCTATTCCCTACGACCCGGGAGAGGGTAACTCCCTTTTCCGATACCCGCTTAACGCACCAGACTCCGAAAGCTCCTGGTTTGCAGATGAACCCACCCCCGGCGGGTATCCCGACGCGCCTCCCGATACGTTCGTGATAACCATAGACTCGCTATGTTTAAGTGAAACAGACCCTGTACCCGGGACAGGCATCTTCTTTTCGGCCTTTATAAGCTGCTGGGGAACTGTATCTCCTGATTCCGGATTCATAACACTTTACATTGATATCAACGGAGATTCAACCGTTCAGGCCCCGGAAGAACTGCTATCCATATCCGCCGGGGAACTGCAGCCTGGATCAACCGACACCCTTGAGGTTTTCTTCACCGCCCAGGAACAGGGCTGGTATCCAGCGGTGTGCTCCACTCCCCAGGGTGAAGCCAGAATTCATTTTACCACCGGAGGCGGTGTGAATCCTGTGATAACAGAATTTATGGCAAATCCCCTGAACGAAGACACGGAAGAATTCATCGAGGTATTCTATGCCGGCCCCGGGGTATTTCCCCTTGAAGGATGCACCTTTACCGACGGAGATGCAGTGGATGAAACTGTTCACTTCCGGAACGGCAGGTACATTCAGCCACAGGGAGTAGCCCTGATCATAGATCCTGAATACGAAGGCACATTGAACATTCCCCAGGGTACTCCCCTTTTTACACCGGCAAATACCACTATTGGCAACGGTCTTACCACAGACGATCCTGTGCTTCTCTACAAGCCAGGAGGGAACACACTTGAATACCTCCTGTCAACTGCCTGTACCCCGGTTCTGAATGACGATCCTCTTCAATGCGACGACGATGGTCTCGACTCCATCCCCTTCGATCCCGGTGACGGATGCTCAATGGAACGGATCATACCTGATGGCCCCGATTCACAGTTCAACTGGAAAGCCTCTGACCCTGGAGGTACACCGGGTGCTGTTCCCTTGAACTCCGGCTGGACGGATCTCGCCACCGACACCGTTTTTTTCAACGGCAGCCTGAACGGAGTATTTTCCAACTGCGGAATATTCGAAGCCCAGGGAGAAGTAACGTTCTTCTCCGACTCAGACGGCAATCTATCCCCTGATCCCGGTGAAATTCTTGATCAGCAGTACATAGTCCTGGAACCAGGTCAAACCGACTCACTGGAGGTCTTCTGCGCCCTTCCGGACAGCGGTCTGTTCACCATTGCAGCATCTATCGACAATCCCCGGGATACAATAACATCCAATAACACCAGATTCATGCAGTATGTACCTGACAAACCCGCTTGGCCCGTGATAACAGAAGTTCTCTGCAATCCCGAGAACGAAGACTGCGATGAGTTCATCGAATTGTTCTTCCCGGGCCCGGGGCAGGCAGATGTCACCGGGTTCACCATCACTGACAACGACAGCGAAGACGCACTCATTCAAACCGTAACACGCTTCATAACAGCCGGGGAATACGGCATAATAATGGATCCCGAGTACGAAAACGGCGGTAAGCCCTATGACATCCCCCCCGGCACTCCTGTTTTCCACCCGGGAAACACCACTATCGGAGACGGCCTTTCAGGAAACGACCCTGTGCTCCTCCTCATGGAATCCTCTGCAGTTTCCCAGTACGGAACTCCTGAGAATCCTGTGGATGAAATCCCCTTCGATCCCGGAACGGACCTCAGCGTTGAAAGACTTAGCTGGAACCTTCCCGACCTTGAGTCAAGCTGGTACTCCTCTCCCCTTGGCCCTACTCCAGGCGCACCGCCGCAAAACATCACCGAAGGGGTTGATTACGCGTTACAATCGCTGATCCTTGCTCCCCCAATGGGACCCACGGGAACTGAAACCTCGATCAGCACAGAAATCATATCAACAGGAACCGACTCGGTCTCCCAGGGGGAACTCTATCTTACCATTTCTGTCGCAGGAGAGACCATCCACACATCAGCACCCTCCATACCAGACTTGCAAGACACAGTAACCGTTTCCACTTCGTGGGTTTCCAGTGGAAACGACATTCCCGTTGAAGCGTCAATCAGCTGCACCCAGGATCATAACCGGGAGAATGACACAAACAGCGTTGTATGGAATCCTCCACCCGGTATCTGCATCAATGAGATTTTCTATCAGGAACCGGAATGGGTTGAACTTATCAACGAAACGGAATTCCCGGTGAATCTCTGCTCCCTGTCACTCTCGGATCAATCAAGTTCAGCTATTCTTGAAAGTGCGGTCCTTGAACCGGGGGATTTCGCAGTTATCACAGTCGATGAAAACGATTTCACGGCAAGGTGGGGTGCAGTTCCCTGTGAGGTGATAGAGCCTGACAGCTGGCCAACGCTGAACAATTCCGGTGACAGTCTCTACCTGTATTCTCCAAAGAGCACCCTTGATTTCGTACCCTATGGTTCATCATGGGGTGGAAGCTCTTCGGAAAGCCTCGAGCGCAGGTCCCGTCAGGCCATGGGGTTCCTGGAGGAAAACTGGGGAACGTGCATAGAAGGCGGTACCCCTGGAAGGCCAAACAGCATTGGCGAAACCGCTGGAAAAGACTTCATGGTTTTGTCCCCAACGGTTTTCAACCCTCCGGGAACACCTCTTCAGATTGAGATAAACCTTCCAATGCAGGCATGCAACGTTACAGTAAAGGTCTACGATGTAAGGGGCATGGAGCTGGAAAGACCCTACGACGGCATAGTACCCGGAGAGACCCTTATACTGCAGTGGACAGGCGAGGGTCTCCCCGTTGGCAGGTACATCATCTACGTCGAGGCATACTGCTCGGGAGAAGTAATCACCGACGCCGAAGTTGTCATCCTTGCGAGGCCCCTTGGTTAGAGTATTCGACTACGCCGGCAGGAAATCTCTTCTCAGCTTGATCAGCGGTGTTTCTCCTGCATAGCAGCATGCAGAGATCAGAACAGAGATTTTAATGCACCCCAGGAAATCCTTATGAAAATGCTGTTAGCTAACGATATCAGCTTATTGCTCCAGCGAAGACATTTACAAGACGTGAAGAGAACTTCTTGAGGCACCCCTTATGATTTCCAGTTGGAACGGATTTCTTCAATGGGCTGGAATGATAAGCGCACGGACTGCCAGTTCACGGTTTGATTGACTGCTGGTAATGCCGATCGTATCTTAAACAGGTATCAAATGGATATTTGGGCAGGTTACCATGCTATAAAACAAGCTGCATTACTCCGGAAAAGAGGGCAGGATATGATTCAAAGGATAACACTTGCTTTTTGCATAATCATGTCTGCAGGTTGTTCAAGGGATGTTGAGACCGGAACCCTGTGGTATGGTCAGATCAGCTTCACGGAATTCTACGAGGTCATAGGATCCTTTCCGCTGGACAGCACTGAAGTAGCTGGAAACTCGTGCTACAGAGTACAGCGAGACAGCCTGGGCAGAGCCGAAACCGTTGCACAATATCGCGCGGGTGTTCCTGTTGGTTACAAAATTGAACTCGACCATTCCGGTGACATCACTACCATGAAGTGGTTCTCCCCGGACGGAGCTACCCGGGTCGAAGGTCCTTATGGTGTTTGGTCAGTTATCGTGGACAGATCCTTTGAGAGTTCAATCACGGTAACCGGTCTGGATCGTTCAGGAGAATTATCTCCTTTCAGTCATTCTAGTGCAGTCTGTATCTATGCCCTATCCGATAACGGCAAATCTGCTGTACTGACTTTTAAAGACAGGAATCAGCGACCATGTCCAAATTGGACATTCCCATGGTCAATCAACCTGGAATTCAACGATGATGGTCAGATTACTCGTGAGAGTTACTTTGGTTTCAATGGTGAACCTGTAAACAACTACATGGACATAGCTGCAAAAACCAACGAATACGACAGGAATAATCAGCTGGTAGTGAGCAGAAATTTCAATGAGGAATTTGAGCCTGTCGATGATTTAAACCATGTATCAACAACCAGGTACACCTATGACGATAACGGCTTTATGCTCAGTGAAAGCTACTTCGACAGCTCGGGACAACCTGTAGGTGATCTGTATGGAATTGCAGAAAGAAGATATGTCAGAGATCAATTCGGCTTCGTTATTGAGGAATCCTATCTGGGTGCTGGCGGGGAACCTGTTCCCGATCAATTCAATGTTTTCAAATACAGATATCAACCTGATTCTCTCGGAAGAATGATCGCCGTCTCATGCTTTGGCATTGATGGTCAGCCAACTTATCACATCGAAGGATGGTCAACAACTTCGCAGACATACGACAATGCAGGTAATGTGTCGGAGTATCTGTATCTCGACACAGATGGTATGCCCTCCGCCAACTCAATGGGCGTTACAAAGGAAATTGCCAGTTATGATGAAGAAGGTTTACTGACCAGACTGGACTATGTTGATTTGGATGGAATCCCATGCGCCAATATCAACGGTATAGCAAGTGTTGAATACTCGAGGGATGAGAATGGCTTCAGGTCCGAAAGAAGATATCTGGACCCAGAAGGCCGGCTTCATCAGAACTCAGAAGGAGTAGCAATATACAGATGGAGACATGATGAATTCGGCAGGGAACTCGAGCGAAGCTACTATGGACCGGACGGTGAACTTACCAGCTTCAGAGAATACGATTATGCAAAAATAACAACTGAATATACTGACAATGATGACTTAATCATTAAGTATTATGGGCCTGATGGAAATCCTGTTGAGTTTTTCGGCGCCGCTACGGAGCATCGGATTCACGCCCCGGATCGAACGATGACGGTTATCAGATATGACATCAATGGTGATGAGATATGAAGGTATCTTAATGCTGCAAAAAGAAGCAGATCAATCCACGAAAGAAGAAGAAAATACTTCATTACATGTGAATCATTCCCGATTGGTTAAGATTCCATTGAGAGAATGTCATCATTGCAAGCATATGATGCTTGACCTATCAGAATTTGTTACGGTATGTTTAGATAAAAGCTGCATCATAACGCAAAGGGGTTAGTGTGCTTGCTCTTACATGGATCGCATTTCTCTTGATTCTTTCACCCCCTGCTCAGGAAATGGCAGTAGTCTGTCAAAATGATTTCCATACACTACCTGAAAACTGGTTGAGCTACGGGTGGAACTTTGGGCCAAATGGAGCCACAATGGCTGCTTCAAGTACTGAATGGGAATCAAAACTCTTCACCGCAGGATCAGACAGCCTAGCAACCACTGCCATCTACTTTGTTCCAGATGGAACAGAAAGAATATCAATTGGGATACCATACTACTTATATGCTATGGTGAATGAAGGTTGTGCCGGTTTTACAGTTTCTTTATTTACCGAATCTTCAGATTCAGTAATAGTTTGGCAGGAAGAATTTTTCTGGATTGAAGGTTCTTCAGGATCTGGCTCAGTTGAAGAATCAATTGACTGGAATTCCTCCTTGGATGGCCACTGGATAGGATTTTCCTTCTACTCGAGCGGTGGTCATTCACCTGGCGGTTCAGCTACTGCAATATGGACAATACATGATCTCACTGTGACAGCATCTGGTGACCTGCTAAGGTTTCAGCCACGAACTTGGGGTTCACTTAAACAACACGTCAGTCTTTAGTGCTTCACAGAACAAAACCTATGGCAATGAGTAAGATTCTCAGCATTCAGGAAGTGGTAGTTCTCGAACTAATTCCTGAATGAAATTATCCCACCCCGTATTGGATTTGAACACACACTCGAAGATGATACAAGCATTGGTTTGATTAACAGGAATTAATATTATCTCAACATCGGAGCCGGACAGGAGGCTTGTTGTGAGTTGGTTAGTGTTAGTAGCACTCCTTGCAGATCCACCGTATGTGATTTGGACGGCTCAACCGAATACATCATTCATAGATGTGGAAAACATCGGTGACATTAACCTTGATGGTACAGATGATATTGTTGCTGCACCGGGTAGCGTTGTGGGATTGTACTGCCTCTGTGGTCTTACTGGTGAATCAATCTGGTACAGCTCCCAGGCTCCTGCCATTTGCATGTCTGGTTCTATCAGGGCAATACCAGATGTAAATGGAGATGGGTCAAAAGATATCGCTTTAGGCGGAGAAGATGGAACTACCCGCGTTTTCTCCGGCCTTGATGGGGATCTTCTCTGGTCGAAGCAATCCGATTGGCCGATTCATGCAGTTAACTATTCAACAGGATCTACAAGCAATATCCCCATCATTCACTCAACACTGTGGGGTATGAACGGGTACACTTATTTCCTTGCGCTGAATGGGCAAGCTGGTGACAGTCTTTGGAGATATCAGACCTGGACTGAAGACAGAAAGATATCTGTCATCTCCGACTTCAGCGGTAACAACTGGGATGAGATATCCATTTGTCATGATCGCGGTTCAGCTTACAGCGGGTTTTGCGAAGTTGTTGATGGACTCACCGGTGAAAGCCTTTACTCTACTTCAACCATTTACTTCGGTGCAATGGATATTATCGATACTCCCCTGTTTATTCTTGCCTCTTACTCCTGGGGAACAGATACAGCGATTCGAGCTGAAGATATGATCTCAGGTGATACTCTTTACACAATACCAGAAGGTTTGATTGGTGGTGATACACTGAAGTTCGTAACTGGAGTTACTGGAGGTGACATAAACTTTCCTATACTAATGACATGGAGCCCTGGTACTTCTTGGCTTTATCTTGTCTCCGGTCTATCTGGCAATCTTGAGTCTTCCATTGCGTACGGTTCGCCCGTTGTATTGCCTGAAGCCTATCAGCAGTCTGAAAACATCTGGAGGTTGTCTGTTCTAACCAATCAGTATCTCTATCTGACTGAACCCACTATCGGATCAAGTCTATCAGGCTTATCATGTAACCTCCCAGTTTCTCCTGGAAGAGACATGAGCTTGCTCAGCTCAGAAGAGTATCCCACCAAGATTGCAGCAGTGGCCATGTCAGGAACATCTGGACCTGGCTTGTGCGCAATAGCAACCTCCTGGCCGACTGATATTGAACTGGAAACCTCCCACCCATTGACAATTGAACAAGGTATACGACTTCTCTCGAATCCTGGCATAGGAGGGATAACGATTAGTAATGCTGAATCGCCAGGTACCATCAGGGTTTTCAATCTTACTGGAAGATGTCTTCAGGAAGTTTGGCTTGAACAGGCTCAGACAAGGTTTATCTCGTTACCTGCGGGTATCTATCACCTCGTGGACTCTGAAGGTGCTCTCTGCACAACCCGGGCAATAGTACTATCGAACTAATCAGACCTAGCATTTATTGCTAATTCCTAGACCATTAACTGCATTCTACTTAGCGCTACCTTGAGACTGATGATATTCTGCAAGCGTTCAGGTACCCATGAGGCTTGTCAGGAGACGGTGATTGATAGGTACCTTTGACCTAGAAGGACGCCTTGATCGAACCCCACGTATCACGTTGAATAGCCGTGCCATTGATTGCGGAAAGAAGTACAGCATCAAGTTTCCAGTCCAGTGTGACATAAACATTGTATGACGAGTTAAAATTCTCAGCATATACTTCGCCGGCAAAGACCAGCTGTATGGTTTCTCCGGGACTCCAGAATTCCTCTGGAATGAATTCTTCCACAGTAAGAGAGTCGATAGACTCCATACTTGAAGAATAGAATCGCCAGATCTCATGGTAAATGCCGGATTCCAGCACCATTACTTGCAGTTGTGTATGCCTCCATCCAGCGAGAACGATTGCTCTCGCATAGTAAGTCATGGGCACCTGAACGAACAGGCTGTCCGTTCCTTCCGGAATAGTTATTGGTGGAGAAAACAGCGTATCTTCAACAGTTACATAGTTTCTGACAGAAATATCGAAGTACTCTTGCATGTATTCATTTTGGAAATAGCTCCAGAATGCCGATGCAGTCGTCCAATTGTAAGGATGGGGAAAAACAAAGTCATCTGCGAAAATATAAGAATAGCTGGAATAATCGGTATATGAGAAGACATTGAAGCTACAAGTTAGCACAATTAGAAGTCCCATTTATATCACCTCTTATACAGATATGAGATTAAGTACATTCTTAACCATGAGGAATATTGTGAAACATCAGAATAGCAACAAGTACAAACCGCGAAGACAGGCATATCATTCAAAGCGGACTCTCTCAGGTAAGATTGCAGAGTTCTGAGATTCACTTCAGCACCCCATATTGGATTTTCGAACCGGAAGAAGCTGTAGATGACGAGCGAAAACAAATATTCCCAGGAAGAAACAATTGACGCTGGACACATGGATTTTTGCCAAGATTCATACGAACCTTTTTGAATTACTTCTACTACGACGTAGCAGTGATTCTATTTGGCACCTCGTATTGTATTCATTTAGAACTGATCTTTAGGAGTCAGGCACCCTTAGTAGATAGTTTTGAACTGGGGAAGGGCAGGTCAGGAATCAGTAAGTCTGCTTTTAGAATTGGAGTAGACTTTACCCTTCTCTCGTTTCCCAACAGCGATTACTAATACTGTGACATCGGAGTCATTCACTTCGTAGACAAGTCTGTAACCAGATGACCTAAGTTTGATCTTGTACACATCGGAGAATCCGTATAGTTTACTTGACGGAATTCTGGGATTCCCCAGTCTTTCCTTCAATTTTTTGCGCAACTGTTCCTTTATCGGTGGAGCTAACTTCTTCCACTCTTGAAGAGCAGACGGTAAGAATTTTAGCTTAAACACTGTCTATGTCGACTTCTACAGCATCGTTTCTCTCAGCCTGTCTCTCACGAATAACACTAGCCAGTTCAGCATCCTCAAGCCTGTTGAGAAGTATTTCATAAGTTTCTGCAGGGACAAGATAGGCCGTTGGGACATTGTGGTTCAGAATGGTTATTGCTTCTCCCTCAGCTTCTCTAAGTAGAGCTGTTGGATTCTTCTTTAACTCCGAAATGCTGGCTGAGTAGCTTGAAAGCACCTGCTCCATATCAACCTCCATATTGAGTCCTATATTATGGTCTTTATATAGCTCTCTTATACGGTCTTGTCAATTCATATCAACTCATTGTATTAAGCTTCATTCGACTGGTCTGGTGAATCCTTCTGGGACCCCGTATTGGATACGTTTCGAACTGAGATGGAGAAGATCGCGCGTGTTGGAAGAACTGCCTGCATATATCCTGAGTTGGCTCCTTCAGAAAGCTAGATCAAATCTTTCAAGATTCGCGAGAGTCTGAACAATGAAATCAATCCGTTGACGCTCGCGTTGAGTATATGCATTGTATTTGCAGTTATTTGTAGTTATTTGCAGCAAAGGAGAGTTGATTAAAATGATTCAAAGAATTACTTTCACGCTCCTTCTTCTAGTAGTTGCAGAGTATTCAGTGGCGGATGCAGTAATATTCGAGACAGATTTTCAGTCGCTGCCAGACAACTGGTATGTCAGTCCCATATGGAGCTTCAGTTCAAGCGGGGCGTCCATCACAACAACCGCACAGAATTGGTCGGCTATCCTCTTCACGCAAGAAGGAGGCACACCAAGTCCCATTTATTTCGTACCCGACGGGACAGATAGTGTATTGATAGAGATCCCGTACAGTGTCTATGTGTATATCTATGAATCAGCTTCT
Organism: uncultured bacterium; assembly: GCA_964598645.1. GTDB lineage: Bacteria > Fermentibacterota > Fermentibacteria > Fermentibacterales > JCC-6 > Sabulitectum. The sequence goes on along the minus strand of CAZRCS010000003.1, from coordinate 20,895 downwards.
GTACATTTCTCGATAAATGCCAACATAAATTCAGGACAGGATGTTGTTCTATGGTCTGAGTCTTACTTCACCGAAGGAGCACACAGCAGCTCGGGAACCCTCGAGTACGTGTTCGACTGGTCTGGGGCAGGATGGCTGGGTTTCTTCTTTGATGCTAACGGAGGATACGATACCGGATGCGGTATGTCAGTTACCTGGCTAATATCCGGCATCACCGCAACCGCATATGGAAACGATCTTGAGCTAACTCCTCTTACATGGGGATTGATCAAGTCCTCGTTGAATTGAGAAATGGCATTTGTTCCTTTAACACGCCATTAGCTCCCCGAGAGCCTCTCAGTGGATGGTTTAAAAGTGAGCTGTAGTATTTTCATCATTTCACTGCAGATTCTTTCTGGCACCCCATAGTGGATAAGTTTCGAACTCGGGGCGTTATCGAACCACAGTAAATCTTCTGTTAACCTTGATTTTCTCAGCAATGATTTGGCATATGTAAACTCCAGGCTGGAGTTTCCCTATGGTGAGAAGGGTAGCACCTTCATCGACAATCTGGTTTCTTCGGTATGCAATACGCCCATCAACGGAGAAAACAACTACCTCAACCGGCTGCTGAGTAGGCGAAAATGCAGTGAGTAACACTGGAGATTGAGATGGATTGGTGGTCAATGAAAGCGTAAACTCGATCTCCCCTGAGTTCTCCTGCCCTTGATACGAGTACCAGCTGAACCCAACTTCATTCAATATTGGTGTCTCAAAGCTGTTTGCAGTCTCAAGTATCACTTTGTACTGTAAGTACCTGTCACCATCATCGAGGAAATCACGTACGCTGCCTGGTTGTGTGATAACAGGAGACCATAAACCCATACCATATGGGCAATCATTTGACCGCACTTGGAAGGAAATACTCGTTTCAGAACTTGTTTCACTTGTCCAGTGTATTGAGTCCCAGTAGGGTGACTCTGGGAGAAGTAAGATAGAGGAAGTCAGTGTTGCTAAACCCACGTATTCCTGAAGATCAACTGCACTCAAATCGTAGTTATTGTATCCGAATAGTTCTGGAAAACCATCCAAATCAGTATCCGCAGTTTCTACAACTGCCAAGTACTGATGATAGTGATGTACTGGCCACTCAGAAAGTAAAGCACCTGTGTTTTCAAACCACTCAGGGGAGGAGATAATATCAATGTCTCCGTCACAATCAATATCATCTAGCTCAAAAAGCCACACCAGCACTGAATCAGCGACAGAACCACGTTGCCAGATTCCATCTGGTGAGAACTCTAGCCATCTGAGTGCGGTTGGATCATTCCCACCCGTTCTACATGTGTAAACAATTTCGAGTTCAGCTGTTTGATTTAGGTTATCAAGGCGAATCTGATAAGGGGCATAAACAGTGGTTGTGTCGGCAATATGTCTGACCCACCCGTTGTTTATCGAAAGCTCATTCTCATACCAGTAAATGCATTGTTCCGTGGAATAGGTCTCATCATTTACTACTGCAATATCCTTATCGCCATCGGAATCAATATCACCGATACATACTGATCTGTAGGTAGCCATACCGAAGTCAAGAGAATCGATTTCCCAGGTTTCTCCGAAGCCATCAAGATTCTCAAACCAACATAGAGTGAGTGAATCTGTATAGGGATAAGAAGTGTACAATGAAAGAGCGATATCAAGATCATTGTCTCCATCTATGTCATCCACTTGAATTGATGTTGGCGAATCTAATTCACTCCAAACCTCGTGAGTCGACCAATTATGTCCTGAACCATCGTTTTCGAACCAAGCTACACCGACTGAACCCCTGCTGCATCCGATGATATCCATGTCACCATCACAATCAACATCACCAATGTCGATCCATTCGCAGTAGTTATACTCATCACTTACTACAATTAATTCCCAGCACTCCAATGTGTTAAGCAGACAATAAACTCCTCCCAGATACGAGTCAGATGAGTATACGAGATCAATTCGATCATCGGTATCAAGGTAGGAACTGCATATCTCCGAGACGCTGTGTACTGGGCTCTCAATCGCATACCTGAGAGCTGCAAGACACAAATCTCCTGGCGAGTCTAAGTTACCGCACTGATTCTCAATTTGAAAGTCAACTCCCCAGTCATCCACTGGACCTGCAACACCCTCAACTCCAGACCAATCGGTTTGAGTTGACATGCTTGATAGAGATGATATTGGTGATAGTAACAGCAAAGATGGAAGGATTATCCAACTCATGGGTAGCCTCCTATACATTAAAGCATCACATGTCATTAGGCATATGTCAATCCGAAGAGTAGCTAATCCCGTGCGGAACGGCCTAGACTGAGTGTGAAAAGAATAGAATGGTTCGAAATCCAGCGGGGGCACCCCTTAGAGAATTCGAACTCTTAGCTTGGTTCAGTCTTTATCTGTTTGGATTGAGGTAGTTACGAAAGTTATTTGACAAACTTACGGATGGCCTTGGATATTTTTTCCAGGTATACGTTCAGGTTGAGATTGTTGGCTATTTTCTCCGCTCTCTGATACGCTTCAAGGGCTTTGCGGTTCATGCCAATTCTCTCATAAACCTCACCCGCAGTGATGAGGTGCTCCATGGTGTTATAGGTTCCTCCCAGTTCATTGCACAGGTCTTCCAGTTTTGCTACTGAGCTGAGGGCGTCCTTCATCTTCAACTTGCTCTGGACGGATGCCAGAACACTATATCCAGCCTGCATTCCCCATCTCCAGTTAATTCTTTCGAAGCATTCAACACTCTTCTCAGCGTGTTCCCTTGCCAGCTGCAGATTTCCTAATAGCTCATGTGCTCCAGCTGCTGAAACTTCAGCCAGACCGTAATATCTATCCCCTTTGGCCGTTGCTGACAATTTCAGGGCTTTGTTTGCGTATTCAAGTGCTTCGGGTCCCTGCTCGTGGTTGAACATCAGGTTGGACAGGGTGATGTATCCGGAAAGCAAACCCGTGTTGTTACCGGTTTTTTCATCAATCTCCAGAGCCTGAATTATGAAGTATTCGGCCTTCTTCCAATCATGGTAATGGTTGTAAACGTCTCCAAGTCCGCCAAGAGCTATGGCTATCAATGGCAACTCAGCAGAGTTTCTTGCATGCTCCACAGCCAGATTCATGTACTTTTCTGCCCTCTTCAGGTTACCAGTACGCATGTAAACCACACCAGCAGAATAGCATGCTTTGGCCAGAACATGAGGGTCTTCTGACTCCATGGCCTCTTCAAGAAGGGGAACTGACAAGTCATATCTGGTGAGTTCTGTCAGGATAAATGCGAGATCAGTAAGGGTTTCCCGGTAATCAACGAATGAGTTTGCCCTCATCAGCTCAATAGCATTCTCGAATATGCGTCTGCCCTGTTCAAGAAGTCCCCGCCTTACCAGGTAAATCCTAAGGGTACCCAGGGCCCCGGTAAGCACATCCATCATTCCCCGGCTGATTGCCCTGTCCAGACCTTCTATAATGTCAGGATAGCATGCGTTCAAAGCGTTCATAGCATCCGCTGATTCTGCGGAGTTCAGTCCGGGGGATTGCTTTTCAAGGCAATTGCAGAAGTACCTGGCGTGCTTGTCCCTGACTACCTCAACTCTATCGGGGCTATCCTGAAACTTGTTGGCGCTGAATTCCTTGAGAAGAGGATGAAGAGAGTAGTATCCATCAGGTGTTTTTTCAACGAGGGATTTCTCCACGAGACTTCTGAAAGTATCAGGGGATGTTCCGGTTACTTCATTTGCCGCTTCAGGAGTAAAGGGACCTTTGAATACTGATAGCGATGAAAATACCCTTCTCTCCTCCTTGTTCATGAATTTCCAGCTGTAGTTGAACACGCTTCTTAGATTCCTGTGCCTTCTCTCTCCTGAGATACTGGTTACATCAAGAATGTTGTCGCCTTTTTCGATCAGTAGGAGAATCTCATCGGGAGTAAATCTGGAGCACAGGGAGGCGGCAAGCTTTATGCCCAGCGGTACTCCGGCGATCCTGCAGCATATCTCTGAAATGGAAGGCATTTCATCATCGGTGAATTTCCCTTCTTTCCCTGAGGATGCCATGAAAAGCTTAACTCCTGCAGGGGGTGGAAAACCTTCCAGTTTGTATACTGATTCATAGGGTAAGTTCAGTCTTGTTCTGGAAGTTATGAGGAATCTGGAATCCGAAAGAGAACGAGCCAGCCCCTTAACTACAGTAGAAGCAGCAATTATGTGCTCGAAGTTGTCCAGAACCAGAAGGACCTTCCGAGTGGAAATTATCTCTGAAAGGCTCTTGTTAGGGTCATTTACCCGGTGCAGAGCTCCCATTGACGAAAGAATGGCGGGTACCAGCTGGGCTGAGTGCTCGAGCTCAGAGAGGGGAATGAAGTAACAGCCTCCTGGAAAGGAAGTCTCCAGCTCATGCATTACCCGAAGTGCAAGACTGGTTTTTCCCATTCCGCCAATGCCGGTTATTGTAACTATTCTGGCCGCGGAAGAAAGCAGTGCACTCTCTATTTCACGGATTTCATCGGCTCTTCCGAAAAAACGTTCTGGTGAGACCATTTCCTTTCCCCTCTTCATCCATACAATTACCAAGAATGAAGAGCAAAACAATAGCCGCGCAATTGCGCGGCTACTGTCAGTGTATTGGCCTTACCGTCTGGTTCTGAGTTTCTCTATCATATCCTCTGTCATAGACTCCAGAGACCAGTCCGGACTCCAACCCCATTCGTCTCTTGCTGCGCTGTCATCAATGGATGCTGGCCAGGTGTCGGCGATTCCCTGTCTGAAATCCGGTTCATAGCTTATTTCGAAGCTGGGTATATGCTTCCTTATTTCCTTTGCCAGGTCGCCTGCGGTGAAGGAAAGTGCGGCAAGGTTGTATTCACAGGGATGGATCAGTTTGTCTTTGTCGGCTTCGGAAAGGTCTATTGTTGCCTTGATGCAGTCGGGCATATACATCATGGGCAGCATTGTGTCTTCCTTAACGAAGCAGGTGTATTCACCCTTTTCCACAGCCTGGTAGAATATGTCCACGGCGTAGTCAGTGGTACCTCCCCCTGGAAGCGTTTCACTTGAGATGATACCAGGATATCTGAGGCCTCTGATGTCTGCTCCCAGTTTCTTCACATAGTAGTCTCCCAGAAGTTCACCGCAAACCTTGGTAACACCATACATGGTCTTTGGCTTGAGAACGGTTTCCTGGGGAGTGTCGAATCTGGGAGTTTCAGGTCCAAATGCCGCTATGGAGCTGGGAATGATTACCGTTCCAAGTTTCATCTGAACTGCAGCGTCCATGATGTTCATGGAACCGTCCATGTTGACCTTCCAGCAAAGCGCTGGATTCTTCTCTCCTGTGGCGCTGAGAATAGCCGCCAGGTGGAATACTGTGTTAATTTTATGCTCATTGATGAAACTGAAAACCGCCGTTTTGTCTGTAACGTCCAGTACGGCGCAGGGTCCTGTTTCTTTCAGCTTTCCGCCCGGTTCCCTGAGGTCTGTGGCGATCACGCTTTCTGAGCCGTATCTCTTCCTGAGTTCAAGGGTCAGTTCTGAACCAATCTGTCCCATGGCCCCGGTAACAAGTACATTTCTTTTGGTCATAGATGTTCTCCGAAATAGGATGTTGTGTTTTCTGCATCAGGGCAATTCTAAGGATTTACGCCATGGATTTCAAGTATTTCTGTACCTATGGCAATGTCGTCTATGCCATCTGTGTCTGTAAGCCGGCCAAATGCTGTGTAACGGCAGTCCAGTCTTCTCTGGCTGTCAAGCATTATGAAGAACTGGCTTCCCCCGGTATTCATTCCTGAATCAGCCATTCCCACAGTACCCCGGGTATACGGCTCAGTGTTGTTCTCAGCGGGAAGGACGTAACCTGGCCCGCCGAAACCGTTCCCCTCAGGGCATCCGGCCTGGGCTACGAATCCGGGAATTACACGATGGAAGAATATACCGTCGTAAAAACCGGTTTCAGCCAGATGCCAGAAACTTCGACAGGTCATGGGAGCGGCATCCTTCAGCAGAAGCATTTCAAAGTCTCCGGCGTCCGTTGATATTACTACTTTGTTCGGAACGTCCTCCAAAGGCGGAAGATATTCTGGAGAACCCTCTGCTGGCATGGCAAAGTTTCTGCCGGCGGCATCTGCCGCAATTGCCCTTACCATTATGTAATCGTCTGTAAGAAGGAAATCCAAACGCTCTTCGGGAATGTTCCAACCCAGATCAAGAAGGGCTAAAAGGGCAGAAGCTCTTATTGCAGGATTTTTGCTGCGGTAAAGAGAATCCGTCAGTATCGGAACCTGCCCAACTCCAGCAAGGGCCATGGGGCCGATCGGTCCTTCCATGCTCGACATACCGAGCAGAAGATCAGCTCTGCCTGTAGCCTTTGCCGCTTGAAGCCTTATTGCTGGAGACGGGTCGTCGAGCATCTGGAAGGCGGAATTGGGATTCCTTGTTATCACAGCCAGCCTCACTGCCCAGCAAGGGTCGCTCCTGAAATCGTCAACTCTGCCCTGTGGAATGGACATGACGTAGTAATATCTCTGCAAATCAGTCAGATCATCGGGGTTCACATCAGGAAGCTCAGTGCCTGTTTCAGCGGCATACCTGAGAAGTGAAGTGAGGTTTTCGCCGGTTGCATTTTCAACGGGTACCTGAATTCCAGTTCTGCCTGCGAATTCCCGCCAGAGATTCCTTGTGGGTACAGGAATAGCGTCCCAGTTTGAAGTAATGTAACCCGCAAGCTGTTCAAGACCGTCCGGCTGCAGTCCGAAAGCCATTCGGTGAAGCTGTCTGAGGATGGCTTCATCCGCAAGATCTGGGGATTCAGGCAGAAGAAATCCACCTCCGAACTCAATTGATACGGCATCCTGGGCCGATTGTATTGGAGTACCCTGTATCATGGCTTCCAGGGCCGTCTGGCCTTCTGGATTGAGGATGATCGCACAAAGAACGAACATGCTGAACATGAAAAAACCTCCATGAGAATGCATTCCGGTGAAAAGTAAACTATAATTCATGGCTGGCGTAAATGCCGGTGGATAGAAAAGGAAAGGCTGATATGTCATACACTACCATCGAACAGGCCCGAAAAGGCCTTAAACCAGACATACTTAAAGCGGCTCTGGAAGGGGAACATCTCAATCCTGAAGACGCTCTGAGTAAAATAGCAGCGGGACACGCGGTGATACCGGCCAACAACTCCCGCCATTTGAAGAAGCCCTGCATAATAGGCGGAGGCAGTCGAATAAAGGTTAATGCCAACATAGGAAGTTCCATGGACCACGAATCCATGGAAGAGGAAATAGAGAAACTCAAAACAGCTGTTGCCCACGGAGCAGACACTGTAATGGATCTCTCAACCGGCAGAGCCTGGAAGAGCATTCTGCACAGAATCACTTCCCAGAGTCCGTTACCTGTGGGCACGGTCCCAGTTTACCAGGTATTCGGTATTGCCATGGAAGAAGGCAGGGAAGTCGCCGATGTATCTCCAGACGAGATATTCAGTGCCGTTGAGGACCACTGCAGGGCGGGGGTGGACTATCTCACCCTCCATTGCGGTGTAACGAGAAGATCCGTTGACCTTGTGAGAAAACAGGGCAGAAAAATGGGAATGGTCTCCAGAGGGGGTTCCCTCATGGCTGAGTGGATGGAAAAAAGAGGCGAAGAAAACCCTCTCTACTCAGATTTTGACCGCCTTACCGAAATCCTTCGGGCCTACGACGTAACCTATAGTCTGGGAGATGGCCTCAGGCCCGGCTGTATCGCAGATGCCGGGGACAGAGGTCAGATCGAAGAGCTTGTGTCTTTGGGTGAACTCCAGGCCAGAGCCCTGGCGGCAGGCGTTCAAACCATGATAGAAGGTCCCGGCCATGTGCCCATGGACCAGATCGCTGAAAACATGCGGATACAGAAGAGCCTCTGCGGAGGTGCACCCTTCTATGTGCTGGGACCCATTGTCACAGACATAGCACCGGGATACGACCACATTACCAGTGCCATTGGCGGTGCAATTGCAGCCTGGCAGGGAGCTGATTTTCTCTGCTACGTTACCCCTGCTGAGCATCTTCGGCTGCCGGATGTAGATGACGTGAGGGTTGGAGTAGTTACCGCACGCATAGCAGCCCATGCAGCAGACATTGCCAGGGGAACACCCGGTGCAATGGAATTGGACAATGCCATGGCGGACGCAAGGGTATCATTCGACTGGGAAGCCCAGTACAGTTGCGCCCTGGATCCAGTAACTGCAAGGAACTTCCGGAATGAAGCGCTGCCGGAAGACGGAGACGTCTGCTCAATGTGCGGTCATCTCTGTGCCCTTAAAACAAGCAAAAGAGCCATGGGTGAGGAAAAGAGCTAACTTTTCCTCACCAGGTCGTCGGTGTAATAGAGAGATGATGGAAGAACCGGGAATTCGACCCTGGTTCTGTAAACCACGAACTCATCGGGATCCCACCTTAGACATTGGAAAACATCGCCTAGCATTTCAGAGTAGGATGGAACAAGCGGTGAATAGGCACATCCTACTCCAGAACCTATCATCATGGGTTTGATGTTCATGGGGACCTTGTCCCGGTCTGAACGGTAAACCAGTGCCCCGCCTCTGTTATAGTAATCGAAAAGCATCTGGGCTTTGGGATTGCCGGCCATTGTCTCGGCCATTGTCTCGTGAAAGAAAAGGTCGAGTATCAGGTTCTGAACCGGGGTATATATCTTAACTGAAACCTCGTGGTGGGTCTCTCCCTCATCGGGTTCAATGGGGAAGATTCCTCTTGATACGGTTCCGGTTACCGTATCGATGAGGTTAGTATTTCCAACCGGTCCCTCTTCAAGCTCATATACAGGGCCGCAGCTTTGCGAGGTTATTGCTTTGAGTTCAGGCAGCGGATCGCTGCAGTATTTTTCCAGGAAAGGAACACTTTCCATAAGATTGCACACAGGACCTGTTCCTATTGTTTCAGTAAAAAACTGCTCATCATGGGTGGTTCCGGTGAAAAAGCAGGGTGTATCAATGACCCATTTCACTCCGGGACGGTTCCTTCGTATATCGAAAAGCCCCTTTACTTCTGCCACGTCAAGCATTCCTTCGGTTGCAGAAGGCCCGAAAAACCAGGCATCGAGCTGGGTTTCAGCCTGAAGGCCAAGAAGATGGCTCTGCGCGTAGTATGCCTGTTTCCTCAGAGTATTGAAAGCCTGGTCCCTGCCGTCTCTGGAACTTGCCATGAGCATCATGTCCATGGACTGCCTGTCGCCTGAATGTATGTCTATTATTTCGTAGAACTCCTCGACGGCAGCCAGTGCATCATCAAGGAATTTCCTGGATACACCCTTGGCCCTGCAGCTCTTGATGAACCTGCCGAATGAGTGCTTTCCGGGTACGAATTGTGCGGCAAAGAACAGATCGTCCTCATGAATGATTTTATAAATTCTCCAGCCAAGCTTCTTGTCCAGTCCCAGAACCTGGTATACGTCATGGGGACTGTCTATCTTTTCCGGAAGCTTGCTTACGACAATTCCTATGGCCTTCCGCAGCCCGAGGATCGTTCTTGTTACGTCCTCCTGAAATCTTGTAATACTGTCAGACATGTTCCTCCAACCTTATAAATAACTCTCGGTGAATATCTGCATAATCTGAGCTTTGGACAAGGATTGCCTAATTCAGAAAAGTCCCGCAAAAAGATCGTCACCAGTTGTGGAAAGCACAGAGAGTTCCCGCTCTCCCCCTGATAAAAATATTCTGCTCGACGACAAAATGTCACGAATCCTTCTGTCTGCAGATGCAACCCTCCTTGTGAATTCCCGAGGGTCTAAAACGGTAATGTGCAACTCCCTTGCAGCTTCGGTGGAGAAATCACCAGTGCAGGATCTGAGGGCATCCATAGTGGTTTCTCCGATTATCATGAGGTTGACAGGGGTATCCTCGTCCGCCCTGCCCAGGGCATAGTCTCCGTAAATAAATGCCATTCCGATGGGATCCCTGCAGGAATCAAGGCAGTTCTGAAGAAAATCGACCAGACCCGTTGTTTTGGAGAACACAGAGCGAAGCTCACCGTATATGAGACTGCTTGTATTGGCACTGTAGTGTATCTGGTTCCCCAATTTCTTCCTGGTGAGAATTCCTGCTTTTGAGAGCTTCGAAACTTCCCTCTGCACGGCTCCTCGTCCGCAGTCAAGAAGTCTGATGAGTTCCAGAAGATAGAATGATCTCTCCGGATTCAGCACGAAAGTAGATAAAACCTTCCTTCGTACTTTTCCGAAAAGAACTTCCCCAAGCATTTCATTTGGATTGTTACTCATATTGGGTACATTAATACTTCCAAAGGGTATGTCAATCCCATTCAACCACAAAGCCCCTGGACTGCTCAGTTTATTATGCCGTTGATACGTCCGACTTCAATAAAGGCGTCTATGGCCCTGTCCAGATGTTCTCTGGTATGTGCCGCACTGAGCTGAACACGGATGCGCGACTGGCCCATGGCTACGACCGGGTAGAAAAAGCCTATTGCATACACTCCGTGATCCAGCAGGTCGGATGCAAACTTCTGGGCAAGAACGGCATCGTTCTCATATCCGCCGAACATTATTGGAACTATCGCGGTGTCTCCCTCCAGAATCCTGAATCCGGCTTCCTTTATTCTCGTTCTGAAATACCGGGCATTCTCATGAACCCTGTCCCTCAATTCTGTGGTGGAGGTAATCATCTCCAAAACCTTTAGCGTTGCACCGACCATGGCCGGAGCCACCGTATTGGAGAAAATGTAAGGGCGGGACATCTGCCGAAGCCATTCTATGAGTTCTCTTCTGCCCGATGCGCATCCGCCGCTGGCACCGCCCAGGGCTTTACCGAAGGTTGTTGTGATAAGGTCAACACGCCCCATCACGCCGTGAAGCTCATGGGTTCCCCTGCCGGTTTTTCCGATGTACCCGGTACCATGACTGTCGTCTACCATAAGAATTGCATCATACCTGTCACAGAGATCTGCTATCTCGTTAAGGGGTGCGATATCCCCGTTCATGCTGAACACACCATCGGTTGCAACCATTCTGTATCTGGCGCTCCGTACTTCCTCGCTGCGCAGTATGGCTTCAAGACCTGGAAGATCTTTCCCGTCGAATGTGTATGTTCCCGTTCCGGTTTGATTGTGGCTGTATATGTATCTTTTAGCCTTGCAGAGACGAACTCCGGATATAATGGAAGCGTGGTTGAGCTGATCCGCTATTATGGCGCTGTCATCATCCAGAAAGGGTTCGAATACTCCTGCGTTGGCATCATAGCAGGCAGCATAGAGGATAGTATCATCGGTTCCCAGAAACTCGGACATCTTCTTCTCAAGTTCCTTGTGCAAATCCTGGGTACCGCATATGAACCTAACGCTGGAGAGGCCATATCCCCGGGAATCCATGGCCTCCTTGGCAGCTCTGCATACCTCCGGATGACCGGAAAGTCCCAGATAGTTGTTGGCGCAAAAGTTGAGTACCTTACCCCTTGCACCCACCTCTATCTCTGCTCCCTGGGGAGATGTGATTATTCTCTCTGTTTTGTAAAGACCCTGGGTCTTCCTGGTTTCTATAAGCTCTGTTATGTCTCCGTAGATCCTTCGTGACATTACGGTTCCCTTCGATGTTCAAATGGTGTTCCAGCTGAAAGCCGGTGCAGCAGAGCCGATTATAACAGGGGAAACGGGGAAAAAGTCAAATCAGTTGTATTCAGGCCATATAGTCTTGTATATCAAATAGTTATGGCTTACAATCTCAACATACTTTTTCGTTTCGTTGAAGGTTATTCTGCTGAAGAACTCTTCTGTGGATGAATCTTCCCAGCCCCATCGCAACGCATTATGAGGGCCACCGTTATATCCTGCCAGAGTTCCCGGGATATCCCACTGGAATTGAGTGCCGTATTGAGAGATGCAGGCAGTGCCGTACATAATGGAGGTAGCCGGTTCATAAAGAATGTCAGGGCTGTATGTATCGCTCCATCCGTTGTCTCTGGCCACGTACTCGGATGTGCTTGGTATCATCTGTATGAGACCCCTTGCACCTGCCGTGGAGAAACAGGTTGGCTGAAAAGCGCTCTCCTGCTTCATTATTGACCAAAGAAGAAGGGGATCCATACCGAACCTTTCCGTTTCCCTGAGAACATCATCTGCCCATGCTGCAGGATATCTCAATCTCCACAGATCAAGGGGACGGTTGTCTCCTTCCAGACTCCATAACCTCCATGCGGCTGAGGGTCCTCTTTCCCAAACGTCATGGGCAAGATAGAAGGGTGCCAGTTTGTAAACATCGCCAACCTCCTCCTCTGCGGCACGAAAAAGGTCCAGGGCCCACTTGCGGCAGCCAACCTCCATGAGAAAAACCCCATCCAGGGCGTTTTCTGTCGGCTGCGCTTCAGGCCTTGAGTTCCTGGCCATCCATGCTCCAAGGGGTTCATCAACATAATGAGGCTGCCATGGCGGCAGGCCCAGGTATTCCCTTGCAAACGCCGCGGGAAGACTTTCAGGCTTATCCCTTATGAGTCTTTCAAGGACTCCCCTGCCTGTTTCATCACCTGACTGAAGCTTCAGCACACCGTACCAGTACCTGGAAGCAGGCCTGTAGACACTCTGTGTCCATGTGGCGTTGAAGTTTCCGAAGGCGTCCAGGGCGGACGCTGTTTGTCCCGTCTTCATAAGTGCAAGACAGACATAGAACTGGGCATCATCCACAGTGGTATTCGTGGGGTATCTCCTGATGGTCTCCTGGAAGTATGGAATTGACTCTTCCCACAGGCCATTCTCCGCGAGAAGGCTTCCTATGTACCAGGGCAGATTGCTGATTCTTCGGTGTCCGGGCCAGGTTCTCCCGTAGCTCTCCAGGGTGCTCACGGCCTCCTCCAGCTGCCCCATGGCGCCGAGGTTCCTTCCCAGATAGATCATTGCATCCGGCGCGTCGGGCCCGTTGGGCCATCTCTCAAGATACAGCCTGAGGAGATCCACTGCCTCTCCATAGACACCCAACCGATCCCTGGTTCGGGCACCCAGGTATACCGATCTGGCCGGCGGTGAGTCGGAATTCACCGCTATGTCGTAAACTTCGTTCCAAAGTCCCCCTGAGTAGAAATCATCTATCACCAGTGAAGCAAGTGAAGAATCAGCCAGAAGAGTATCCCTGAGCAATCCGTAGGCTCTGGCGTGAATGTCCCCTGCTGGCCAAAGGGAAAATGACCTGATGAAATCTGGTATTCCCTCGGTACCCCTTGCGGCACCCCTGTAGTGATAAAGTCGTGACATGAGCTCATCGTCAGAAGATTCCTCGGCAGCGCGCCAGGCAGCTTCCTGGGCGATCAGGTCTCCAATGCCCAAGGCAACTCTGTATCTGCAAATGAGGAGATCCTTCCCGGCCGTTCCCGGAAGGGTATCTGTGAAACTGAGGAAAACAGAAGCGAGACCGGGATCTGTTGTGAGAATGGACTCTGCGGCCATCAGGGAAAGATACTCGGGGAGCCGGTATTTGCCAGCCTGGAGACCGGGGAGAAGGTCGGCGCATACAGCAGCCCCCCCTTCTCTCAGGGCATTGTAGGGAGCCATCTCATCCGTTGATTCCAGAAGAATACGGGCAGCAGCCGGAAAAACACCGGAAGATGCCTCAAGAGCCTTCTCTGCAAGTTCTAGTCTTTCCGGAGAGCCTGGTTCAAGAAAAAGAGCCGCTGAATGATACAGCTCCGCTGCTTCCCCAGCTTCACCTGCAGAAAAAAGGGATTCCGCTTCCATAGACATTTGTTCGCTGATTTCCCCGGAGGTGAGTTCCGGAACCACCTCTCTGGAACAACTGCAGCTGGTTACTGCTGCAAGCAGGAATGCAGATAGAACCCTTTTCAATTAGTCCTTTTCCTCGTAACCATAACCAGCAAGCTCTTCCTTTATCTCAGGATTGTCCGGGGCACCTCTCAAGGCCGTTTCAAGCAGCTCCACAGCCTCATCGTGGCGCTCCAGAGCAGCCAGTGCCCGTGTATAGGCTATGGTCGTCCGGATTGAGGGTTCACCACTCAATATGGTGCTCTTGAGGAATTCTATGGTTTCTTCAGCCCTCTGTGTTTTCACCATGATCAGACCCAGGCCTGAAAGAGCAGGTTCGAGTTCAGGAGATTCCCCTAGTGCTTTTCTGAAAAGAGTCTCCGCGCCTTCCATGTCTTCCATTGCCGCAAGTACGTTGGCTGAGTTGCAGAGAAGCTCAGGATTGTCCGGCTTGAGATTCAAGGCTTCCTTGAAGAGCTTGTCAGCTTCCTTGTACTCAGCGTTGTTGAAATGCTTAACGGCCCTGGAGTTCAGGTCTGAGATCTTATCTTCCTCCACACGATCGGCAAATCTGGAAGTTATCTCGACCATCTGTCCGGTCATATCCGTGTTCAGCTTCAGTCCCTTCTGCAGTTCTTCTCTCACTTTCTCCAATGACTTGTCCGCATTCTCCAGGGATTCCTCCGCTTTTTCCAGCACTTCGCCGGTCTTTTTCTGGAGGTTGTTCATGGAATCGGCTATATCACTGGCCATTCCATCTATCTTCACAGGTATCTCTCCCACGGCCTTGACCACATCGGTACCTGAGGTTTCCACACCCTCTCTGACCTTGTCCATGGAGCCTGTAATGGTTTCCACGAAGTTCCTGTCTGCTGCTGCTATCTGAATTTCTTCGAGTTTCCCGGTTATTGCATCAAGACGATTTTCCATACCTTCCAGAAGGGTGGAAGGCATTTTCTCAACAGACGATGAAAGAGTCTCCACCAGAGCTTTCAGATCATCGGAGGCATTCATGTTCTCAACCACTGCCTTTATCTCGTCGAACTTCTCCACCAGGGGAGTCATATCCACCTGTGAAGAAGAGTCGTTTTCGCCATCAGTCTTTTCAGCAGCTGAGGCTTTCATCGCCTCCCTGAGTTCGTCCAGCTTGTCCAGAAGAGGCTGAATGTCCAGGGGTGAAGCAGTTGCTGCGCCATCAGAAGCAACGGGCTGGCCTGTGGAAAGGACCTGATGAATTGAGTCAAGTTTTTCAAGAAGGGGATCTATACTGAGCGGTTCAGGGGTTTCTGTGCCCTCAGAAGTACTCTCCCTGGACAGAACCTCGTGTATGGCATCCAGTTTCTGACCAAGAGAATCGATCTTCGTACCGAGCCCCATGACGACCCTGCCAAGTTCGATCAGCAACTGTTCCGTAGTCAGTCCATTGGGTTTGTCAGCCATTTTCTCCTCCAACTTTCCTTTACCTGATACTGTATGTAATCATTGCAAGTTTGTTCTTTTGCTGTCCTGTATTTCCCGTTCGAAGAAGGTGCTCCGGATGATTTTCGGATAGCAGACGCCTGGTTGCTGCGAAATCAGAGGCGGCTCCCATGCACTCGTAGGCGTAGCTCAAACGCGAAAGGAACACAGGATCAGAGGTTTCCGCGTAGGCTTTTCTCCACACTCCGCACGCCGCCTGTCTCTCCCCTGAACGCCAGAGGGCTTCACCGCGAACCATGGGTGCTGCATCTTCGGGAACCTCTCTCTCTCTTCCTGAACGCAGAAGACTTTCAAAAGAGTCGGATCCAGAGTCGTGCTCGGAGACCTCATCCCTTACCCTGGCCAGAAGCTCGGCATCTCCCCTGGCCATGGAAAAGGCTTCAGAGTATCTCCCTGACATCAGAAGCAGCTCCACTACCTGGGCAACTGAAAGCGATCCTTCTTCACCGGCGGTGGGGACATACTCGCCCACGATGAATCCAGCCGTTTTACCGAAGGCATCACTGCCGGCTTCGAAAAGGTCTTTGGTGAACTTGTAAAGAGAATCCTTGGGACCACATCTCAGAAGCATTTGGGCTGCTTCTTCAACGAGTTTTTCATCTGCATCTGAAATGCCATTCGGGAAAAGCCTGTCCATCGAGTTAGCGGCTGTAGCTGAATCAGTGCAGAGCTTAAGGAAGTCCGTAATGAGGTCATGGTTCTCCATGGCATCATGGAGCAATGCTTCAGACCGGTCCTCTCCGGCTTCGGCCAGCACTTTCCTTATCTCATGGGCCTCGCCGTGGTGGCCTGTGGAGACTGCCAGAATCTCCAGCTGAATAAGGGCAGGAACAGCCTTCTGTTTTGACCACTCCTCCCTGGATGAAGTTATCATTCCCACGGGTATGGTGGCCCAGGAAGGTATCTCAAGAGCTGTGAAACCAGAAGCGTCAGTAGTTGCAAGCGAAACAAGCATTGCAAGCAGATCATTTGTGAAATCAAGAGCCTTTACCCTGCCGTACAGACCGGGATCGAGGCAAAGAGCCTTAAAAAGAAGTTCCATGGGATCAAAATTCTCAACATTCGCAAGACCTACTTCAGCAGCAAAAACCATTCCAATTGCGTAGTCGTTCTCCAGAGAAAACTCAGCCCCTCTGGAAACCAGTTCTTCTGCCATACCGGATTCACCTTCCAGGGCGGTACCCGCGGCTTCACGGTAACCCTCCGGATTACCAGAGAAGAGTCTGGCAAGAGCCAGGCAGCCATGGAGTTCATGTGATGCCGGGACTTCCCTGACCGCTTCCTCGAGAAACTCAAGAACATCCTTCTCGCGGAGAAGAGTTTTCAGAACTTCAGAAGCACCCTGGATGTTACCTGTGCTTATCTCTGCCCTGGCAAGGGCAATTGCACCCTTCGCTGAGCCCTTCTCTCTCTCTATGACATTTCCGAGAACGTTCTTGGCCAGTGTAGCGGTTTCCTCGTTGGAAGCAGCCTTTGAGAGATGTGAGGTTGCCAACTGCATATCACCGGCAACAAACGCTTTGCAGCCTTCTATTAGACTGGTCAGGTTGCCTTCTTCCACGTGCAGTCCGTTTACCGCAGCAGCACCTGTACCCGGCTTGCCCAGCTCGATGAAATAACGCATTCTGAAGAAAGCAGTCTCCCTGTCTGACCTGAGGATCATCTCTGACGCAAGGTCATCCATCCATTCTTCGCTGCCGCTTGATGCAAGCAGGGGAAGAAGCTTGGCAACCACATCACCACGGTTATTGTCATTAAGGGACTTGAAAAGCTTGCCGGGATTCATTGCGGCAACTGCAGAGAATGGAAGAGAAGCAACCAGTCCCGTAACACGGTCAACCAGTTCCGGAGATTCCATGGCCTGTATGAGGTGCTCAGAACTCTCCTCTGGAACTCCGGCTTCGATCTTTGAAGCTGCCAGAACAAGTTCTCCAGCGAGAGAATCAGGTTTAAATGAGGATTCGACGATCTCAGCCGCCCTCTTTTTGTATGCTCCGCTGTCGAATATTACCATACAGCCATCCTGGCCGACTTTTTCTCCGCTAATAAGAAGCTCTATCCAGTCACCCGCTGACTCCGATGCTCTTCCGTTTGATGATCCTGATGCAGCTCGAAGTCTTCTCAGCTCAACGTGTTCGGGCATCAGATAATCGAAATCGGAGAGGACCGATACTATGTCCTGCTTCGATTTAACATCCTTCCTTGCGGAGAGGTGTTTCAGTGTTGCAGCTGCTTCTCCGCCCCTTTTCAAAACCAGCAGTACCACCGCCAGCAGTGTTAGAACCGCAGCACTGGTACGGTCTCTCTTCAGAAGCTGCTGCAGTTTTTCGAAAACCCATTCAGGATCAGTTCTTACACTGAGGGCAAGAATACTCACCGCTTCTTCAACGGATCCCTTCTCCACGAGGAATTCCCCGAGTTTACCCGTTACAAGGCCGTCACGGTCTATGCCGCTCTCTATGAAACTCCTGCAGATGTCAACCACGGGGGAATCAGCAACATCCGGGCATCCAAAAGCCCTTTCGATGGAATCGAGAGCCTGGGTGTTCTCTCCCCTGAAAAGCCTGAGTCTGGCCTGAAGCAGGTGAACCCTTGCAGAACCGGAAGAACCGATTACCATGCCGGTAACGGCCTGTTCCAGGATTGAGGAATCGTGGTGTTTCTCCACCAGGGGATCAAGAATGAGAGATGCTTCGTTTATTCTGCCGGCTCTGCCCATGAGTCTGGCAAGGGATATTTTCGATTTGGGGGTCTTGTCGTTGGGAACAAGTTCCTTTTCAACCAGGGAAATCGCTTTGTCAAGGATTTCCTTCTCGGCTTCGTAGAGACTTGGTATCTCTGTTATGGCCCTCTCGCGGTCTCCAATGGCTGTCAGTACCTGAACCCGTTTCAGGTTAACTTCCATGTCGGTGCCGCTTGTTCTTGCCGCTATCCAACCGCTAAGCCTTGAGAGGCTTTCTTCCGGGAATCTGCACCTTTCAGCGGCATCAACTAAAATATCCATAGCCGCGGAAGGATCTCCCCTGTGCAAACTAATAATTGCCCAGGCCAGTATCCGATCAATTCCAGCGCCAAGCTCCCGGCCGGTAACTCCGTTCAGAGCCTGTGCAGATGACTCTATCGAATCGGAAAAACGGCTTACCGTTACCCTCTCGGTCCTTCCGAGAATGTCCATGAGGCCGTTGAAATCCCTCTGATGGAGCCTGCTCTTCCATATTACCCTGAGAAGCTCTATGGAGCGGGGAAACTGGGCCTGTTTTTCCTCCAGAAGCCTTGTTATCGTCAAACGGAGGTCAGAATGGGTTCTTACGATACTCTCGCCTATTCTTCCCCCGAGATCAGGATGACCGATATCCATGAGGAAAGGTACCAGTTTGGACGAGATGTCGTGG
The DNA here is from genome assembly GCA_964598645.1 of uncultured bacterium. Lineage (GTDB taxonomy): Bacteria > Fermentibacterota > Fermentibacteria > Fermentibacterales > JCC-6 > Sabulitectum. The sequence goes on along the minus strand of CAZRCS010000003.1, from coordinate 2,268 downwards.
TCCTCAAGAAGGGTATCCAGTTCCTCCTCGACCATTACCGCCGCCTGATCCACCATATCACTGGAAGCCAGATCCTGAATTTTCTTGAATGTTCTCTGCGCCTTTGATCCAAAGAGAAAAGACATGACACCTACTCCGGTTTGATTATTAAGGTCTCGCCAATAGACAAAGCTGATGATTCCTTTTCGTTAAGTTCAATTATCTGATCCACAGATACGCCGTACCGCACAGCCAAATCCCACATGGTGTCTCCCTCGACAACGGTGTGGGTAATTTCAGTGTCAGAGGTGACTATTTCAACCTGCCCGGCAGCGCCCTCAGGGGGTACACCCCGTAGAAGAAGCTTCTGGCCGGGATATATGACAGTCGAAGTGGTGATTTCATTCCAGGCAGCTACTTCCCTGGAAGATACTCCAATTGATGCCCCTATGCCTCCAAGCGTATCTCCTGACCTGACCGTGTACTGATAAAAACCAGCTCTTTCAGCTGCATCGGAGTTAACTGGAACTCTGCCGCTCTGGGGAAGGAACATGTACTGACCAGGTTGAGGCATCGACGAAGAATTAGCAGCCATGAGATCCGATGCACTGACACCCAGGGCATCTGCCACCGATGACCAGCTGTCTCCCGGTTTCACCAGGTAGTCCCTCCTGTCAATCGTCCAGGCTGCCCGGAAGGCAACGGATGCTCTTGCGGAAGGAACCACGACTTCCCAGTTCCTCTGTCCTATGGGAGTAGTCTCCCTGAGAAAACCCCTGTTGTATTCAGCCATCAGGTCCGGTTCGATACCTGATTCTGCGGAAAGAAGCCTTAGGTCAAGACCAGGCGGAACCAGAATAACAGCAAGTTCAGGTTCATCTCTTTCCCTGCTCTGGAGAGCTTGCAGAGCGGCTGAATATCTGGGAACGAACGCATCGGTTTCCCCAGGCAGCTCTATCATCCCGTACTCTTTTCTGGATGCATCCGACAGCGCTCTCTGAACAACACCCTCACCGCAGTTGTAAGCGGCAAGGGCCAGATGCCAGTCTGAAAAACGTCTGTGGAGATATGAGAGGTATTCAGATGCGGTTCTGGTGGAGGATGCCCAGGAATATCTTTCGTCAACGTCTTCGGTCATGTTCATGTGGAAATCCCTTGCGGTTCCGCTCATGAACTGCCAGGGTCCGGCGGCACCTGCACGGGAATAGTCCCCAATGGAGTAACTGCTCTCCACCCATGGAAGCGCAGACAGATCCGCAGGAGCACCTTCGCTTTTGAGTATTGCTTCGAGAAGGCATATCATCCCCGGTTCAGCGGGACAGGTTTCAGGGGAATAGGAAAGATCACTCAGATGGGGTGCGTGCAAAGGAATGTGACGGCTAGCGTCGCCGCCTGAAACCCCGTGAAATAGCTGAATGGATGGGGTCTCAGCGGTTGCCATGGGATTCACCTGAGGGGTGGCTGAGCCTGGCACATCACCGGTGGACAGTCCTCCCGGCCTGTGAAGTCTGGTGCCTGAACATCCGAAAAAAAGCAATATTACAGGTATAGACAGCGCCAGTGCAGCACGGACAAACAGGGAGGCATAGGAATGATCAAGGCCGCAATAGCCGGAGCCACCGGTCTTGTGGGAAGAGAAATGCTTTCGGTTCTTCAGGAGAGCAACCTTTCTATAAGCAGTTTAAAACTTTTCGCATCGGAGAACAGCAGAGGTAAAACCCTGAAATTCAGAGGCTCCACCCTTCCTGTTGAAATAATAAAAAAATCATCTTTGGAAAAGGGCACCATAATACTGGGCGCAACATCATCAGAAACCGCTCGAATGTGGGTTCCATTGGCCCTGGAAACAGGGGCTTATGTAATAGACAACTCCTCAGCCTACAGGATGGATCCCCAGGTTCCCCTGGTGGTCCCACAGGTAAATCCCTCTTCGGTTACCCAGGAACACAGACTCATTGCCAATCCGAACTGTTCCACCATTCAGCTCGTGATGGCTCTGGCTCCCCTGCAGGAGCTATCTGAAATCTCCTGGGTATCAGTCTCCACCTACCAGTCTGTATCAGGTGCGGGTCGAAGTGGGATAGAAACACTAAAAAACCAGGAAAACAGAGAACCGTTACCGGGGGGCTTCCACAGAAACGTCATATGTGAAATCGGAGATCCAGGATTCACAGGATACACCGATGAGGAACTCAAGCTTGTGAACGAGACCGTGAAGATACTGGGACGAAGTTTCCAGGTCTTTCCCGCCTGTGCCAGGGTGCCAGTTGCAGTGGGTCACACCGAATC
>CAZRCS010000002.1:0-37723 GCA_964598645.1 uncultured bacterium | reverse complement strand
TCTGACCGGTTTTGCAGAGTACTAAAGGTCTTCATAGGAGAAGATAGTCAACTGACTGACTGGAGAAGGCAGCTCCAGTTCCATAAGCATCCACAGGGGTGCCAGGCCCCATTAATGAAATAGTTCGAAAAGTTTTCAATATGGGGTACCTGATCATGGTCCGCTTTGCTCGCTCCAGGGGACTATCAGTCCTTCACTCATTCCAGGATCTCTTTCGCTGTGAAGATATCCTGATGGACCATAGGCAATTGCAATCAGGTCAGATTCATCTGAAAGACCTGTCAGGAGGTAAATGTATTCGGTTAAGTAAGTCCCTTCAATGGATTCATCTGTGAAAGTTATCTGAATGTCTTCAACTCCTTCGTGATTTATGTCCCTGCGCTCAATCAACTCAATACAGTAGTACCAGGTTTCAGTTTCAAAGACGATTCTTCCCTCTGATATCTCAGTTGGTGCCAAACCCATGTCGGAAAAGTAGCGCATACCCGGACTCCTGGCTGGTCCAAGGGAATTCCTGAATGAGGTCAGGTCCAGTTTTTCAACAATGAACTCTTCAATCCCCTCTTCCGGGATAAAAGATATTGTCTCATAATGAGAAGCGGAAGAGACGTAAGATGCAAGCAGAGAGAAAACTGCGATTATAATGAATCTGATTTTTCCAGCTGTTTTGCCGTTAGAATCTTTTTTGTTCTTACTGATGTTGGTTTTCATTACTACAGTCTCCCTCCTTTTCGCATGATACACATATCTATAAAGGAATGCTGTATAAGAGCAGACCTTCCCGGCACGAAAACCGTTTTCTGCGCGGTATCAGAAATACCTTTGGGAAAAGACTCCATACGAAGAGGAGGCCGACAAAATGCCGGCCTCCTCTTTAATGTATCTTGAGCTTAGTATCTGGAAGGGCGCTCTTCCCTTGGTTTGGCTTTGTTAACCTTGATGGACCTGCCATCGAGCTCTGAGCCGTCGAATTTCTCGATTGCTGACTCCATCTCGGATGTGCTTGACATCTCGACAAATCCGAATCCTTTTGACCTTCCTGATTCACGATCGGTGATTACCTGTGCACTGGTAACAGTGCCACACTGGCTGAAAAGATTCTCCAGTTCACTGTTGGTAACCGAGAAGGCCAAGTTTCCTACGTACATTTTCATATTTTCTTCCGATTCAAAGTTGCCCGGCACACCGCCGGACAGTATACAAGTGACAGCGACAGGATCTGCTTCCTGTAGCCATAACTATATTTTAATATACTATATCTCTTTAAATAAAGCAAGAAATTCAAGCTACCAGCGGTAAATAAACTCCAAGTATGCTAACTGAGTACCTACTGGGATCATGAGATGTCACCGATATCTCACGTACTGAGTCAATGCAGAAAAGCGGGAGATTCAATGGAATCCAGCTGTGGGAAAGCACGACCTGTGTCCATCTTGTTCGTGCTGGGCGCTCCCTGGGCTCTCAAGAGACTAGGTCTGATATTTTCCATATTGTGTTTACAATAAGGAGTTACCCAGAAGGATAATCGAACTAAGGTTTAACCGCTCCGCTCCCTTGCGTGCAGCTCTTCCGGCTTCAGATCACCGGTTCCGGAATTGAAGAACGTCTTGACCAAAGGTCAGGGCAGAGCAATGTATGCATGTGTTTTTCAATCTCGGAACTCTTCTGGAAACTGGAAGGAACGATGGAGCCAGGTCACTTGAGTCGCTTTCAACATAAGTATTTTGTGCTGATACTGATGCTGTTATACCCGGCAATCACAGTTCTTCAACACTCGTTTGTTTTTGGTGTTCCTTTTGACTCAGAAACAACTGCACGGTTCCTTATGCCTTTTGTATTCAGTGGTAAGAATACGGTTGAATGGACATTGACTGAATCGATCCAGCATGGTTTCACAAGGCCTATTTACAGTATGTCATTTCTCACTGATTACACACTATATGGCAATGATTACAGGTTTTATCATCTTACCGATTTTATTCTGTCGTGGATTACATTCGGTCTTTTGCTATATCTGCTCAGGAAGAGATTTGGCCTGATTGTTGCTGCTCTATCACTGACCTTGTGGGCGCTCCACCCCGCCCAGACATTCTCATTTGTTTCCTTTACAGGTAGAAATGACAGACTGATAGGTATTTTCGTTCTTGTTACGATTATGCTATGTGACAAAGCTTTCAGCTCTTCAAAGGCGAGAAACCGCTTTCTCATACTTGCCCTGATAACGGCTGCTGTGGGTTCTTTTGCAAAAGAAACATCATTACCATATCTAGCCCTGTCTTTTGGCTGGTGCTGGATTGCTATGGGTAGAGACTTTCTTTCTGTGTGCAAGGATGGACGGTTTCTATGGCTTGGGGGCGGTGGGCTGTTTATCATTCTTATGTTGACAAAACCGCTCATATCATCAAACCTCGTGGTTCCTGCTGAAATCGGTACAGGTTACCTTGTTAAAATGGCCTGTTTGTTTAATTGGGGAATTCCTGGTTCCGTTCCAGCTAATTTGGTGACTGGTAGCGTTGGCATTGCTCTGCTGGTGCTTACTGCAATTTCCGGAAGATTGCCTAAGACTGTCAGAATGGGCGCTTTTATTACTATTGTCTCTCTTGCTCCATTTCCTTTTGTCTGGGTACAGAAAACTTTTCTTTGGCTGCCTTCTGTTGGTCTTTGTCTTATTGCTGCTGGTCTCTTTGAGTATTTATTCGCATTACTTAGAGAATTCAGAGTTAAAAATATTTTAAAAATAGCAACTGCCTTATGCATTTTTTCTGCAACAGCAGTGTGGGGTTACAGCCAGGGGAAAATCGCAGTAGAGACCCCTATTGCTATCAAGCTTGCTGTCAGGCAGCTATCAGAAACACAGAGTGGACCTGTCTATGATAGCGAACCGATTCTTGAATCAATACCCGGGCTTGTTACCTTTTTTGCATATAATGAATTCGAGCCTGAAGTTACTCAAAAGAACAGGAGATATCTTCAGCAATTACTGCAGCTTCATACTCTGAATAGAGAAGCAATAATTGTCTGGCAATAAAGACTGACGCGGCTTGCTAAGTGTAATACAGCGGGTTAACAGTTTCTCATTCCTCCTCTGTGGATATTGCCTTCTGATAATCGGGAAAACCCCCGGAACCTTCTCGCATTCCGGGGGAGTATTTGTCTGTTTGTTCAGAACTGGTTCAGAACTTCATCGTCGGCTATTTCAGGAATGGTTACCTTCATTAGGGGCTCAGCCTGCATTGCCTGTTTTATCGCCCAGATAGCACCGTCGTTCCTTGCCCAGCTTCTTCTGGCAAGACCGTTGCCCACGTCCCAGCTTAGCATGGATTTTGCTCTTCTTCCAGCATCCTGTGAACCGTCGAGGAGCATTCCGAACCCGCCGTTGATGACCTCGCCCCAGCCGACTCCGCCACCGTTGTGTATGCTTACCCAGGTGGCTCCCCTGAAGGAGTCGCCTATTACGTTCTGAATTGCCATGTCTGCCGTGAACATGGAGCCGTCTCTTATGTTGGCGGTTTCCCTGTAGGGGCTGTCGGTACCGGAAACGTCATGGTGGTCTCTGCCAAGGACTATGGGAGCGGATACTCTTCCCTCGGAAACCGCTCTATTGAATTCGGTGGCTATTGCTATTCTTCCTGCCCAGTCGGTGTAGAGGATTCTAGCCTGAGAGCCAACCACCATACGGTTTTCTTCGGCGTGGCGGATCCACCGCAGGTTATCCAGAAGCTGCTGCCTGTTTTCATCGGTGGCATCCTGTGCCATTTTTTCCAGAACCATTGCGGCGATTCTGTCGGTTTTTCTAAGGTCATCGGGATCTCCCGATGTGCAAACCCATCTGAAGGGGCCGAAACCGTAATCAAAGCAGACAGGGCCCATGATATCTTCAACGTATGACGGATATGCGAAGGTGCCGTCTTCTTTCAGTATCCCGTCGGCACCTGCCCTGGAGGCCTCGAGGAGGAATGCATTTCCGTAGTCCCAGAAGTGCATTCCCCGCTGACACATGGTGTTTACAGCCTTCACGTGCCTTCTCAGGGATTCCCTTACTTTTTCCTTGAACTTCTCAGGTTCCTCCACCATCATGCGGTTGCTCTCTTCAAGTGAAAGCCCCGCAGGATAGTAACCGCCCATCCAGGGATTATGAAGGCTTGTCTGGTCACTTCCAAGTTCGATCTGAACGTTTTCATCCACGAGTTTTTCCCATAGATCGACTATGTTGCCAAGGAATCCAAGTGAAAGGGGTTTGCCTTCCTTCTTGGCTCTTCTTATCCTGGCTACCGCCCTGTCAAGGTCTTCCTCCACCTCCTGGAGCCAGCCCTGCTCGTATCTGGTATTCAGGGCCTTGGGGTTGACCTCTGCAACAACTCCCACAGCGCCGGCAATAACAGCAGCCTTTGCCTGGGCACCGCTCATGCCGCCCAGTCCGCTTGTTACGAATACTTTTCCCTCAAGGCCGGCCTCACCGGTTTTCAGATACTTTCTGCCTGCGTTGAGAAGGGTGATCGTAGTTCCATGTACTATTCCCTGGGGACCTATGTACATGAAGCTGCCTGCTGTCATCTGACCGTAACTTGTTACGCCCAGAGCAGCCATCTTCGTGTAGTCGTTCTGGCTCGAGTAGTTTGGTATGACCATGCCGTTGGTCACAACCACTCTCGGAGCGTCTTTGTGGGAGGGGAAGAGACCAAGGGGATGTCCCGAGTAAAGAACCAGTGTCTGTTCTTCTGTCATTTCCGAAAGGTACTTCATTGTGAGCAGGTATTGAGCCCAGTTCTGAAACACGGTACCGTTGCCGCCGTATGTTATAAGTTCTTCAGGGTGCTGTGCAACCTCCTTGTCAAGGTTGTTCTGGATCATAAGCATGATCGCAGCAGCCTGGGAGGTTTCAGCTGGATACTCCTCAATGGCCCTTGCCTTCATTTCATAGGTTGGCCGGAATCTGTACATGTAGATCCTGCCGGTTCTTTTCAGCTCTTCTGCAAACTCAGGGGCGAGGGTTTCATGCCATTCCTTCGGGAAGTATCTGAGGGCATTTTTCAGGGCGAGTTTTTTCTCGTTCTTTGTAAGGATATCCGGTCTGGCGGGAGCTCTGTTTACATTTTCTTCCGATTTCGGCATGGGCGGCATCTCACCTGGGATTCCCTGCCGTATCTGTTCCTTGAAGGTTTTCATGGTTTCCTCCGTATTGATTTAAACTTGTTCCTACCTGGGAAAGATACAAAAATCAGCGACTTCCGGCCCTATTCATCCGATTGCATCTGCTTTGCTTATTATTTATAAAACCTGTATTACCCCGTATTTTTCATTCAGGAGGCATGCATTGAAATATCTGTTCTTAGTGGTTGTGATACCTGCGGTTGTGTTTGCAGGGGAGATCTATTCTCTTATGAATTTCAACCCTTTGTCCGATTCCCAGCAGGAGCTTTTCGCCAGGCTGGGTTTCGATGTGGTTCAGATTTACAGGGACGGCTCGGTGGACTTCGTTGCAGGATCATACGAGAGGTCTCTGCTTCTGGAGAACGGGCTTTCCGCTGAAACGAGAATAGCTGATATGGAAGGCTATTACAGGGCCTTGAACGGCAGCAGCCGTTCCATGGGGGGGTTCTACACATGGGCCGAGATAGATGCCTGGATCGATTCTCTGGTTGCAGCGAATCCTTCCATCACATCCGTGGAGTCCATAGGCAATACCTATGAAGGACGGCCCCAGAGGGTTGTCAAACTATCCGTCAACAACAGCTTCAACGACGATGACCCCTCAATGGCCAACGCCTGGTACGACGGCCTCATACATGCCCGTGAAGGCGCTTCAATGCGTAACATCCGCTACTGGATGATGTGGCTCTGCAGTAATTATCAGAGGAACGGCTACTGCGGATACCAGGCTACCTGGCTCCTTGAGAATCGCGAGATATGGTGTCTTCCATGCAACAATGTGGACGGCTGGGTTTATAACGAAACCACATCCCCCGGCGGCGGCGGCATGCACAGGAAGAACCGGAATCTCTCCGCCGGAGGAAATGGAATAGATCTGAACAGGAACTGGTCCGTGGCCTGGGGCGGTTCAGGTTCCAGCGGTGATCCTTCTTCTGAAACCTACAGGGGAACCGGCCCTCTTTCAGAGCCTGAGTCATCGAATATCGATACGTTCTGGCAGACCCACGAGCCTGACCAGATGCACTCCACCCATTGCTATTCCAATGCTCTGATCTATCCCTGGGGCTGGACCGATGATCCGACTACCCACGCTGCCCAGTATCAGACCCAGGGCGATATGATGGTTCTCTGGGGAACCGGAGAGGATCACTATCCATCAGCACAGTTCTACTATGCTTCGGGAAACACCAGAGACCACTCATATGCCCTTTACGGTGCCATGAGCTGGAACCATGAAACAGGTGCGTCTTTTGCGGGTTTCTGGCCCTCTGCAACCGAGGTGGTCAAGCTTTCCCGCCGTAACCTCAGAAGCTATCTGGTAACGGCGTGTCTTGCCGGGTGCCCCTACGATCCCCATGAACCCGGTGTGCCTGTTGTGGATGCCATAGGTTCTGTAACACCTCCCTTTACAGTGGACTGGAGCGACGCTGCCGACGCAGACTACTACACCCTTCAGAGACTCGACGGTTATCAGGTGCTCCTTGATGATTCCGGCGACAGCGGTCCCTTCGACAGGGTCAACTGGATAATGACCTCTGCCCAGTATCACAGCTCGCCTCAATGCTACGTTTCAAACGGCACCGGATCCATGACATGGCAGGAAACCGTAACGGTTCCCGCCGGAGGCGGAGCAAGGATAAGCTTCTGGTCAATGCAGAACATCACTCCTGAAAGTTGTCAGGGAGCTTTCTCATACAGTCCCGACGCCGGAGCAAACTGGTACTACCTGCAGACCTTCGGCAGGAATGACATGACCTGGCGGTTCAACGTGCATGAACTGGACGAGTTCCAGGGTGAAACACTGATGTTCCGGTGGGAGAGTTACGGAAGCAGCTCCTCCTGCAAACTCTATATTGACGACATCAAACTGGATGTATGGGATTCCAACTGTATTCAGGCAGATGAGATCGCATCTTCCCAGCATACGGTTACCGGAGTTGCCGACGGCGAGCACTGGTTCAGGGTATGGGCCGTGGATGATTCCTTCGGACCTGGATGGCCTTCAGAGCCTGTGCAGGCCATGGTCAGCGGGTCTTCAGCAGAGGACTTTTCCCAGGGGGTTTCCCCGGCGGTATCCACCCTGGGTCTTGTAACCCCCAATCCTGTGACTGACACAGCAGTGATACCGGTTTTCATTACGCCTTGTGACCTTGCAGGAGCATCACTGAAGGTTTTCGATCTGTCCGGAAGAACCATAGCCGACCTGTCTGCCTCCATTTCAGAGAGCGGTTCAGACAACGTTCTCTGGAACACCTCAGGGGTGCCTTCAGGGGTTCACTTCGTGAGGCTTGAGACAGGTTCAGGGGTGGTTACTTCAAGGGTTATAGTAGCAGGGGAATAACAGGGCAAAGAGCGGGGAGGATTCTGCGATGAAACTTAAGTGCACACAATGCGGAGCTTTCATCGCGGTAACCTCCCCGGATGCCTATGCGAACTGTTCGTACTGCGGAGCAAGGGCCATAATTACGGGTTTTACCGGTCAAAGCTATCTTCATCGACCGGTTCTTTCGAAGCAGGATGCCATTCGGCTTTTCCCTGTTGGTGGGGTTGCTTCTGCATCTATCTATTGGTTTCCCTACGATCCTGAAGATCTTTCATCCGTTTTTACCCAGCCATATCCGGAGATGGAGAAATACGTGCCTCCCGCTGCAGACAGACGCATATGGGATGAGCAGTCAGCCCAGGGTAAAGTAATACCTGTAGACCCCGACCTGATCGGAGAACAGGGTGTCATTTATCATCCATTCTGGGTTCTCATAGATTCTTCATCCGGTCAGGGATCCATAGTAGATGCGGTGAGTGGCAAGATCCTGGGTGACTCTCCGGAGTCTTCCAGGAAGTTCGATCCTTTTTACTGGGCCTTCAGGGCATTCGGCCTTGGAGTTCTTCCAGCTCTTCTGGTTTTTTTCCTTCTCAGGAACATTTCCATATTCTGGGCGTCTGTTCTGGGAATGGCCGCTGCGGTATATGCCCCGGATATCTGGAACAGACTACGCAGGAAAACCCATGAGTGATCTTCTTACCCTGCAATGTCCCTCATGCGGGGGACTTTTGAAAACCAGTGAGGGAAATACCAATACCAGGTGTTCACACTGTGATACGCCGCTTTTGCTTCAAGGCATCGTTAAACGCTACATTATTGAATCCGAAACCGGTGCCACCGGGGTAATCCGGTCGGTTGGAAGGAAGCTTGAAGAAGTATCCAGGGGGGTTTTCAGCCGGTGCAGGGTTGGTAAGCCCTTCCTGGCATACGTACCATTCTGGCTTATCTCATGCAGGGTGGACGGCTATGTTTTCGGTGTGAAACCTGTGTTCAAGGAAAGGCAGATAAAAACCTTTGCCGAGAACGACGGCGGTGGCGGGCAGACATCAATTGTGAGGACCATCAAGCAGAGGAAGGGCATCAGGGCAGAAGAGCACCAGATCAGCAATGAGATTGACATGATCGTCAGTGCCGCCAACCTGGAACCTCTGGGGATACCTTCACTGGGGAAAAATTCACAGATGGCCCTGTCAGGAATGGCTCTGGGCAGGTCTGGTTCCAGACTTCCTCTGAAGGTATTCGACTCGGAGCATCTTCCTGCGGAAGCTCATGTTGTGGATCCGGCTGTATCCATTGCCCAGGCCCGTTTTGAATCCGAAGAGTATGTTTCAAGGCTCTGTGAAGGTGTGGGAGTCGGTCTTGAACAGCGTTCAATGTACCTGGCTGTAACAGGTTCCAGAGAGCGGTTGATTCATTATCCCCTGTGGACGGTTGACTATTCTCTTGGAAGTAAACGCTTCAGAATAGTAGTAGACGGGGTGAGTGGAGAAGTTCTCAGGGGAACTTTCCCCGCAGATTACGAACACTGGAAAAAAGTTACCGGAATACTGGGAAGCATATGGGCTGGCCTGCTGCCTCTTATTCTGCTGGTTATCTTCTCTGGATTTCTTTCGGTGGGGCCTGTGCTGATGTTTTTCATTCTCTCTCTCTGGGGGCTGGGAGCTGTTTCCCTGAGATTTCTGAACATGGCAGGGAAGAATGCCGGAACGGATAGCCACGTATGAGGGTAACCAGGCTTGTATGCGGTTCATGCGGTAGCTTTCTCAGGGGGCTTGGTACCGATGTTATATTCGTCTGCTCCAACTGCGGAGCCGGCTGGCTCGGTGAGGAATCGGGTTTGAAATCCATTTCCATCGAGCAGAGGGCAAGATACGGAGAAGGGACTGCCCTGCCTTTCTGGAGGGTAAGTGCTGCGGTGCATGTCCTTAAAAGAACAGTGAGAAATGAGTTCACTTCCACCATACTCAGGTTCAAAAGTAAGTATGATGATGAAGTGCTTAAGGGTAAAACCAGGGAAACCGGAGGTATCTCGGAGAGGCGGGAGTTTCTGTTCCCTGCGTTTTCAGTTAACGGATTGCCCGGGATAGGCGTTACTCTTTCAGAGAAGCTCTCCCAACTACCCTCCATCCTGGAGAAATCCCGGAAGTATCCGGAGGTGTGTGGGGGCTCGATTTCCCGGGGAGATGCAGAGGTCCTTGCGCGTTGTGTTGCCGTGGGGCAGGAAGCGGAAAAGTCTGACTGGCTTGCTGAGATCGATCTTGTGCTTTCTGCTGTAAGGAGTTCCGTGGTGATTCTGCCTTGCACCCAGGAGGTGGAGAAAGTGCACATAGCAGATACCGGAGTCAGCTTTTTCAGGAGATCTGCGCACGACTGGGATCGGATAATCGAGTTTGCCCCGGGGGAAGCTTGACCTTGGCTGTAATACATTCTAAACTAATCAAGTTGTTTGAACTCATAAAAAAGGAGAACACCTATGTCCGGACACAATAAATGGAGTACAATAAAACACAAGAAGGGCAAGGCTGACGCCGCCAGGGGAAGGATATTCTCACGACTTGTCAAGGAGATATCAGTGGCGGCGAGACAGGGCGGTGGTGATCCCGAGATGAACCCCAGGCTAAGGGTCGCCGTAGACACCGCCAGAAGTCAGAACATGCCCAATGACAACATCGAAAGAGCGATCAAGAGGGGAACCGGTGAACTTGAGGGAATAACCTACGAAGAGATGGTCTACGAAGCCTACGGTCCCGGAGGTGTTGCGATAATCATCGAGGTTCTCACCGATAACAAGAATCGGTCCGCCGCAGAGATAAGGCATCTTCTAACGAAGGGAGGGGGTAGTCTGGGATCTAAGAACAGTGTCGCCTATCTCTTCAGCAGAGAAGGGCAGATAACCATAGACGCAGCTTCTCATTCTGAAGATGAGGTTCTTGAAGCCGGTCTTGAAGCCGGTCTTGAAGATGTTCAGGTTCAGGACGATATGATCATTGCTACATCAGCTCCCGATGACGTTTTCGATGTAAAGAAGACCCTTGAGAACGCAGGGATCAAAGTGGATTCCGCAGAAGTTACAAAGGTTCCCTCAAATACGGTGGTTCTTCAGGGTAAAGATGCCGAGAAGGCAATGAAACTTCTTGAATCGCTGGAGGAGCACGATGATGTTCAGGCTCTTTATTCGAACTTCGACATGGCGGAGTAGTTGCCTGAAAAGATAATACTTGGTGTTGACCCCGGGCTGAACATTACCGGTTATGGAATCATCGCAGCCTCCGGAGGGAAGGTCAGGCTGATAGATGCCGGAACCATCAGGACAATATCTTCCGATCCTCTTACTCCCAGGCTTGTCGAGTTGTATGAAGGTATTGCCAGGGTCATAGAAAGCTACCACCCCGAGGTGATGGGGCTTGAAAAAATTTACTCCCATTACAGGCACCCTGCCACGGCAATCATCATGGGGCACGCCAGGGGAGTTTTGTGTCTTGCCGCAGGTTTGAAGGGCATTCGTGTGGAATCCCTGCCTGCAAGCAGGGTAAAAAAAGCAGTAACCGGCAACGGAAGGGCGAGCAAGATACAGGTCAATGGAATGGTTCGCAGAATATTTGGAATTAAAGAGGAGCTTAAACCGGTTGATGTAAGCGATGCTCTTGCCGTGGCTCTGGCCCTCTATGAGGAGGAAAAACGTGTTTGAGAGTGTTAAAGGACTAGTGAAGGGAATAGACGGGTTACAGATTTTCCTTGAAACTGGTCCTGTTACCCTCAGCCTTCTGACCCCGGGTTATTTCACCAGGAGCGTGGCTCCCGGTGAACTGCGCAGGTTCTATCTGTTGTTTCAGATCCTTAACGAGGGGAACCGGGGTGTTCCATTGGCGGTTGCTTTCCCAACAGCTGAAGACAGAGAGTTTTTCCAAAGGTTCATCAGTGTCTCAGGTATAGGTATAAGAGCTGCTGCAAAGGCAATGACAATCCCCCCTGCAGAGCTTGCCGGGGCAATTGCTGCAGGTGACATCCCGGTACTGAAGTCACTGCCGGGTATAGGAACTTCCAGGGCCAAACAGATCATTGCCAAACTCCAGGATTCATTCAGCAAACTGGAGTACAGCACTGGAGCCTCTGCTCAACCGGGCAGTGCAGCCGACGCAAGGGCCATACTGGAACAACTGGGAATTCCTGCTTCTGAAGCGTCTCTGCTGGTAAATCAGGCTGTGGAAGAAACGGGCACGGATGCCTCTCCTTCTGAAATCGTACGCGCAGCAATGAAGGCGAGGACGTGAAATGTCTCTTGAATCTGTTGTAAGAGGAGGAGAAAATCCGGCAGAGGAGAGGGAGTTTACCTCGCTTCGCCCCAGGGATTTTTCTGAATACATAGGTCAGAAGCGACTGATCAAGAATCTGAAAATTGCCGTTCAGGCGGCTCGGGAGAGGGGGGAACCCCTTGACCATTTGCTTTTTCATGGTCCCCCGGGTCTTGGAAAGACAACACTGGCTCATGTAATAGCAGCAGAAATGGATGCTGAAATTGTGTGTACGTCAGGTCCCGCCCTGGAACGACCTGCAGATCTGGTTGGAATTCTCACCAACCTTTCCAGGGGGGATGTGCTGTTCATAGACGAGATCCACAGGCTTCCAAGGATAGTGGAGGAATACATATATCCAGCCATGGAAGATTTTCAGATCGACATGGTAATTGACCCGGGACCCCATGCCAGAACAGTGAAGCTCGAGTTGAGTCATTTTACCATTATCGGTGCAACCACCAGAGCAGGACTCATTACCGGGCCCCTCAGAGACAGATTTGGTTTTTCCATGCACCTCGAGTTCTACGATACCAATGAGCTCTGTACGATAATTCGCAGGTCTGCCGGGATACTGGAAGCCGGAATAACCGATGACGGATCTAATTCCGTGGCCATGCGTTCCCGGGGAACACCCAGAATAGCCAACAGGCTGCTGAAAAGGGTTCGCGATTACGCCCAGGTAATGCGCAGAGAATCCATAGATGAAGCTACCGCAATCGAAGCTATGGATATCAACGGAGTTGACGAAGCGGGTCTTGACCGCCTGGACAGGGATTACCTATCTGTGATAATCAAACACTACGGAGGTGGGCCGGTTGGTGTGTCTGCAATTGCCGCTACTCTTAACGAGGAGAGAGATACACTTATCGACGTGGTTGAACCGTTCCTTCTTGCCACGGGTTTTCTGAACAGAACCAGCAGGGGAAGGGTAGCAACTGGTCTTGCTTATCGTCATTTGGGATACACGAAAGCAGGGCAGGAGGTACTTCCCCTTTGAGCAAGCGTATAATGTTGCACATATGCTGCGCGCCATGCGCCACTGCGGTTGTGGAAAAACTCAGGGAAGATGATTTCGATGTTCAAGGTTTTTTCTATAATCCTTCAATTCATCCGTGGAAGGAGTTCCAGAGGAGGCTGAATACCCTTGAAACATGGGCTTCTGAATGTAATCTCCCAGTGGATTTTTTCAGAGAATACCCTCTGGAGGATAACGTAAGGTTGCTTCTTGAAGCAGAGAACAGATGTCTTTCCTGTTTTTTGGACAGAATGAAGATGACAGCTTCGGAGGCCGCTGGAAGTGGTTTTGATTGTTTTACGACAACATTGACAGTAAGCCCTTATCAGAACCAGGAACTCATCAAAAGAGCTGCTATGGAAGCCGCAGAAAACTTTGGAGTCGAGTATCTCCACTTCGACTTCCGGGATCTTTATAAAAGATCCATTGTACTTTCCAGAGAAGCAGGGTTATACAGACAACCTTACTGCGGATGTGTTTTCAGCGAGCGGGACCGCTATCTGAAGATCAAGTCACCGGGAGAACTCTATCCCCAGAATGGGTATTGACGTTCCGCAAAGAGCAAAAGATACTCACTCTGTATTTATATATGTACTTCAAATACAAAGGGGGATTTTAATGAAGTTAATGCTATTAATAGCGTTGATTGTTTTCGCCGGATCAATGCTGGCGGCTAGTGAAACACAAACAGACTGGCAGGGTGGGCCTGGTGTTACAGGACCGGTGACTGACTGGCAGGACAGGTTTGACATTTCAGGTGCAATGGATTGGGATACCGAACCCGGACAATTGAAACTGATAGTGGACAGAGACGAAAATCCCATAGCTACCGCCAACGGTCCATACTACGTCATTGCTGTGGATATAGATGCTGACGGAGACATGGATGCTGCAGGTTGTGCATACGTTTCCGGTGAGATCTTCTGGGTGGAGAACACCAATGGTCAGGGAACCGCCTGGAGCAAGCATGTGATCGGTTCAGTCAGCACTCCAAGATACATTGCAGTAGGTGACTTCGACGAAAATGGTTACAAGGACATCGTAGCATCCAGCGACAATGAAGACAAGATCGTCCTTTTCCTTTGTTCTCCCAGCGGTTGGGGCTTGAGTACTACTATTGCATCGGGATTCGACGCCAGACAGATAAGGGCAGCGGATATAGATCAAGACGGTTTAATGGACTTGGTGGGAGTTTCAAGCTATTCAGGAGATGTGTGCTGGTGGAGGAACAACGGCGGCAGCTCTTCATGGAACATCAACTACATTGATGGTGCTCTCATCGGGGCATATACATGCGATGTGGGCGACTTCAACGGAGACGGCCATCCTGACATTGCCGCAGCCAGTAATAGTGCCGACGATATTTGTGCTTACATTTCCCGGTCACCCTACGGCTACTCCTGGTCTAAGTACACCATCGACGCGAATTACAACAATCCGGTGTCAGTTAACGCAGCCGACTTCAATAATGACGGTAATGACGATTTTGCAGTTGCCTCTTCTTCAGGCACCGGAAACATCAGATGGTATGATTACCTGGATACGCAGAGTTCCTGGACCACTCACCAGATGAACGGGGCATCGGCAGCAGGAGTCTACGATATAACGGCCCACGATATGGACGGTGACGGCTATCCCGACCTCACTCTGGCAGCATACAACGAGAACAGAATACTATGGTGCAAGAACAGAGAGTACATGGGGGAGGCCTGGGAAACATTCCCGGTTTCTTCGTTTTTCTCCGGTGCCCTCGGGGTTTCTGTAGGTGACATGGACGGCGATGGTGTACCGGACGTTCTTGGATGTGCCTACAATGGAGACAAGGTCAGCTGGTGGAGGGTTAGCGGCTTCACCACTCCCAGTCTTCTTACCAGTTCCATTTTGAACATCGAACCGGAAGATCCGACGAAGGTTGAGTGGGACTACATCTACTGGGCCAGTACAACTCCTGATGGAACAAGCGTGACGTTCAGGCTCAAGACATCATACAACTCCGGCAGCATGGGTTCATGGAGTTCCTGGATAACGTCTTCGGGAGATCTTTCCACAGTTGTAGCCCAGGGCGGCAGCTTCCTTCAGTATCAGGTTCGTCTGGCCACCTCCAATCCCAACACAACACCATCTCTGAAGGACATTACAGTGCTCTGGAATCCTGTGAGCATTGAGGATGAAGGATCAGCACCCGTTGATGGCAGAAAGGTCTGGCTTATCTCGGGGAACCCTGTTTCCGGCGCGTTTTCCATTGGATACACAGTTGACCAGCCGGAAAGGGTCAGTATAGCAGTTTACGACGGAATGGGAAGAACAGTTCACTCGATCGCAGACGGTGAGATGGCTTCGGGTGTTTACTCCGCCATGATCCCTGCTCTTCCAGCTGGAACCTATTCAATCGTCATGCAGACCGAAGACAGCATGGCTGCCCAGAGGGTAGTTGTAACTCCCTGACTTCTATGAATAAGGAATGGGCCCCGGGGTTTTCCCGGGGCCCGTTTTGTTTCAAAGAGCCGGGAGTCAGACAGGTGCTGTGAGGTTCTCAGGTTTGACCGCAGCAACCCTTTCGCAGTAGGAGCACCTGTATGTCATCTGATCTCTGTTCTCGAGGGTGAAGTGCCTTGCTGCTCCAAGCTTGTTGGTGGCGCAGTTCGGATTAGGGCATTCCATCACGCCGTGTATGATGGAAGGTATGGAGATTCTTCTCTTTTCGCTTACCTTCCCGTTCCGGATAATGTTAATGGTTGCATCCGGGGCTATAAGGGAGATGGTGTCTGTTTCACTCTCAAGGAGAATTCTGTTTTCAATCTTTACGATGTCTTTTCCTCTGGGGTGTCTTTTAGACAGGAAACCCACCCCTATGGTAAAGATCCCCTCGTTGCCAATTCCCAGTATCTCCACCACTTTCAGTGCCATTGGAGTCGGAATGTGGTCGATTACGGTACCGTTTTCAATGGCGTATACCTTGTATGCCCTGTCCATTACTCGATACCTCCCGTAACCAGACCTAGAAGAGCCTGTCTTGTGGGGACTCCGTTGTGGGCCTGTCTGAAGTAGATAGCATTGGGTGTTGAATCAACTTCCTCGGCTATTTCATCGACCCTGGGTAGTGGATGCATAACCCTTACCTGTTCGCCCAGGTTCTTTATGGTGTTTCTGTCTATTCTGTAACTGTGTGCCACGTTCTTGTATTCCTGGGGATCACCGAATCTCTCCTTCTGGATCCTGGTTACGTACAGAACGTCCAGTTTCATGTCTCCGGCATCGTCCGGGGACTCCGCGGTTGTGTAGGAGATTCCCTTTTCGTCCAGCTCCCGCAGGATTGCCGGTGGCATTTTCAGAGAGGGAGGTGATATAAAGACCATTTCGGCATCGAACATTGACATGGCGTGGGTAAGTGAATGTACTGTCCTGCCATATTTAAGGTCTCCCATTATGCCGATTTTCAGTCCTTCGAGTCTGTTGAATTCTTCATGGATCGTGAAGAGATCGAGAAAAGTCTGGGTCGGGTGCTGATTCGCACCGTCACCTGCGTTGATCACCGGTACGGTGGCTGTCTCGCTTGCAAGTCTTGCCGCCCCTTCTACCGGATGCCTGATAACCATTGCATCACAGTAGCCGGTTACCGTTCTCACAGAATCGGAGAAGGATTCTCCCTTTTTCTGCGAGGACGCTCCGGGATCGGCAAAACCGAATACCTGGCCGCCGCTTTTGAGAATTGCGGATTCGAAGGAGAGTCTGGTTCTGGTTGAAGGTTCGAAGAAGAGCGAAGCAACGGTTTTACCCCTCAGGCACATTTCATGGCTGCCCTGCTTCACCTCGGAAGACCTTCTAACGATAGTCCACAGATCGTCAATGGTCATGTCCCTGAGAGAGATCATGTCTCTTCCCTTAAATGAACTCACTGTTCCTCCATTCAGCCTTTGACACTGGAACTGATAACCTGAAGTTCCCTGTGTCTCAAGGCATTTGTAACCTCTTCCTCCGTCATTGATTCAAGGAGGGTTTCTATGAATACACTGTCTCTCAGAATTCTGTTTATTCTTGCAAGAACATGAACGTGTCTGTGTGGATCCGGAAACAGCAGCAGAAAGAAAATTGAAGTAAGTCTGCCTGAGGATTCTCCGAATGGCACCGGGTGCGGCGGTATCATCATTAAAAGCAGTTCGTGCTCCACGTACATCCTGGCTATCTCCAGGGGATGAACCAGGGCCGCTCCGCATCTAAGAGCGGTGGAAAGGACCTGTTCTCTTTTTTCCATCTGGTCGAGGAGTTCCGACTGGTCATAAGCGGCACCAAGTTCCACTGCCTTGGCAGAAAGGGATCTTAAGACGGATGGTTTCGTGGATATGTGTTCGGGAAAGTAAATCCTTCCGCCTTGCAGAAGCTGAGTGATCCCACAGCTGAATGGATCGAGTCCGCCGTGATCTGCTGAAGCAATGTCGGCTTTCATCAGAGTTTCCGTGGTGAGAGAACTGAAACTTTCCGAGATCCAGTTCAGCACATCATCCCTGGCATAGACCATACAGCCCTGTTTTTGAATTGCCCTCAGCTTGCTCCCAAGAAGAGCTTTGCGCACACCGGGAAGGCTCTCTCCCAGGAATCTGGCAATGTCCATTTCAGAGAGGAAACGGTTCAATTCTTCTGCTTTCTGTTTCGTGGTTCGATTCTCTCCCGGCAATTATACTATCCCGGTAATATCCTTTGAAAGGAGTAATATGAATTCTCTTGCTGAAAGGTTTGCAAGGTACGCCGGCATATATACTTCCTCCGATCCCGATGGAAAGGGTTCACCATCTTCTGTCAGACAGTTCGACCTTCTCCGGGTTCTGGAGAATGAGCTCCTCGAGATGGGCATGGATGATGTTTATCTGTCAGACCATGGTGTTCTTTATGCGAAGGTTCCCGGTGGAAGCGGTCATGAAACAATTGGCCTTATAGCCCATGTGGATACATCTCCGGATTCTCCCGGAGAGAACGTCAAACCAACGTTTCACAGGAACTGGAATGGTAAACCGATTTCCCTGCAGAACGGTCTTGTTATTGATCCCTCCCAGTGTCATGACATGAACAGATACATTGGAGGAACGATCATCACTTCCGACGGTACTACCCTGCTTGGTGCTGACGACAAGGCTGGCGTTGCCATCATCATGGAGACATGCAGCTGGCTTATTGATAATCCGGATGTTCCCAGACCACCAGTTTCTATTGCCTTTACCCCCGATGAAGAGGTTGGAAGGGGAGTAGACAACTTTGACGTAGAGAGATTCGGGGCTGATTTTGCCTACACGGTAGACGGAGGGGAGGTCACGGAGATATCGTCTCAAACCTTCAATGCCTGGTCTGCTGACTGGAAAATATCGGGGAAAGAGGTGCACCCGGGAAGCGCCGCAGACGTAATGGTCAACGCCGTGAGAATTGCAGGGGAGCTGATAGGTTTGATCCGATCAGAGGAGATGCCTGAAAACAGCAGAGGGATGCAGGGGTACGACTATCCGCTTGCGGTGAACGGAACAACGGAATCAGCAGTGGTAAAGTGCATTCTCAGAGACTTTACGAATGAAGGCATGATTCAGCGAAGAAGAAGGATGGAGGCCATCAGAGACTGTCTTTCTGCACTGTTTCCCGGGGCTGGGATAGAGCTTGAGATGAAGGAACAGTACAGCAATCCCGGTGAAATACTTAAGAAAGACAGAAGACTCGTTGACTATGCGCTGCAAAGTTTCGCACGGTGCGGAATCGATTCCCATGAGAGTGCAATACGCGGTGGAACCGACGGATCAAGGCTTAGTTTCATGGGAGTTCCCACCGCCAATCTCCCCACCGGAGGAGAGCTTTTTCACTCAAAAAGGGAATGGATTGCAGTTGAGGGAATGGCAATTGCACTTGAAGGTCTGAAAACGACTCTTATTGTTTGGGGAGAAAATCTGTAAAAGGTTGCCCCTTGCGTGTTGCTCAGGCTTTTTCTATTATGCCTGTGGACAGCTTGTTTCGAGAGGGGATTTATGATGAACCTTGCTGTACTCTTAATTACGCTGATTCTTAGCGGTGCAGCTCTGGCAGAAGATGCGGTAGCCGACTCACTGGTAAGGGTGGGCATAGCGCAATTCATGCAGGCACTGCAGACCGGAGACGGAGAAACCGCTGCAACTATGTTTTCATCCGGGGCCGTTGATCAGGTTGAAGTTATGCTTAACACCATCAAGCAGAGCCTTGACCGCGATCCTCAGGGAACAATGCGCAGACTCACCAACGCAGGCTACGCCATTGATCTGGAGGCCGCAGAAGATTGGGAGCCCGAGAGTTATCTTGCCCAAACCCTCTCTCTTCCAATGATCAGCGCCAGATATGTGCCCTACGAGCTTGAGATCGACTCCATAGCGATCAACGATAGAACAGCAACCGTTCAGATGATATTCCGTACCGCAAATGGAGCAGAGATACCCCAGCAGGCTGTTATGACCCTTGAGGATGACGCCTGGAAGATAACGAATTTCATGGGGATAACCGCTTTCCCCTGATTACTGTTTTCCCTTCAGTACTTCGCTTCCGCCTTTTGTAATTTCCGGGCAGATGGTGCAGTTGTCTTCATTGATGAATTCACCTCTGCGGAGTCTTGTGTAGGTTGTTCCTTTCCATACGTTCATGAAACCATCCATGATGTTTCCCAGCGGGTTTTCCGTGTTCCAGTAGGGGCATGGATAAATTGAGCCATCGGGATCTATGTAAACCGTACTCTCAAGATAGGGGCAGGGATAGGGTGAATCTCCTCTGGTAACACTTTCCGATAGATGAAAGGCAATACCCAGGGAAGCCGCTTTCGCTTCAGCCTTTTTTATGTACTCTGAAGCCTCCGCCGAATCTGTTCTTACCACTTTATCAAGTGTATCCAGTCCTTCGTAGGGAACCAGGGGAACTACTCCAGCGGACTCTGCACCAACTCTTGCCGCAAGCTCCACTATTTCAGGAAGCTCCCGGAGGTTATCCCTCTGAAGGGTGGTACTGAAACCCACCATTGGAAATCTTCTTTTTCCGCGTGATTCAATGAGTTTCGTCAGCATGGATATTATTCTGTTCAGATCTGCGCCGTCCCTTATACTGCCGTGGGTTTCCGGTGATGCCCCGTCGATGGAAATGAAGATGCTTGTCGGGGGGTACTCCAATATGCTTTTTATAAGTTGTTCGGAGAGGAGTGTTCCATTGGTTACCATCTCCCTGTAGGGAACTCCGCTTCTGAACAGGGTTTTCATGTGTTCCGTGAAATCCGGGTTGGTAAGGGGTTCTGCTCCGCAGGAAATACCCACCGTGCGTGATATGGGGAATACTTCCCCTGCTATTTTCCTGAAGACATCATGCTCGATGTGGTGCCATTTTCTTGAACTGTCGTTGTCCGAGAGACGCATCGGGCACATGGAACACCTGAGGTTGCAGTGATTGGTAGTGTCCATACGAACGAGGAGCTTCCGTCTGGGATGAACGGGACGGAACCATGGGAAACCGTTCTTTCTTGCAATGATTCCAGGAGACATATACACCCTTCCGTTTCCATGGTATGATAAGCAACGGAGACCCGTGTTGCAATTGTTTCGGTCTGTTGGTTATTGTTGTGTGAAACCATTTACACTGGGGGATTACTTCTATGCAAAAACCAGTCCTGGTTCTAGATTATTCCGTTGACTCCAGATCCGGAGCGAACATAAGCAGATGGTTCAGTGTTCCTTCGCTGGTTCATAGAGTTTCCGCCGGTGATACCTTCCCCTTGCTTGAGGCTGAAGATTTCAGGGCAGTGGTGCATTCCGGGTCTGCCCTTTCAATAATCGATGACCATCCATTTATTGCAGGTGCTTCGGATTTCATCAGGAACTGCTGTTCCTCCTCTGTTCCACAAATGGGTATCTGCTACGGGCATCAGCTTTTAGCCAGGGTCTTGTCCGGTAGGGAATCTGTAGAGAGGTGTGCTTCGGTGGAATTGGGCTGGATCCCTGTGGAGTTTCTGCCGTCCTGGCCAGTCCCGGGACTTTTCGGTTCCCTTGCAGTATGGCAGTCACACTATGACCGTGTGAAGAAGCTTCCTGAGGGATCCGTAGTAACCGCATCGAATGCACATACTGAGATCCAGGCTTTTTACAACAAGGAGCTGAAACTGTTCGGTACTCAATTTCATCCGGAGTTTGACAGAGAAAGCGGAAACATGTGTTACAGGGAAGATCCCGAAATTTTCACCATTAATGGCATAGATTTAGAAAAAACCCTTCAGGGCGGGCCGGGATTCAACACAGGGGAAGTTGTGTTCGACCATTTCCTGAGAGCCTTTGAACAGGAGTTGTGATGTTTCCAGAGGAATTAGCAGAAGAGCCGGTATGGAGGTTTTTCAAGGACATCTGTGAAATACCCCACACGAGCGGTAATGAAACCGGTATTTCCAAATACCTGGTTGAATTCGCCCGTGAAAGAGATTTGGAAGTTTTATCAGATTCGTTGGGCAACGTTCTTATCAAAAAATCAGGCTCAGGTGAACCTGTTGCTCTCCAGGCCCATATGGATATGGTTGGGGAGAAGATCTCAGGGAGTACCCATGACTTCCTGGAAGATCCCATCAAGCCGGAACTTGAGGGGGATCTTCTGTTGGCAGGTGAAACTACCCTTGGAGCGGATAACGGCATAGGAGTTGCCCTGATGCTTGAGCTCCTTGATGGTGATTATCCCGGGATCTGCCCTCTGGAGTGCCTATTCACAGTCGACGAGGAGAGGGGGCTTGTTGGAGCCCTGGCATTTCCTCCGGAGTGGATATCCGCAGGGAAGCTCATAAATCTTGATTCCGAAGAACTGGGCGTTGTGATAATTGGCTGTGCCGGTGGAAGGGATGTCGAGATAGAGCTTAATGGAGAGCTTGAGGATTACAGCGGTCCCGGGGTCAAAGTTGAAATCAATGGTCTTAACGGAGGTCACTCCGGCATGGAGATCAACTCAGACAATGCTAACGCAATCAAGCTTACTGCAAGGCTCTGCCGGCAGCTAGAGGAGCTTCTCGGAGGAAGGCTGGTGAGTTTCAGGGGTGGAAGCAAGCACAATGCCATTCCAAGAACAGCTGAAGCTGTGATGACCGTTGAGGATCCTGCCAGGGCTGGAACCCTTTGCTCAATTGTCAGGAAGGATTTCCTGGAGGAATACGCTGATATTGAGAAAACCATTACGGTCAAATGCACAGAAGTGGAAACCTCCGCCAGGTTAACGGAGAAATCGTCTTCAGTTTTCATCGATACCCTTCTGGCTCTTCCACATGGAGTTGAGAAAATGAGCGGGATAGTGGATGATCTTGTGGAAACCTCCGCCAATCTTGCCATTGCCTCGTGGGATAAGGGCACACTAAAAGTACTGATAAGCATACGCAGTGCCGTGGAATCGGCGAAGAATGCCCATGTGGAAACCATAGCGGCCATTGGAAGGCTTGCCGGGGGAAGGGTTACCGCCGGAGAAGGTTATCCGGGATGGATGCCGGACAGGTCTTCAGGGCTGCTTGATGCTGCAAGGGAATCCTTCAGAAGAATTTCAGGATCATACCCCACCGTTGAAGCCATACATGCAGGACTCGAGTGCGGCATAATCGGACAGCGGGTTGGAGAACTGGAGATGATAAGCCTTGGTCCCGACATCAGCGACGTTCACGTTCCAGGTGAGTCAGTGAGTATTTCATCGGTTGATCTCTTTCTCAAGTTTTTGCTGGATCTTCTGGAGAACGTCTGAATGAAGAAACTCCTCGTCCTTCAGGAGCCTGGAATATCACCTGCCGAAACCGGAAGGGTCGCTAAAAGAATTCTTCCCCGCTGGTCCATTGATTCAGGGAATGAACCTGATGGGCACAATGCACTTATAACGGTGAGACGTCCTGTGGACAGGGAAATGCTCAAGGGTCTTGTCGGAGGTATCGTCTCGGTTGCTTTTACCGGTTATGACCATATAGACGTTGATTCCGCCAGAGAATTCGGCATTGCGGTTTCCAATGTTCCAGGTTACTCCACAGCAAGCGTCGCTGAACTTGCTTTTTCTCTTGCAGTGATGTCCATCAGGGATCCCAGAA
This sequence comes from uncultured bacterium, assembly GCA_964598645.1. Lineage (GTDB taxonomy): Bacteria > Fermentibacterota > Fermentibacteria > Fermentibacterales > JCC-6 > Sabulitectum. The sequence goes on along the minus strand of CAZRCS010000002.1, from coordinate 14,867 downwards.
GAGATCTGGGAACTGAACTGCGGGGCAAAACAGCGGGATTCATTGGTACTGGAAGTATAGGAATAGAAGCCGCAAAGCTCTTTAAAGCTTCTGGCTGCAAAATTCTGGGGTGGAGCAGATCCAGAAGGGATGCCTTTCCCGGAGAGTATGTCAGCCTGGAAAAACTCCTTAATCAAAGCGATGTGATCTCTCTTCACGTTCCACTGAACTACGAGACGGAAAGGTTCATGGACAGGGAAAAACTCCAAGTGATGAAGAGGGGAGCAGTGCTGGTGAATACTGCAAGAGGTGATATAGTGGATCAGGATGCTCTTCAGGAGATGCTTCAGAATGGTTGGCTCGGAGGTGCCGGTCTTGATGTGACTACTCCCGAACCCCTTCCAGATGATCACCCTCTTTTCAGTATTCCCGGGGTGATCGTTACTCCCCACATCGGATACAGAACCGTGGAAGCCATCAGGAGAAGGACCAGAGAGGCTTTGCTTAACATTGCCTCCTGGGAGCACGGTGAAAGGCGGAACAGAGTTGACTGATTTTCACTCTGCTTTTGAGGAATTCGTAAAATCAGTTATCCTGCCGGAACCGGAAAACCTGCAGAACTGCAGGAGGCTCACCAGGAAGGAAATCTCCCTTTTACAAAATGGCGGTTCTTACTCCATTGACTGGAACACGGTTCTGATATCACCGGATACCAATTTGGATCTGATCAGGAACTGCGTTTTCCAGGGAAGGGTTCTTATTCACCTTCCAGAAGGAAAGCTACAGTCAACCAGAATCAGAAACTGTTCTCTTTCCGGACCACTTTCTATCGATTCCACGGGACTTATCAGTGGAATGACTCTGTACCCTGGGAGTTCAGTGAGTTTCTGCGGAAAGGTGGAATGGACATCTGATCCTTCATTCCTCGAGAGTTTTATTCAGGGAGGACTGGAAACCGGGGAAAGATCAGTACCCCTTTTCCCTGCACTTACCCATTTACAGGCTGCCTGGCTTGCCTCGGGGGACGGACGGGCCGAAGCTGAAGGGCTTGCAGCTCTTCTTCTGGGACTTAAAGGGAGAGTTAAAGGGTTCATAGGTGCCGGGGCCATATTGGACTCATGCCCTGCGGTGGAGAACAGTCTGCTCCTTGAAGGAGCGAAAATTACATCTGCCACCGCTGTCAGGGGTTCCATTCTCTTTCCCGGTTCAACGGTAAGTGACGGAGCACTTGTGCGCAGCAGTGTTCTTCAGTGGAACGCAAAGACAGATTCAATGGCAGTGGTAGAGAACTCCATAGTGGGCGAATGTTCCATTGTGGAGAAACACGGTAAGCTCAGTTCCTCCTACCTGGGTGCGGACAGTGTTCTCGGAGAGGGAGAGATCACCGCATCGATTGTGGGTCCCCTCACGGGTATGCACCACCAGTCCCTTCTTATAGCTGCACTGTGGCCCGGAGGAAGAGGAAACATAGGTTATGGGGCCAACATCGGCAGCAATCACACTTCAAGGCTTCCAGACCAGGAAATACGACCGGGAACCGGTTTGTTCTTCGGTTTGAGTACTTCGGTTAAGTTTCCCTCGGATTTCAGCAGAAGCCCCTTCAGTGTTATTGCCACTGGTTTGACCACACTGCCCCAGAGGGTTGAGTTTCCCTTCTCTCTGATTTGTCTTCCCGCTGTAAGACCGGAAGGAATACCCGAAGGGTGGATGAGGCTGGTGCCGGGCTGGATGCTCCACTCAAACCTGTATGCGGTTCTAAGGAGTCTCTGGAAGTTCCGCAACAGAAGCAGGGCAGTTCATACACATGTGGAAGCTGATGTGTTTACCGATGATGTACTGAAAATGGTGAATGAGTCCCTGAAGGATCTGGAGTCCACTTCAGGGCACACCGCAGAAGGTGCCGGAAAGAACTTCATAACACAGGAAGACAGGCTTGCGGGTATCGAGGTATACAGAAAGTGTCTCAGATATTTTGCCCTTGTGGAAGGTCTGAGTAAAGGAACGTTGACCACCGGTGAGTCTGGAGAGCTTCTTGATCTTGTAAGGCAGGTTCGACGGGCTGTAAGAGAATCCAGGGCTAAGGATCTCGGCAGGGGAAGAAAGATCATAAACGATTATGAAACGATTCATCCCACCCTGGAAGAGGATCCCTTCATGATAGTCTTCGAGGAGAAGGTTCTGGAAATGGAAAGAGAACTTTCCCTATAGGTTGGACGTTGTCCTTTTTTCGGGAACTTTTCTATATTTGAACAGTTATTCAAGTATTGAAAATTAACCGGAGGTACAAATGTCTTTCATCATCGAACTTGCGGAAGCTTTCTGGGTTACTGGAAAAGCTCTTGCTCCGTCACTTTTCCTTGGTCTTCTGATAGCGGGTCTTCTTCATGTTTTCGTGAAGCGTGAGAGAATATTCAGACACATGGGAAAACCCGGTTTATTCAGTGTGATCAAGGCAAGCCTGATTGGTATACCACTTCCATTGTGTTCCTGTGGTGTTCTTCCTGCTGCTCTGTCACTTAGAAGAGACGGGGCCAGTAAGGGAGCCGCAGTGAGTTTCCTCTCGAGCACTCCCCAGACAGGTGTAGATTCAATTGCCCCCACATGGGCAATGCTTGGATGGCCTGTGGCCCTTGCGAAGGTAATTGCAGCATTTGCAGCCGGACTGATAAGCGGAACCATAGTGGATCTCCTTGAGAAGGAGAACGGCCATAAATCCGCGCCGGTTCATGCAGCAGAGGGAGAGAAGGGAAACATTGCCCTGCGAATATGGAATTACGCCTGGGGAACGCTCTTCAGGGACATATACGTTTGGCTCTTCATAGGTATAGCGGTATCGGCTCTCATTACCGTATTCATAGAACCCGGTCAGCTGACCGAATATGAGGTGCTCAGAGGGCCCCTGGGCATGGCGGCGGCCCTGGCTGTGGGAATACCGCTCTACGTATGTTCAGTATCATCCATTCCAATAGCGGCTGCTCTGGTTTATGCAGGATTCCCTGTGGGAAGTGCTCTCGTGTTCCTCATGGCAGGTCCCGTAACGAATGCCGCAACCATGGGTGCCGTTCGGAAGAAACTTGGCAAGACCTCATTCCTCAGTTACATCATAACGGTGATCGGAGTGAGCATTCTTGCCGGATTTCTCCTGAATGGGCTTGAGATACCCGTTGACACTCCTATGCTTAGCCATGGGGAAAGCAGTATTCTCAATGAGTTGGCAGCTATGCTTCTTTTCCTAGGAATGGCATGGCTTGGTATATCCGATGTTCTCCGGAGGAAGGGTAAATCCGTGGACTCCGATGATTCCAACGGTAAACTGTATGAAGTGAAGGGGATGTCCTGTAAGAATTGTGTGCGCTCTGCCGAAGAAGCTTTGTCAGGACTTAAAGGGGTAGAGAGTGTCCATGTTTCCCTGGAGGCAGGCACTGCCATGGTATATCCGGGAAAAGGGTTTTCGGAGGCGGATGTCCTTGAGTCTCTGGCGAAGGCGGGATATCCCGGTACTCCTGTGAAAGAAGGCTGCTGTGATGGAAAATGTGAACTGCACTGAGATTCAGAGTCTGGCGGATCTTTTCAGCAATGCTTCCGATCCCACCAGACTGAAGATCCTGTTAATGCTGTTTCAGGGTGAGTTATGCGTATGCAGCATTTCAGACAATCTCGATGTTTCTGTATCGGCAGTATCGCATCAGCTACGGGTTCTGAGAACAGGAGGGCTGGTTGCGCGGAGGAAGCAGGGTAGACATGTTTACTACAGCCTTGCTGACAGCCATGTGAAGACACTGATATCGGTAGGCCTGGAGCACGTAAGGGAATAGACCGGAGCTGAAAATTGAATAGTGCTGACATCACAGGGAAAATAATAGATGCTGTTCCATTCTATATCTACTGGAAGGACGCATCCGGGAAGATCTCAGGTGCGAACAGATCAATCCTGCGGGAGCATGGGCTGGATCATGCCGACGAGCTTCGGGAAAAAGGTCTGTTTCAGGGGAGAACAGCTGAATTCGATAAGCAGGTTCTGGAAACCGGCAGACCACTCTTTCAGAGGGAGATACACCTTACTTCCTCACGGGGTAAAAAAAGGATACTGAGTCTGAACACCATTCCCCTTTTCGATGATGAGGGAAGGGTCTCAGGCGTTCTCGGAACATGTTCTGACATAACTGAAAGCATTCAGTATCGAGACCAGCTCAGACAGAGAAAGGATTTCCTTGCAGGGCTTGTTGAGAGTCTTCCAGTGGGATTTTTCGCTAAGGATCCATCCTCCGGTTTCTCCTACAGGATATGGAACAGGAAAATGGAGGAAATATTCGGATACACTGCTGACAGGGCGGTTGACGGAAGAGACTGGAATCTCTTTGGAGCTGCTTCAGCGGAACTGCTGGAAGCCCATGACAGAGAGCTTCTGGAGTCAGCTGATTCAGGAAGGAAGCCCAGGACATACACCCTTTCAGGTCTAAATGGTTTAAGGACTGTAAGTATAGTCAGGGTGCCGCTGTACGATGATCTACTGGATACTACCCTGGTTGCGGGAACCGTGGAGGACGTAACACGGGAGAATGAACTTGAAGAGCAGCTTCATCAGGCCCAGAAGATGGAAGCTGTGGGAAGGCTCGCAGGGGGAGTGGCCCACGATTTCAACAACCTGCTTCAGGTAATGATGGGTGCAGCAGAGATCGGTTCCTCTTCGGAGGAGGACCCGGGGAAATATTTTTCACAGATCCTGATGGCAGGTGAGAAGGCTATGTCACTCACCAGGCAGCTGCTCTCCTTCAGCCGACACGGGAGTTTCAACAAGAAACCATTCCAGGTGGACCGCCGGATAAGAGACTTCACCGGAATGGTTGGAAGGATAGTGGAAGCTTCGATGCAGCTTGAATTCCGACCAGGCGCTCCCGGCCTGTCAATAAACGGTGATCCCTTCCAGCTGGAACAGGTTCTGATGAACCTGATCGTAAACGCAAGAGACGCACTGGAGGGTATGGAGAGCGGAAGCATAACTGTTGAAACATCGGAAGAAATGATCGTCTGTGAAGCAGGTAAAGACCCTGTCCGCTGTGTATGCATATCAGTCAGTGATACAGGCCCCGGTATTCCCGAAGATGTGCGCAGCAGGATATTCGAACCCTTCTTTACTACCAAGAAACAGGGCAAGGGCACCGGTTTGGGACTTGCAAGCAGTTATGCCATAGCAGTGAAACATGGAGGAACGATAAAGGTGGAAAGCTCTCCGGGAGAAGGTTCATGCTTCAGGGTATGCATTCCCCTCTGGCTGGGTGAGGTTTCCATTCAGGAAACAGAGACCCCGGTCATATCGGACAGCCAGTCATCAGGGAAACTCACGGTTCTTCTTGCCGAGGACGAAGACATGGTAAGGGAGATCGCAAGGGTCATCCTGGAAAAAGCCGGTCACAGGGTTCTGGAGGCTGTAAACGGCAAAGAGGCCCTTGAGATTTACTCTTCCAATGCCGGTTCCATACAAATTGCAGTGTTCGATGCCATGATGCCTGAAATGAACGGGAGGGATGCCTTCGAGCATATTCTGCAGCAATCTCCCCGGCTGCCATGCCTGTTTTGTACAGGTTACAGTGGTGACAGTCTCATGAGTTACTTTGAAGACAGAGCCAGGGTAAGTGTTCTTCAGAAACCCTACTCATCATCTGGTCTTCTTGCAGCCATTGAAGAACTCATCGGGAAAAATTAGCATATTACAGCCCATGGGTAAATCAATAAGAACAATACAGGGTGAACTTATCTCCGATGCGGTGTGTTCCCTTTATGGAAGAGCCTGTGTTTCTCCGGATCCAGCCGTGGAGTCAATTCTCAGGAAATCACTGGAAAACGAGAGTCCGGGACCGGGCAGGGAGGCTCTGAAAATAGAGCTTCAGAACTTTGAAACCGCAGCAGAAACAGGTCTTCCTATATGCCAGGATACTGGAACTGTCGTGGTTTTCATAGAACTTGGAAACAGCGTCTTCATAGACGGCATATTGTCAGATCTCGTAAATGAAGGCGTCAAGAGGGCTTGTAAGGCATTCTATCTCAGGCCTTCGCAGGTTTGTCCGCCAATCACCCACCGGGTAAACACAATGGATAACACCCCTGCTGTAATTCATCTGGAGCACACTTCCGGAAGCAGTGTTAAGATCTCCCTGATGGCAAAGGGCGCTGGATGCGAGAATGTATCCAGATCGGAAATGCTTCCACCTCTTGCCGGGGAAGAGGGTATCAGAGCCCTTGCGGAGAAGTGCGTTCTTTCAGGGGCATCAAGGGCCTGTCCTCCGGTATTTCTGGGTATCGGTGTTGGCGGAACTCTGGAGGTTAGTGGAATTTTAGCGAAGAGATCATTGCTTCGCAAAGCCGGAGAGAAGAATCCGGACCCGGAGCTGTACCGACTGGAAAAGCGGATCACCCGTGGAATGAATGCCCTGGGCATCGGCCCCCAGGGTTTTGGGGGTGCCTGTACGGTACTTGAAACAAGGATACTGACCATGCCCTGTCACATGGCCTCCCTTCCTGTAACGGTATGTGTCGAATGCCACGCCCACAGAACTGCATCATGCGTGATCTGATCCTTCCAGCTGATCATGAAGCATTGAATTCACTGAGAACCGGCGAAATGGTGCTTCTGACAGGCACTGTGGCCGCAGCCCGCGATGCGGCTCATAAACTGATGAACGAAACCGGACAGATCCCTTTCGATCCTGCCCGAATCCCTGTTTTCTACACCGGTCCTTCCCAGGCTCCTCCGGGAATGTCCTGCGGTTCCTGCGGACCAACCACCTCTTCAAGAATGGAACCGTTCATACCGGAGATGCTCCGTATCGGCATGAAGATAGCCATTGGTAAAGGAGACATGAGCATGGAAACCAGAGATCTCTTCAGAAGGTATAATGCCGTTTACCTTGCCGCTGTTGGCGGAGCGGGTGCCCTGACCGCTGCAACGGTGGAGGAAAGAAGAGTAATTGCATGGGACAGCCTGGGTCCGGAAGCAGTAAGCCTTCTCAAAATAAAAAAGCTGCCTGTTTTCGTTGCCTGGGATCTGCACGGGAATAACATATTCGACATTCACAGGAGAAACACATGAAACCATCAGAGGCACTTGCCGAAATAAGGAGCTCCCTTCCGGAAGAAGCAAGGGACAAAGCTTCAACGGAATTTCTCTATCGCCTTTCCCTCGATGCCCACGGTCACTATCGGGGCAAAATGATGACAGTCCCCCTGGTGGACCAGGCGGACCACGGCTGGATGGAAGCCTGGTACACACCGGGCGTTTCAGCCGTTTCACGGGCTATCAGGGATGATGCTGCGGTTTCATTTTCCCATACCTGTCGTGGACGTACCGTTGCAGTCGTCAGCGACTCCACCAGGGTACTCGGTGATGGTGACGTAACCCCTGCAGGCGGCATGGGTGTAATGGAGGGCAAAGCTTTGATCATGAGACTTCTGGGGGGTATCGATGCGGTTCCCATCTGCCTGGATGTCAAGGGCGATACCGACAGATTAGTAGACACTGTAAACGCCATTGCCCCTTCATTCGGTGCCATCAATCTAGAGGATATAGCCCAGCCCAGGTGCTATTCCGTTCTGCGGAAGCTGCAGGAATCCTGTTCCATACCAGTCTGGCATGATGATGCCCAGGGCACTGCCTGTGTGGTTCTTGCAGGTCTCATAAACTCTCTGAAGGTAACGGGAAGAAAAATCGGTGAAACCAGAATAGTGCTGTTCGGTGCAGGTGCCTCTAATTCCACTGCTGCAAGGCTTATGATTCATGCCGGTGCAGATCCTGAGAAACTCATCCTTTTCAATTCTAAGGGCGGACTTCATCCCGGGAAGCTTGACAGTTTTCAGGGTGAGGACTGGAACTGGCACAGGGAACTGTGCAGGACCACGAACCCGGAAAGGATCGATGACATCAGAAAGGCCCTGAACGGCGCCGATGTTCTTGTAGCTGCCTCCAGGCCCGGTCCCGATGTGATACACCCTGCTTGGATAAGAAAAATGGCCGATGGCTCAATTGTTTTTGCCTGCGCCAACCCTGTGCCTGAGATCTACCCGTCAGAGGCAATTGACGCCGGTGCCGCCATTGTTGCCACCGGCAGGGGAGACTACCCCAATCAGGTTAACAACTCACTGGGCTTTCCCGGGATTCTCAAGGGAGTTCTTCTCACCGGAGCAGTTTCCATCACAGACAGCATGGCTGTTGCGGCTGCCAGGGCAATCGCAGAATATGCTGTGCGCGGGGTGATCGGTGAGGGAAGGATACTTCCTTCCATGACCGAGACAGGTCTTTATTCCTTCGTTGCATCCAAGGTGGCCGCAGCAGCTCAGGCAGCAGGAGTTGCCAGATCCTATCCTTCAGAGGAAGACGTTCTGGAAGATGCGGCTGCTTCCATGGAAGCAGGCAGAAAAGCATGGGCGGCGGTTACTTCTTCAGATGTCTTCGAACCCTACCCTGAAAGCAGAGTGGAAAAACTGAAGAAAGAAATAATAGAGGAGTATCAGTAGAGTTCGTATCCGGCGAGCCTGCCATCGAGACCACCTGAAAAAAGCTCTTTCCTCCATGAAGTTCTAAGACCGACCTTCTTAAGAAGTCCTGTATCACCAACGTATATACAGGCTGTACAGCCGCTGCACTTCTGCTTCATGAAATCACCGAATTCCTTTAAAAGGGCACCGGCGGTTTCCTCGAATATCCTTATCCCATGGGGAGGATTCGTGAATATCAGGGTGTTTTCATATCCGCTGATGTCGTGCCAGTCTTTCTGCTGAATTTTCACCAGATTTCCCTGTCTGAACGTATTAAGGTTTGCCCTGGAAGCCTGCACGGCCTTATGGGAAATGTCACTTCCGGAGAGAAGACCCTCGGGGAGAGATATTATCTCGTTGTCGGCCTGTGCCTTGACCTTTTTCCACTCAAGCTTTGAAAATTCCTCCATTCTGAAGAATCCCCATTTTTCCCTGTAGAAACCGGCGGGTATTCGGCAGTATTTCATGAGAGCTTCACAGAGAAGGGTTCCCGATCCGCACATGGGATCTGCAAGAGGTCTCTCACCCTTCCATCCGGTCATTTCCAGTGCAGCTGCTGCGATGGTTTCCCTCATGGGAGCCTTTACGGTTTCTTTCCTGTAACCCCTTCGGTGTAGGGCCCCGCCGGAAAGATCGAGCCTTATCTCGGCCCTTGTTCCCCTTATTCTGAGATCGAGGTTCACGTCGGCATTGTGTCTGTCCACAGAAGGCCTTCTTCCACAGATCTCCCTGAAGTGGTCTGCAATGGCATCTTTGAGTTTCAGGGCGGCCCACTTTGAATGTGTGATCTTGCCACCTGAAACCGCTGCTGAGATGGAGAAGGTGGACTCAACTCCAAAGATGTTTTCCCATGGATGCTTCAAAGCCTTTGCATACATCTGATCGGAGGAATGACAGGTGAACGAGGCAACGGGAAGGAGGAATCTGTCGAAGAGCCTGGAACAGTAATTCAACCTCATGGCTCCAGGGGCATCTGTTTCGCAGAAAACACCTCTGAAGACCGGGCTGATGGAAGATGCACCAAGAGCTTTCAACTCCAGGGATCCAAGTTCTTCCAGTCCCCTGGAAATCTGACCAAGTATTTTCATCGGGTAAACTCCAGTATTCTATCTGCGGTTTCAAGGGGACACTGCCAGGGAAAGCCGTGGCCGGTTTCCATCATGTATAGTTCCGATCCGGGAAGCGACCGGTTAATTTCCCTGGCATGAACAGGCGGTGTGATTATATCATGAAGCCCTGCGATTATCAGAACCTTAGTTTCAACGGAGCCCAGTCTTTCAGTGCAGCCTTCCCATTTTCTGATGGCGTTGCTCTGCCTTATGAGGGTCTGGCTGGGAAGAGATCTTTTGACCCTCGGGAAGAATTCGGTAACGTCAGGGTGGGAGGCGAGCCAATCAGGAGTAAACATCAGTTCCAGCATTGTTGCGGACCATTTACCTCTGCCGTCTGAAAAATCATGGGCTTCCTCCGGAGGGTTCGGGAATTTCCTGCCTGCTGGAGGGGCCATGAGAACCGCCCGAGAAATGGCATCAGGGTGAGAACAGAGTATCTCCTGAACCACAGCTGAACCGATGGAGAATCCTATCAGCAGATCAGGAGGATCAGCTGGACAAAGGTCAGCGGCGAACTCGGCTATGGTGGTGCCGTTTTCCGGAAGACTGGTGGTTTCTATCCGGTAGTGCGATTCGAGTCGGCCGGTGAAAAGCTCGGACCAGCAGTCCGCGGTTCCGCCCAGTCCGGGAATGAGAAAGGCCCTTTTCAATTCACAAGTCTTCCGCTGATGGATTCCATGGGGTTCTCTGCTTTCTTCACAGGAATAAGAACAGCTTCAGCGGAGGCCAGAAGAGAACCCTCCAGCTCGATCGTGCCCCTGGCGGTAATCGATCTTCCCCGGTTGTCGACAACTTCTCCGGTAACTGTAACACTAACCCCGGTGGGAACCGGTTTGTGGAATTTGACCGTTATGGTTCCGGTAACGGTGTGCCAGCCGGTGGATGTACATGCGTAAACCATGGTCTCGTCCAGAAGGGTTGTAATTATTCCTCCGTGGGCTGCGCCTTTCCACCCGTTAAAATGGTTGTCGATAACCGTTTCGCATACAGCCCTGCCTGAACCCGGCTGGATCCTGAATTTAAGCTTGAGGCCTATGGGATTGGTCAACCCGCATGCAAAGCAGCTGTCGTCGTCAATTATAATGCTGGAAAGATCGGCCAACGGGATCAGTCCTTCCTTGTCAGGTGCAGGATTTCATGTGAAAGGGCAGGGTACATTGACAGAAGCTCTTCTCTTGAAGGCATGTGAAAGTCTTCGAAGCTGAAGCCTGGCATCACGGTGCAGGAGGCAAGTGCATAGGACTTCTCCTCTGCAACCTCGGCTCCGAACCAATGCCCTGCAGGAATTACGAAACAGGGCACTTCTCCCACATGGACATCAAGACCCAGGCGTACTCTTTTACAGTTGCCACGGGGATCTATCACATGAAGCAGAAAGGCCGAACCGGCATGGAAGTGCCATATTTCATCGGTTATCAGACGATGATATGCTGAGATGTCATTTCCTGTCAGCATGTAATAGATCACCGATCCCAGGGCTCTCTCTCCGGTGTAAGCCGCTGGCAGAGCAGTACGGGGTATTACATGTTCCGATCGATGGAACTCACGGTAGTATCCCCCCTCGGGATGGGGAAGCAGCCCCAGGAACTGTATCCAGTCTGTACTTGTTATCATTGTCTTCCCTTCGTTTCCTGGAGAGTAACATACTGCCATCTGCAATGATAATTCAAGGATCGCAGTTACCATGGGCGAAACCGCATTCATCAGGGCCTTCTCATGGATGAAGGTTCGGTCCGGGGGGTGTTTGCGTAAGATTTTATATATTACCCTTCGATGTGAATATGTTATAAGCGGGAGGATAAAACAGATGGGTTGTGAAGGCGACGGACATCTCTGGACAGCCAGATTTTTCAAAAGCGGATCCCTTGCCTTCTGGTTCTGCCAGAGCTGTGGGGAAACAGATAGGGAGATAGAGCAGCTGAACGAACCTCTGGAGGACATTTCAGGCTTTCCCGATGATTTTCCCATGGTGATCATTAGGGGTGAAACACCTTCAGCAGAGGAAAAGAAATGGCAGCTGGCCGACGGCTCGGTTCTGGTTCAGGGAGAGCCCGGTTCCGTTGAATTCAGGGGTTTCCCGATCCCCGGTCTTCCCGATTCCCACCGATACACCCTCACTGTAGCTCAAACCGGCGAAAAGAAGGAATACACTCCAAGGTATGAAAGGTCATCCACCATGGAAGATTGCTTCATTCTCACAAGATACAGAATAGAGGGTAAAAGACTGGTTAAATACAGAATTCACTGCTGCGATTATAGAGATGACAGGTCAGTGAGAATCGATGAACCCAACGGTAACACCATTCTCTCCGGTCTGGAACCCGTTCTCTGATACATGGCCAGACCAGCCATTGGCGTAAGCAGTTGTTTGCTTGGGTTTTGTGTAAGATTTGATGGAAAATCCAAATACAATCCGGAAATTGCCCTCGGTCTGAAATCCTCGAATACACTTGTTCCCATATGCCCTGAGCATGAAAGCGGTATGCCAGTGCCAAGGGAGCCTATGGACCTTTTCGAGGTATCTGGTGAGATCAGGCTGTTAACCGTGAATACCCGAATGGACCTCACCGGTGTTCTGGTCAATTGGGTGGAGAAACGCCTTTCAGAAATAGAAGGATCCGGGCTCAGAGGCTTCATCATGAAGTCAGGTTCTCCATCCTGTGGGATCTGCAGTGCCAGAATACACAGAGGAGGAGAACTTTTCAGAAATGGTACCGGAATTTTCGCTGAAGCTCTGAGAAGAAGATATCCTGGTATTCCTCTGGTTCAGGATACGGACCTTAACACTCCGGAGAAAATTTCTTCATTCATAGAACTGACAGGAGGCCGTTGTGCTGAGAGTTGAGAATCTTACAAAGGTGTTCAGCAGAGGCAGGGGACATTCTGAAAAGAAGACCGTCGCCGTGAACGATCTCTCCTTCCAGTGCTCTCCGGGTGAGGTATATGGTCTTCTGGGACCAAACGGAGCGGGGAAAACCACCACGCTCAGATGCCTTTCCACTCTTATAAAACCAACCTCCGGGAATGTCTGGATTGATGACTGCAATGTACTGGATAATGGGCAGGCTTTCAGGTCGAAAATCGGTTTTCTCACCTCGGACATGAAACTCGACGGCTATTTTACACCGGATTACATGCTGAACTGGTTCGGGCAGCTTAACAAAATGGAGGACGGTGAGATTCAGAGAAGGAAGATCAAACTATTCAGGGATCTTCAGATGGAGGATTTCATACATCGACGCATCGATGACCTGTCCACAGGCATGAAGCAGAAAACAGCCGTGGCCATCAGCCTGGTGCATGATCCTGAGGTCATCATATTCGACGAACCTACAAACGGTCTCGATGTTATCACTTCCAAGGCCGTTACAGACTTTCTTGCAGCCTGCGCCAAAGAAGGCAAAACGGTTATAGTTTCCACCCACATCATGACCATTGCCGAAAAACTCTGCAACCGGTTCGGCATACTGGTCAAAGGAGAGTTCAAGGAAGAGGGAACTCTGAACGAAATAGTGAGCAAGGGATCGGGGAATACCCTGGAAGAGGTATTCTTCAGCCACATCCTTCCAGGGGAGATGAAAAATGCTTAAGGACAGCATGATAATCCTGAAGAAGGAGTTGAGAAGAATATTCACCGACAGAAGGCTTCTCTTCATGCTGGTGGTCCTTCCTCTGGTGATGCTCCCCCTGATGTACTCGTTCATGGGCAGGGCAAACCGGTCCAGACAGAGCGATATTGCCCAATACCGTTCCAGAGTTGCTGTTCTCGTTCCCGATGATTCTGAGCTGGGAGCAGAAGCCATACTGGAAGCACTGTATGAGATGAACACCGATATCTTCTTCATCAATGAGAACGAACTTGATTCCGCCATGGTGCAGGTAACCGGGAAGGATCTTGAACTCCTCATTGTATTCCCCCCGGGAATGGATACCGCTCAGGACGCTTCGTCATTCGACATTACCGCTTATCACAACTCCACTGCAGACTACTCCGAATTCGCCCTGGAGCAGTTCACTTTCATGCTCTCCATCCTGAACGATTCACTTGTGAAAGAAAGGATCGCTGAGCATGGGCTTTCTCCCGAAATACTGTCGGCTCTCACTGTGAACGCATCCATGGAACCGGGAGCGGTGGACCTGGCAGGTGAAGGCAGCCTCATGGGGAAGATAATTGGAATGATGGTACCCTTCTTCATCGTCATATATCTTTTCGCCAATGCCATGAAGGTTGGTCTCGACAGTGTTGCCGGGGAGAAGGAAAGGGGGACACTTGCTGTTCTGCTGGTTAATCAGGTGGGCAGGCTCTCCATAGTTCTCGGAAAAATGATGTCTGTTATGACCGCGGCCATAGTAGGCGCTGTCAGTTCCGCCATCGGTCTGAAGATAGCATCGAGATATCTGATAGATATGGTAAGTACAGGCGGGGAAACGGTTGCCGACTACACGATGAACACCATGGACTTCCTCCAGTTCGGGGTTCTGGTGATTCCTCTGGCCGTTCTCATATCCAGCATCGTGCTTCTGGTCTCAACCTTTGCGAAGAACGTGAAGGAGGGCCAGGGAATAGTAATGCCTGTATATCTTCTCATAATGGTAATGGGCATGACCACCATGCAGTCAGGAGACATCGCTCCACACTGGATGAGGCTGACCCCTGTTTTCAACACCCTTGCCGCCCTCAAGGACATATTCATGAAGACCGCTGTCTGGGGAGACATTCTCTTCGCCATGGGAACCAGCCTTTTCCTTTCTGCGGTCCTTATCTTCATTACCCTGAGAATGTTCAATAACGAGCGCATACTCTTCAGGGTCTGACCGTGCCTGAAACCTTCTTTGGAAAGATTACCTTCCTGGGAACTCTGGCAGGAATTATTCTTTTTATTTCCATTTCCGTGTATGCGTTCGACAACGATTCAGGTCATTCAGCCGCAAGTCCCTACCTTGCCCTGGCGTTTTTTATTCCGCTTGTTGTGGACGGATTCTTAAACTGGGTTTTCAGTCGTGGAACAGATGAACCGCTTTGGGTGTCCTTATGTGCCATTATTACAGGTATTGTCGGAATACTTTTTCTTGTATGGCTTGACAAGAGCAACACTCTGGTGCAGTATGAGGTATGGTTAGTAAGAAAAATGTGGTAAAATGCCTTACAAGGAGGATTGAGTGAAGCAGTTCGTAACAACATTCTTCTTAATGCAGGCCTGTCCAAAATAGCTTTTTAACGTTGAGATAAGAAAAATGCCCATTTCG
>CAZRCS010000001.1:0-53307 GCA_964598645.1 uncultured bacterium | reverse complement strand
AATCCTGAGTTCCTGCGATCTTCGTTTCGGATGGAAGATTTCAGGATCGGCTCCCAGCTGCACTTTTCTCAGATTAGTCAATCTTGCTTCCCTGAGCCTTTTCAGGGAATACTCGCTTGCCGCCATTACAGCTTTCAGGGGTTTGTAGCCTTTCCCCATTCTAGGGCTGGCAAACCTTTTGAACGCTGTTTGAATGGGGCCCTTCTGTATTCCAAGTACGCTCAGGGGAAGGGCTTCAGGCCAGTTGGAGTGGTAAAAGGCAAATGACGGTATATCTTCTATTTCCCGTTTGACCATTCGCGGTACGACGATTCCGCTTCCGATTTCGATTACATCGGGTTTGATCTCCCTGATGAGTTCCCGCAGAGGCTCTCCCCTTGTGAAGAAATTATAGCCGCTGTTGGCAAGTTTCGGAGATCTGATTCCAATTGCAATGCCGCCGTTAATAGGTGTTCTCGTGTTGCCGGGAGCAGGGTATGCAAGGAAGTTCTCTATTCCATTCGCATGGCACCACTTCATTTTTTCGTGGTGGTAAACCCTTATTCCGCCTCCGGTTGGAGAGTAGAGGTTATTTATGTCTAGGACTCTCAATGTGTTCCTTCCATTGCTACAGGAACCTGCCACCCTGGACGAAGCGGCTTGCATAGTAGGGGTGGCTCAAAAGATCCCGTACCACTCCCCTGCTGCTTGAAGCATGAACGAATTCGCCGTTACCCAGGTAGATACCGCAGTGGGAAATCCCTGAACCAGAGGTATTGAAGAACACAAGGTCCCCATAGCGGAGATTGCTTCTGGACACGGTCTGCGCGGCTGCCGCCTGTCTGGAGGCTCTTCTTGGAATGTCGATGTCTATGCTCCTGTAGACTGCCTGGGTGAAAGCGCTGCAGTCTACACCGTGCTTCGTGGTGCCTCCGTAAACGTAGGGTGTTCCCATCCAGCTGTCTATCTCAGTCTGCATTCTGTGTTCAATTGAAGTTGACGGGCTTGGTGGACCTGTAGCTGTCTGGCCTCCACCTCCATCTGTTCCTGTTCCGCTCCCCGCTCCCGTGGTTGCAGGCATTGGGCCGCGGCAGTTTACACCATTGCCCCGGTAAACAGGGGCAGAGCTGCATCCTGCCGTTAGGATGACTGCTATGGTCAGGAGAACAGCGGCTCTTTTAATAGATAGCCTCCCGGTTACTTGTCCTTCTTTAACAGAGTATCAGTCTTAATGTGCGATGGTTCCGGACAGTCAAGAAGGTAGTGGAGACCAACACTCTCACGTCTCTTAAGGGCACTTCTTACTATAATGCGGGCAATAGTGGTAAGGTTCCTGAGTTCGAGCTGATCCACAGATGGCAGCAATGTCCAGTAGTCTTCCTCCACCTCTTCCGACAGAACATCGAGGAGTTTCAGGGCCCTTCTCAATCTTTTGTCTGTTCTGACTATTCCAACGTAGTCCCACATGGTACTCCTGAGACTTGCCCAGGAATGGTCCACGAGAACACTTTCCTGCAGCGGTTCCGCCCTGCCGAAGGACCAGTCCCGAACCTTATCGGGATCTATGTGTTCCGGAAGGTTCCTGTTCATTGCTTTTGCCGCCAGAAGTCCCATAACCCCTGCTTCCAGAAGACTGTTGCTGCCCAGTCGGTTCGCTCCGTGAAAACCAGTGGAGGCTGCTTCACCGATAACCCTTAAGCCTGCCATTTCAGTTTCACCGTCGGTTTTTGACACAACGCCTCCAACACAGTAGTGGGCGGCAGGTACTATGGGTATTGGTCTGTTCCATGGTTCTATTCCCACACTGAGAACACCTGAGGTTACCTCCGGGAAGTGCTCTTCCAGGAAATCCCTTTCAAGGTGTGTAGCGTCCAGGAGCATGTGGTCTGTTCCGTATCGTTTCATCTCACTGTCAATTGCCCTGGCAACCACATCCCTGGGAGCGAGTTCCATTCGCTTTTCATCGTAGTACTTCATGAATCTTTTACCGGCATCGTTTATGAGTTTCGCCCCTTCACCTCTCAGGGCTTCCGTTATGAGGAAGTTCCTTTTCTCAGGGTGGTAGAGGCAGGTGGGGTGAAACTGGTAAAACTCCATGTTCCTCACCGTAAGCCCGGCTCTGTAAGCCATTGCAATGCCGTCTCCCGTTGCAGAGTCCTGGTTCGAGGTGTACCTGTATACCTTTCCCGCACCTCCGGTTGCAATTACGGTTTCACTTGCCAGGAATGTGGTTACATCGTTCTCGATAAGAACGTATGCACCCAGGCACCTGTCGCTTCTTGGGTGAACAAGCTCAGGAGCTTCCCGGGAGGCGGTAATCAGGTTTATGGCGAAGGCATTTTCAAGGAGGGTTATGTTGTCTCTGTGTCTGCACTGATCTGCAAGATGTTCAGAGATGAACCTGCCTGTCTGGTCGAAGTAATGGAGAACCCTTCTGAAAGAGTGGCCCCCTTCCATTCCCCCGCCGTCTCCGTTTGAGCCTTCCAGTGAGATTCCCCAATGGGAGAGTTTACTCACCAGCTCAGGTCCCATGGAGATTATTTCCCTGGCAACTGCCTCGTCAACCATTCCGGCTCCAGCCTTTTGCGTGTCTTCCATGTGCTTCTGAAAGCTGTCGTCCGGTGAGGTTACGGCTGCCATACCCCCCTGGGCCAGGAAGGTGCTTCCCGTGGGAAGGGCGGTTTTGCTGAGAATTGTAACCCTGTAGTTACGGGGTATTTCCAGGGCGCAGGTAAGACCTGCCATTCCTCCGCCAATTATGAGTATGTCTGTACTGCGGGTCATTTTCTCTCTCCTGCCAGTTCCAGTATTTGACCCAGTAGTTCTTCCTCAGCCGAGGAATCAGTTACGGTCAGAGTAATAGGTAGAACTCTTATGTCCAGGTTTTTCATAAGACTTTCTCCGAGCCGGGCTGCATCCTTTTCTGTGGTTATAAGGTAGTCGGCTCCGGATACCGTGAGACTCTTGCTCAGTTTCTCAAGATCTTCTGTGCGGTAATGCCAGTGGTCTGGGTATATGTGGAACTTTGCTATCCTGAACCCTGTTTTTTCAAGTGTATGAAGGAATCCGTGGGGTTTTCCTATTCCGCAGAAAGCCACCACTTTCCCTATTCTGTCCCTTGTTCCGTCATGCCTGATGGGTTTTTCCGGAACCACGCTGCTGGATATGAACGGTGCCTTCCAGTTCCTTGAGGCTATCACCCTTTTGGCAAGGGACAGCTGGGCGTTGGAAGTTACGCCGTTTATCCAGAGATAGTCTGCTCCTGCCAGTGCACCTGCAGACTCCCTCAGGGTCCCCGTGGGAAGAACACCTCCCTGACCGAAGGGGTGGTCGGCGTTGAGAACCACCACATCTATGTCTCTTCTGAGTTTGTGATGCTGGAATCCATCGTCCACTATTATTATTTCAGGCTTCATCTCCCTCATTGCCCGTTCCACCGCTTCGGTCTTGTCTGGACCTGCGTAAACCTGACATTTTCTGCCCAGGGCTCTTCCCAGAAACACAGGTTCGTCGCTTAGGGGAACGGCCCCGGATGAGTGCCCCGGTCTTACGGCCACCGGTGGATGTTTCTTTCCTGCCAGGTTCCTTGCAATTACAGCAGTTCTCAGACCCATGTCAGAGAGTTTCGTGGCGATCCTGACTGTGACAGGGGTTTTGCCCACGCCGCCTACCTCGATGTTTCCGATGCTTACTATCACCGCATTGAATTCCCTGCGGGGAACCAGATTCTTTGCATAGCGGTACCTGTTTAACCAGGCACCGAACATATACAGGTAGGATGCTGGTAAAAGCAGCCATGCCGCCCAGAGCCAGGGGCCATCCCGGCGGGAAATCTTTTCGTGGATCTCACTTATTCTCATTGGTCACTTCCAGAAGTTTCAGCATGTTTCCAACCATTGCAGAGAAATCGCTTTCGAACAACTCACTGCAGTCGGTACCCTTTTGTCCCCTGAGTTTATGCAAAGCATCTGCTCCTGTCTCTCCGGTGGTGAAAACCATGCACATGCCAATGTTACGGGCTTTTTCAACAAGCTCCGTGAAATGGTAATGCTCGGGGCCAACAATGACGGGAACGTCGTGGGCCAGGGGTTCAAGAATATTATGACCGCCTACGGGAACAAGGGTCCCCCCTACGAAGGCAGCGTCTGCCAGACCGTAAAGGGCCGCAAGAACACCCTTGGTGTTCACTATGAGGCACGTGGAGTTTACCGGTTCATCAGTCCAGAGATCAGGGGTCATCCCTGCTTCCCTGCAGGCGTTGAGTATCTCATCTATTCGCTTGTCGTGTCTGGGTGCTATTACAGGGGTCATTCCAGCAAGCTTTGCTGCTTCCAGAATGATTTTCTCCTCGCCATTCCTGGTGGAACCTGCCACCAGAATTCCGTTTATCCCGGGTTTTATTCTTTCTTTCCAACTGTTTTCAGGGGTTGGAGGAACTACATGGGTCTTACCGTCACCTGCTGAATTTGCCTTAAGGCCCAGCTTACGGAATCGCTCAGTGTCCTTAGGGCTTCTTGCAAGAATGCACCTGAAACACCGGAGAATTCCCGCAAAGAGCGGAGAAATGATCCCATAACCCCTGAGACTCTTTCTTGAAAGCCTTCCGTTAACCATTGCAGAGGGTATTCCCCTGCGAGCCGTTTCATGTAGAAGCATGGGCCAGAACTCGGTCTCAGCTAGAATGAGGGCCCTGGGTGCAACTCCTGCCAGGAACCTGTTCACAGGTCCTGGAAGGTCAAGGGGAAGGAATGATCCGGGGATAGCTTTCTCATGGAGGAAGTGCCTTCCTGCAGGGGTGGTGCAGGTTACGAAGAACGGTGTATCTGCAAGTTTCAATTTCTCCATGACAGGAAGCAGACCCTTTATCTCCCCAAGGCTCGCTCCATGGAGCCATACGGGCCTTTGGCTGCTTACGGCAACCTTCCCCATTCTTTCAGTTCTTTCCCGACCGCTCCTGGTTAGAAGAACAAGCCTTGCCAGGGGTGTAAGAAGATAACCTGCTGCCTTTATTGCGGTTATCATTGCATTTGCAATTGGGCTTACTGAAAGTTCTGCCCTTGCCTGCTGCTGGTTTAAGGCCGCGGTGAGAGTTTCAGGTGTGCAGTATTTCGGGGGTACGGGTCTGCCCTGGGTAACTGTCAGTTTTGCAAATGGCAGCGGTATCAGGAAACTGTCCCAGCTTTTTAGATGTAACGCCGGGAAGGCAGCTGCCCCGCAGGGTATCACAGGAACCCCGCTTCTTCTTGGAATAAGTGAAACCCCTTTTTTAGCCGTTCTAGGGGGCCCCTTGGGGCCGTCAGGGGTTATTCCCCCGGGTTTTCCGTTTTTCAGAGAGTCGAGAAGTTCCCTTGCAGCTGTAACCCCTCCCCTGGAAGATGAACCGCGTACCGGGTTGAAACCCATTTTCTCGCACAGAGAAGATACCAATGAGCCGTCCCGGCTTCTGCTGATCATTATTCTTATACCCATGTTCCTGTGGGTGTAGATCAGCGGCAGCTGAACGCCGTGCCAGATTGCGTAGAGCACCGAATTACCGCAACTGCCCGTGTCAGCTCTTAGCTTCTTTATACGCCAGCTTTTCCCTAGAAGGGATACTGCTACCCTTCCCAGTGTTCCAGCCCTATGGGGATTCATTTCTTTTCCCTGGCGAAATGCAAAATTTCCCGTGCGGCATTTCCTGCAGGATCGTCTTCACCAAGGTTCTTTCTTACTGTTTTGAGGTTGAAGAGGGTATCTTCCCTGGTTTTTCCCTTCTGAAGCAGAGGGGTAATCCGAGTGATGATATTCTCAGGTGTGACTTCTCCCTGAATGAGTTCCGGAGCAACGTCGCAGCCTGCAACGATGTTGGCCATTCCTATTCGCTCCACGCCCCTTACAAGGAGTTTCGCAAGGGCGAATGTGAGTTTTCCTGTCTTGTAGCAGATTACGAAGGGTACTTCGTGTAGAGCTGTTTCAAGGGTGGCGGTACCGGAGCAGACCAGTGCAGCTCTGGAAGCTTTCAGTACATCTTCAGAACCAGGTGCAAACTCGAGACCGGAAATCCCTTCTGCCCCGCGATAGATCTCTTGATTCAGGTGATCGGACAGTGCCAGGATTGCTCTATTCACAACGCCTTTATCCCTCAGCATTTCAAATGCCCTGAGCATAGGCGGCAGAAGGTGTTTTACCTCCTGAGCTCTGCTTCCGGGAAGAAGCCCCAGGCAGTCTCCGTCCTCTGTGTTTCTCTCTACTCTGTTCTTGAGTGGGTGGCCTGTGAAAACTGCGTTGATTCCTCTTCTTCTGAAGAAGTCCTCTTCGAATTGGAACAGGGTGAGAAGAAGGTCACAACTCGCCCTGAGCTTTTTAACCCTCCAACCTCCCCAGGCCCACATCTGGGGTGCGACGTAGTGAACCACGGGGACACCCAACTTTTTAAGTCTTCTGCCAAGGCGCATGTTGAAACCGGGGTAGTCAACCAGTAGTGCTAAGTCCGGTTTCTGCTTTTTCACCTCATCTGCAAGATCTCTTTCAAGGGCCAGGAACTTATTCAGGGAGGCTGCTATCTCAGTAAATCCCATTACGGCATACTCGGACATATCCCTGACTATCTCCATGCCAGAATCTCTGAGCCTCCTGCCGCCGAGTCCGAAGGCAGATAGACTCCCCTCCGATGCCCCTCTAAGCTTCTCAAGGACTTCTGCCCCCCGCTGGTCGCCGGAGGGTTCACCGGCGGAGACGAAGATCTTCATTGAAGGAATCGAATGCTCTGTTCGGATTTTTCCAGTATGGCCGCTGCTGCTTCCAGGGCCAGAAGGCCCTCTTTACCGGTAACCGCCGGTTCACTGTTGTCTGAAACAGCTTTCAGAAAACTGTTAAGCTCAGCTGTGAGGGCATCATAACTCTCAACGTTTACAGGAACGGGCAGTATTGTTCCCCCCTGGAGTTTCAGGGCGGTTACCGTTCGTTCACCGAAATCCACCGATATGTAGCCGTGTTTCTGGAAGAAGCGGAGCTTTCTTTTGGGTTCGGCGGAAATTCTGCTTGCAGTGAGGTTAGCTACGGCACCGTTCTCGAACAGAATCCTTGCATTGCATATATCAACGGTGTCAGTTAGCACAGGTACCCCGGATGCATGGATCTCAGCCACAGGAGAAGAAGATTTCCACAAAACCAGATCGATGTCGTGGATCATGAGGTCCATTACCACAGAAACATCCGTGCATCTTGGGCTGAACCCCGCCATTCTGTGACCCTCTATGAATATAGGTCTGTCCACGATATCCTTGACTGCAGCTATAGCAGGGTTGAACCTTTCTATGTGTCCCACAGCGATGAGTGTACCGTTTTCTTCAGCGGTGTTTACCATTTCCTCACCCTGGGCCACCGTTGCGGCCAGGGGTTTTTCAACAAGAACCGGAACCTTTTTCTTCAAGGCTTTCATGGCCACCTGATAGTGGGCTGAAGTGGTACAGGAAACATCCAGGGCGTCAGACCAGTCAATTAGTTCTTCCAGGGAACCTGCAGGTGTTATCCCCAGCTCTTCAGAAACCTTTTTAAGCCTTTCCGGGTCGGTGTCGTGTATCATCACCTGGTCAGCCAGGGTTTTCATTATTCTTGCATGGTGATATCCCAGGTGCCCTACTCCGGCTATTCCAGCCTTCATTCACAACTCCTTTGCGATTCTTTCAATGGCCTTATCCAGGTTTTCCGGGTCAAGCGAGAGGTGGGTTACCAGTCTCACTGAACTTGGATCCAAAGCCAGTACCTTAATTCCTATTCTTCCGAGAAGCTCCACTGCTTCATCGGCTTTGTTCGTTTCCGTCTGCAGAAAGACCATGTTGGTCTGTACTTTCCCCAGGTCGGTATGGAATCTTCCTGTTGCGGTGAAGGCCTCTGCAAGCCTTTTCGCGTATTCGTGGGTTAGATCAAGAACAGGGAGATTATGCTCAACCGCGTATCTGCATGCGGAGGCTAGAATTCCTGCCTGACGCATTCCCCCGCCCATTCTCTTCCTGTACCATCTGGCCATTTCAATCATGGGTTCTGTTCCTGTAAGAACTGAGCCTACCGGAGCGCCCATGGCCTTGGAAAAGCACACCGAAACCATGTTGAAGGGTTTCGCCAGTTCACAGAGGGGCATTTTCGAGGCAATGGAAGCGTGCCAGAGCCTTGCGCCGTCGAGGTATGTATAAAGCCCTTTCTCATAAGCAATACTGCAGGCTTCAATTACCTTGTTCTGTGGAAGTATTCTTCCGCCAAGCAGGTTGTGGGTGTTCTCCAGGGCAACCAGTGTTCTGGGAGCCCGGTGTATGTCTTCTTTAACCGAAAGTGCTTCTGCGATTTCTTTTATGGGTATCATGCCGTCTGGATCCTCGTCGATCCTGTGCATCTGAAGAGCGCAGTTAAGTGAGAACTGGCCTCCTTCATAATTATAAACATGGCTCATAGACCCGCAGATGACCTGGTCGCCTGGTTCCGTGAGAACCCGGATGCCAAGGCCGTTTCCCATGGTTCCCGAGGGAACGAAAAGCCCCGCTTCTTTCCCCAGAAGTTCTGCAGTTTCCTTTTCCAGGGCATTTACCGTGGGGTCTTCTCCAAAAACATCGTCGCCCACTGCGGCTTCGGCAATAGCCTTCCGCATTCCTGCGCATGGAACCGAGAATGTGTCGCTTCTCAGATCGAGTAAATCACTCATTTTTCCTCCACCCAAAGCCCGTGTTCCTTACGGTTGGCTGTTTCTTCAAGTATGTAGTTAAGCACTTCGGCAGAGTCCAGACCTGAAGCCTCCCAAAGTTTAGGGAACATGCTGATCTCTGTGAACCCCGGTATGGTGTTAACCTCGTTGAGCCAGATTCCCCGGTGGTTCATCAGGAAGTCCACCCTGGCAAAACCCATGCCCCCCAGAAGACGGAAAACCTTTTCAGCAAGCATTCTTATGTTTTCGGTATCCGAGGCTTTTATTCCAGCGGGTATGGACAGTTTTGATTCCTCGCAGTGATACTTTGCCTTGAAATCGTACCATTCCCTTCCGGGAATTACTTCGCCGGGGATGGAACTCATGACTTCAGCTCCGTTTCCCATGACGCTTACCTCTATCTCTCTTGGCTGCTCCACCCCTTTTTCGATCAATATCTTCGTGTCGTATTCCGCTGCCTTTGCAACTGCCCCGGGAAGTTCCTCGAGTGAGTCAACCCTTGATATTCCCACGCTGGAGCCCAGTCTGGAAGGTTTTACGAAAAGGGGAAGTTCCATTGACTGTATTTTTTCCTGCAGACAGTCATAACAGGCTGCGGGATCTTCGTCTAAAAGAACCCAGGGGACAACGGGTATACCTGCGTTATTTGCCAGGGATTTCATCGTATGCTTCTCCATGGCAATGGCCGAACCCATTACAGGAACTCCGGCACAGGGCCAGCCTGCAGTGACACAGAAACCCTGTACGGTGCCGTCTTCCCCGAAAGAACCGTGCAGAACTGGGAATATGACATCGAATGTGAGCGGCTTACCACCTGAATACATGCTCCAAGGAATTGAACCTGTACGGATTTCAAGCAGATCCGGTGAGTTTTTAGCTGACCAGCTTCCATCGCGCTCTATGATTATCTCCGTTACTTCGTGGCCTGCAGCTGTGAGTTTTTCCGCTACCCATTCTGCAGAGATAAGACTGATCTCGTACTCTGCAGATCTGCCTCCTGCCAGAACAACAACCTTCATTGAAACCTCCAGGGTTCAGATATGTCAGATTATAAGCCACAGGGGCAGTGATGGTCTATCTTTGTATATTTGCGAATCGTGAAACATCACAATTATTCCATGGAGGTTTATCTTGCGGATTCTTATAACCGGCGGAGCGGGATTCATTGGTTCCAACATTGCGGACTTCCTTGTTTCTCAGGGGCATACAGTCCATGTTCTTGATGATCTGTCCACAGGTTTCAGAAGGAACGTCTCCCCCTCTGTAACACTCCATGAGATGGATATCAGGGCTCCTGAAGCCTTTTCCCTTATTGCCGGAGGCGGTTACGACATCCTCTGCCACCATGCCGCTCAGATGGATGTGCGCAGGTCTGTAAGAGAACCTCAGTTCGATGCCGATGTGAACATCAAGGGAACTCTCAACCTTCTTGAAGCCGCTGTGAAAGGTTCTGTAAAGAGGGTGGTCTACGCTTCCACCGGAGGTGCGGTCTACGGAGAGCCCCAGTACATTCCAGTGCGGGAAGATCACCCCATAAATCCAATCTGTCATTACGGCATAAGCAAGCATACCGTTGAGCACTACCTTTTCCTCTACAGAAATCTCTACGGGCTGGACTACACTGTTCTTCGCTATCCAAACGTTTACGGTCCACGGCAGAACCCCTACGGTGAGGCTGGGGTTACCGCTATTTTCACAGTGAAGTACCTCAAAGGGGAAGCGCCGGTAATAAACGGCGACGGCATGCAGCTGCGGGACTACGTGCACGTTCTTGACATTGCCAGGGCAAACGCTGCTGCAATGGACCTTACCAATGCTCGAGCCTCTGGCGACATATTCAACATAGGCTGGGGAAAGGGCCGTTCTGTGCTGGAGCTTGACGAGATAATAAGAGGATTTACAGGTACCGATCTGGTGCCCTCGTTCGGTCCCGAACTCCCGGAGGAAATCCTCAGAGTCTCCCTTGATCCCTCAAAGGCAAACTCCATTCTTGGGTGGGAAGCATCCATTCCCTTTGAAAAAGGCCTATCCGATCTTGTGGAATACCACAGGGAGCGGATGACAGAATGAGACCTCCGGTTTATCTCGACCGGGACGGGGTGATAAACGTGAACCGTTCCACCTACGTTCGCAAACCGGATCACTGGATACCTTTTCCCGGGGCGGTGGAGTCCGTGGCAAGGCTGCACAGAGCAGGCCACCCTGTTGTTGTGGTCACCAATCAGTCCGGTATTGCCCGTGGTTACTATACCGCAAATGACGTTGAAGCAATTCATTCGCTGATGTTTGCTGCATTTAAAGCGGCCGGCGCCCATGTGGAAGCCGTTCTCTTCTGCCCCCACCACCCTTCCGAGGGGTGTGGATGCAGGAAACCGGAAACAGGAATGATAGATAAGGCACGCAGGGATAAAGGCCTTCCCAGGGGCGGCTGGATGGTGGGTGATGCCGACAGCGATATGGAGCTTGGAAGGCGATCAGGACTTTCCACAATTCTCGTTCTAACAGGCAGAGGCGTTTCGCAGCTTGAAAAGATAAGGGCCGAAAAAAGGCCGGAACCTGACTACGTTACAGAATCTCTGGTCTCCGCTGTGGATATTATCCTCTCTACTCCATTGCAAAGAGGGTAACCAGGTCCATAGTGGCCTTTATGCCGTCTTCATGGGTTCTTTCAATGGCATGGGATGTATCCACCCCTGGCCCCACCAGGGCATGTCTTGCATCGAGTCCCATTCTTAGTGCCGCCCCTGCGTCGGAACCGTAGAACGGGAACGTGTCAACCACATGGGGTATGCCGTTTATCTCCGCCAGATTGATCAGGTGTTTTGTCAGTTCATAGTTGTAAGGACCTGAACTGTCCGCGGCACAGATGGTGACTTTTTTCTCATCCGAGGTCTGGTCCGGCCCGCATACTCCCATATCCACTGCCAGGAAGTCGGACACTTTGTCAGGGAGCCATCCCGCTGCTCCGTGGCCGACTTCTTCGTGGACCGTGAAGAGGAAGTGTATGTTTCTCTGAGGTTTAACCTTCTGTCTTACAAGATTATCCGCAACACCAACAAGAACTGTTACTCCAGCTTTATCATCTATGTGACGGCTCTTTACATAGCCTGATTCCAGCTGTTTCGCCCTGGGATCGAAATGAACGTAGTTTCCCACGCTTATACCCAGGTTCTTCACGTCCTCAGGGGATGTGATGTTATGGTCAAGCCTTATGTACATTTCATCGTGGGATCGTTTTGCCTCGCTCTTCTCTCTTCCGTATGCATGGACCGATGTGTGTTTGAAGAGAATGGTGCCGGGAATGATATTCCCTGAAAATGTTTCCACCAGGCAGTACTCTCCCTCGATGCTCCCAGGTGTGAAACCGCCCACGCACTTGTACCTGAGGGTTCCGCTGCTGTCTATCTTTGAAACCACCGCTCCAAGTGTATCTATATGGGCACTGATCACTGCGGAGTCATCTGTGGTGCCCTCAAGGGTTGCAATGATGGAACCCTTATTGGTCTGCTTGACGTAGAGACCGATGGATTCAAGCTTCGATCTTACTATTTCCGCCGCCAGATCGGTATTTCCGGTTACGCTCCTCGTTCTGAGAAGCTGCATGAAGAATTCCATTGTATTCTGCATTGCTGTCCTTTCATCTGTTACTCCGATTATATTCACCTCCACTATGGCAAGAAAAGGAAAACTCAAACAACTGCTTCCTGTGTTGCTGCCCATTCTTCTTCCGGTGGTCCTCCTTCTGGTCTACCTTGTAAGAGAAAGCCTCGGGCAGCTGAATGAACCGGTGCAGATCCTTGCGTCTATCGACCCATCCGGAGACGGAACCGCATACCTTTCCACCATTCTCCCCGACGGTGCCCAGGCAGTATGGACCTGCAGCTCCGGAAGGTTTACCGACACCGACTCCACCGTTGCTTTTGGCAGAAGCGTAACATGGCAGGCATCACCGGGTTTCATCGACAGCGTTACAGTTGTGGTGAAAACCCCTTCTGCAACTGATTCTGTACGGTTTCTTCCAGTTATACTGGAGGTTACGCCTACCATTACCGTTTCAAGCGCATATCACCTTGCCATCCTTGAGAGAACCCGCTCTCTTTCTCTTCCTGCAGGAAGCTATACCATCATGGTGGAAGATGACGGCCTTTCAGGATACGACGGTCTTACCGTCCTTATTGGCCACTTCCCCGGCGGCGTAAGGGATGCATGGCCGCTTTTTCCCGGAGACAGCATGTCCATTGAACTTCCCCTTGGGGCTGAGTTCGAGGCAGTGGCCCTTGATAACCTCCAGGGCGCCCTGGACAATTCAGGTTCGATCTTCATACGGTTTCTCAGGGATGAGAGTGCTTCTCCTTTAATTGTCACCGAAGAAGAAACCCCCGAAGATGTGGAAATCTCCGTGCCTGACACACTGCAAACAGTTCAGGTGGATACAGTTCCGGTTCTGACGGACATATACCAGATCCCTTCGGATTCTGTAATGGAGATTGGTGTGATCGAGGATACGGTAATACTCCAGCATGATACCATATCTCTACCTGAACCTTCTGTGGAAACCATTCCACCGGGAGAAAATCCTTAGCCCAGTCAGTGCCGGTACCCACAGAAACCACATGAGAGCAGGCGGCATGGCAACAGGTTCATGGCAGAAAAACTCCAGCATTCCGTGCCAGAATCCTGAAACAGCATTAAGCAACTGTTCGGCTGCGGGTAACCCTGCAGCAGTCAGGACCCCAAGAAACATCACCGTGATCATCAATGGCAGTGAGAGAACGGTTGCCAGGGGACCAAGCCAGGCGAAACCTCCGTACATGCTGGTGATGAGAGGCGCCAGAGCTGTTGTGACGGTTATCCCTGCCATGAGCGGAGAGATGATAATCCCCGCTTTTCCCCTGAAGTTCTTTCCAAGAAGAATAAGCGAAAGCACTGCTCCGTATGACATCCAGGCTCCGCGGTCAGTAAGGGTACCCGGCATGATCAGAATCGACATTGCAAGGGACAGCCACCATAGTGAGAGAATGTCCAGCTTTCCCCCCCTGCGGCTTATCCAGAGAAGGGCGCAAACGGACATTATTCCAGCTCTGACAGTGGAGGCTCTGGCACCGGATATGACCACGAAGAAGACTATGCCGCAAGCGGCGAGAACATATGAAACGGATCTTTTCCCGAAAAGCAAACCGTTTATCAGTAATATGAAAGCAGCCGCTGCAGCAGCGTGAAGCCCTGAAAGAGCAAGCAGATGTGATGTTCCTGAGTTCCTGAAGGAATCTGCTGTTTCTTTGGTTATCATGCCGCGAAGACCCATGAGAAGACCGCCTGCAAGCCCCCTTGACCGGCAGTTCCCAATTCTTCTTTCCAGAAGGGACCTGATGCCGGCCCTTATTCTTCTTACAGGAGAGTCCCAGGGTTTTACCCTTATGGAGAAGGGAGATATGAACCGGGTATTTCTGCGACCCAGAACCAGCAGTGAATCTCTGCTCAGGGCATGTCTGCAGATATCTTCAGATGATACCCACAGGTTGCCGCATGAAGTGGAAACCATGGCTCCCAGTGCAGTTACCGTTGTCACCTCTCCCCTCCATATGCCGTCTGATGCTCCCGCAGGCTGCTCACCGGTATTTACGTACAACAGAGCAATGAGAAGAACCAGAAAGAGCACAATCGATGAACTGGGTTTCAGTTTTAGGTCCATGGGTATATTTACCGATATTCTGAGCACTATTTAAAGGAGGCGCGGTGAAGAATGTCCTTTTGAACATTCCGGGAGGTGTCCCCGGGGTGTTTGTGGAAAGACCCAACAGATTCCTTCTGGTTGCTTCATTACCTTCCGGAAAAAGGGTAAATGTTCATGTGCCTGACCCGGGAAGGCTTCTGGAACTTCTTTACCCGGGAAACCGCATACTGATTCTGCCTGCTTCATCCCGGGGAAGGAAGACCGCCTGGTCTCTTCTTGGAGCGTGGTCAGAAAACGGCTGGATCCTGGTGAACACGTCTTTTCACAGAAGCCTTGCAACGGAGATATTCAATTCGAAGTTCTCTCCACTGGGTCATATCGAAGAATTACGTGCCGAAGTTAAGTCCCCACTGGGCGGCAGCAGGTTCGACTTCCTGCTGAACGGGAACATTTGGGTGGAGGTAAAGGGCTGTACTCTGCTCAGAAACGGCATGGCAATGTTCCCGGATGCCCCGACGAGCAGGGGGAAGAAGCATGTCATGGAACTGACGGAGATGTCACGGAGAGGAATGCGCACGGCAGTTGTTTTCCTTGTTTTCGTACATGGAGAGGGGTTTTTCATGGCGAACCGGGAGACAGATCCTGAATTTGCCGAAGCTTTGAGAACAGCTGTGTCAGAAGGTGTAGAGGTCAGGTGTGTAGAGCTTGCATTTGACGGGTTGCGAGTAGGTTATCGGGGAAGAATTCAGTTCAGTCAGAATCCATAAGCCTTATATCGCTTATGAAGTCTTTAAGTACGAAGGCTCTTATGGTGTTTGATTCGGTGTCGAGGGGATATATGAAAAAACCCTGATCCTCGGGCTTGAGAACCTCTACCCTTCCGTAGAAGCGTTCCCCGTCTCGAAACTTCACCAAGACCTTTTTCCCGTATCCGCTGAGGTCATCGAAGGTGTGCAGGGTTTTGTGGAGAAAATTACCTTCGAAAGACTTCACGAAGAAAACAGCTTTCAGGTCTTTCAGCTCTATTTTCTGGTTGATCCTTACCCCGTCTTCCTCAGTCGAGAGAAGGAACCCGGGCCGGTCCTTCGAGAAATCTGCAGTGTATCCCTTCAGGATCTCAGCTCTGACCGTGTGGACAACGACCTTGTTCATTATTTATCTCCTCTGCGACTGCTGTCATTGTTTTATCTATGAACCATCTTCGGTAATGTCAATGACCAATTCACAGCATCCAGGTATGAATATTGACCTGTTCTCCCGACGAGGATAGAATTGCACAATGTTTACAGAAAATTTTCCTCTGTTCGTACTGGATTCGCTGCGAAGTGCCTTCAACGCAGGTTCGGTATTCCGTACCGCGGAATCCATTTCCCCATGCGGTGTTATCCTTTGCGGAATAACAGCTACACCCGGCGGCAGAAAGGTAGGAAGAACCTCCAGGGGAACACATTCGTCTGTGCCCTGGAGATGGTTCGAAGATGCCATTTCTGCGGTGCAGCTGGCATCATGCAGCAGAATGATAGTCTCCGTGGAAAACACCGGGGATGCAGTTCCCCTGCATCTGGCAAGATTCCCCTTGAATTCCGCCTTCGTATTGGGTAACGAGGCAGATGGGGTTTCAGCGGAGGTTCTGGCCCTCAGTGAGATAAAGGTAATGATTCCCCAGACAGGCCTGAGAAAGTGCATCAATGTTTCCAGTGTTGCAGCTATGCTTGCCTGGGAGATACAACGCAGAAGATTGACTGGAGATTCCAATGGCTAGATTGTTGTTAATTCTGATAATGGTTGTTACCCCTCTTAAATGGGTATACGTGGTAGACAAGGCAAAGTGTAACGGCTGCGGGAACTGCACTTATGCATGTGCCGAAGGTGCTATTTCCATTGTGGGAGGAGACGCCTTGATAGATCCCGAGCTTTGCAGCGGCTGCGGAACATGCGTTTTATACTGTCCAAGAGATGCCATTTTCAAAGAGTGGTACACCGGTATAAGTGAGAGCTGCTCCGATGAAGGACTGCGTCTACAGTCCAATCCGGTGGTATCAGGTTCTGCCGTTATTCATGGAGCAGAGCAGAATATCCAGGTATCCCTCATCGATGCATCGGGTAGAACTGTGACGAAAACAGCTGCCAGTGCAGAAGGAACCGCGGTATTCGATGTGTCTGACCTCCCCAGGGGATCCTACAGGGTTCAAGCCGGTGACGAGTTTTTAATCCTGTCAGTTATCTGATATAACCAAGATTTCTCAGTTCCCTTGCGGCGGTTTCACTGTAGTTGACCTCGGATGGATTGGCTTCGGGTGGTGTTGACCAGTAGTAACCGGCTGCCTCGAAAAGTTCAGTGAAGGGTTCCACCGGAGAATTCTCTCCGGGGTCGATTCCAAGATCGAATGACTGAGCCGAGTCGTCTTCAACGGACCAGATGAGCTTGCTGTCTCCATTCACTATTGAGACGAGATCTCCTTCTGTACGCCACAGGACGCCGCTTGCGCCTATGTCCCTCAGGGGTATTTCAGCATCCGTCAGGTTCACAGAGTGTTCACCGGCCGGGTATTCAAGTCCTGCAGCCGCAGCTATTGTTGGTGCGATGTCGTACTGGGCCACCGGTTGCTCTATTATCCGTCCGGCGCTGAATCCAGGACCTGAAATGATCAGTGGAATATGGGTAAGCTCCTGATAGAGTGTTCTTCCATGCTCTATGCCGTTGTGTTCCAGGAATTCCTCACCATGGTCTCCAACAAGAACCACAATGGTATTTTCAGCGAGCCCCCTGACCCTGAGTTCCCGGAGAAGACGTCCGATCTGGGCATCCGTGTAAGTAATTTCGCCGTCATAGAGGGCTTCAAGGTTGTGTATGTCTTCTGGAGACGGTACTACCTCACCTGAGTTCACAGCCATCATTTCGGTTACATCTGTCCCCCACTCTTCTCTGTAATCTCCCTGGTAAAAAGGATCGGTATAGAGAGTGTCGTAGGGGGCAGGCGGATTATAGGGAATATGGGGATCGTAGAAATGCACCGTGGCAAAAAAGGGTTTCGAACCGTCGGATGAATCCAGCCAACCAAGGAAATCATTAACGGTGGGCTCAGCTTTTCGAAGGCTGTTTCCGCTTGCAACT
Organism: uncultured bacterium; assembly: GCA_964598645.1. Taxonomy (GTDB): domain Bacteria; phylum Fermentibacterota; class Fermentibacteria; order Fermentibacterales; family JCC-6; genus Sabulitectum. The sequence goes on along the minus strand of CAZRCS010000001.1, from coordinate 35,865 downwards.
CCCTGGCAATCAAAATGCTGGAACCCCCTGTGGAAGCCGAAGTCCTCGTTCATGAACATTACATTGAAAAAGGCCGCCGTACGGTAACCCTCACTGTAAAACGTGTGGGGCAGCCAGGGAAGCTCAGGGGCAACCCCGTAGAATATTCCGTTCCTTCTTCCGGCGCCGTGCTCCACGGTAGTTCTACCGGAGAGTATGGATGTCATTGTTGGAAGGGTCCATGACGCCTGTCCCTGACATCTGCGTGCCATAGTGCCGGAAGATGCCAGACTATCGATGAAAGGGGTGGTATTGCGTTCATAGCCGTAACAGCTCAGATGGTCCGCTCTCACCGTATCCATGAGAATAATAAGAACGTTTGTTTCACTGCCTTTTCCGCAGGAGAGCAGAGTAAGGAAAGCTGCTGCTACAATCAAATACGTAATTGAGTTTTTCATGCTGATATTCTAATGGCCGGCTGAAAGCCAGTTCTCTCCAGTACCCGTTTCCACGGTGAGAGGAACTTGAAGTTCCATAGCCGATTCCATCTCCCCTTTCAGAATTACAGCTGCTTTCTCTGCCTGTTCCCTCGGGCAGGAAAGAACCAGCTCGTCGTGTACCTGCAGTACCAGTGAAGCTCCGGGAAGTTCCCTTTTCAGCGCGTCTGACACCCGTATCATTGCAAGTTTTATTATGTCGGCGGCGGAACCCTGAACACGGGAGTTAACCGCTGCCCGTTCCATCTGTTTCAGATTGTTGCCCCTGGCTCCTGACATGTCAGCGAAGGATCTCTTTCTGCCAAGAACAGTTCTGACCTCTCCGCTGGTTTCCGCTTCTGAAACTGTTTTTTCATAGAATTCCCTGACTTCGGGATAGGTCTCGTAATAACGTGATATTATGTCAGAAGCTTCTCCCCTTGTAATCGAAAGCCTCTGGGAAAGTCCGTATGGACTGATCCCATAAATTATGGAGAAGTTTATTTCCTTGGCCTTTCTCCGGTGTTCCGGCGAGGCATCGCCGAAAACAGCCATGGCGGTTCTGTTGTGTATATCTGCCTTTTCACGATATGCCTGTCTCAACACACCATCGCCTGCAAAATGGGCAAGAAGCCGGAGCTCTATCTGTGAGTAATCGGCGGTTACGAACATGTGTCCTTCTGAAGGGGGCATGAAGCACCTTCTGATTGCCCTGCCCCGTTCTGTTCGTATTGGAATGTTCTGCATGTTCGGGTTCGAAGAGCTGAGTCTTCCTGTGGCGGTTACAGCCTGGTTGAAACTGGTATGGATCAAACCTGTTTTAGCATTCACGTACCCCGGCAGTTTCTGAACGTACGTGTTCTGAAGCTTTGCAAGTTCCCGGAATCCAATCAGTGTTTCCACGAAGGGATGTTTTCCCCTGAGGGCTTCCAGAACGGTAATACCTGTGGATCTGGCTCCTTTGCTGGTTTTTCTGACGGGATCCAGGCCCAGTGTATCGAAAAGAACGGAGGCAACCTGGGATGGACTGGCAAGATTGACGGACCTGCCTGTCTGTTCGGAAGCAAGTTCCATGAGGCGGAAGATCTCACGATTAATGCTGTCTCCCTCCTGGCGCAGGGCTTCCCTGTCAAGGCGGATACCGGTGATCTCCATCTGTGTCAGAACCGCTGAAAGAGGAAGTTCAACGTCATGATAGACACTTTTAAGGTCGGGATCTTCCTCCATTTCCATGTCGAGCCTTCTGGAAAGGGCAAGGGTTGAGGCGGAATCCGTGCAGCAATACCTGGCCACCTCCTCAAGGGGCACACTTTCAAGGGTACCGGTACCCCTGGAAACCTCGTCGAAGGTGTCCATGGTCTTTCTCAGCCAAAGCGGTACGAGTTTCTTCAGTGAGTGCTCCCTTGCTTCCGGTCGCAGGAGGTAGTCTGCCAGGTAGGGATCTCCCGCGGGAACCGGAAGAATTACTCCGCAGCCGGCGAGAACCCTTGCGTCATACTTTGCATTCTGGGCTATGTATCCCCTCTTTTTTGCCATGTTTTCAAGCAGACGGAGGTATTCTTTTCTGCTGGTGGCGTTCCTGTAATCAACGTACCAGCTCTCATCTGCGCTTGAAGTAACCGAGAACCCTATGAGTTCCGCCTCAGAAGGGTCTTTTGAGGTTGTCTCGGTGTCAATACTCACAGGGCCGTTTCCGGGTATCGAAAAGTTTTCCGGCCGGTCTACGATGTGCGTTTTGCAGATGTATTCGGTCCGGTCTGGGCCTGTATCCCCTGAAAGAAGCTCAATACCTGCGAAGTCTGCCACCTTGGACATGGAGAGCCTGTCGAGTATGGGAATAAGAGCCTTGCGGTCAGGTACCTTCATTTCGAAGTCACCGGGGGAAACATCTTCTGGAAGGGGTCTGTCCAGTCTTGTAAGTTCGAGGCTCAGCCGCACGGCATCTTCAGAATCGGCTAGTTTCCTGCGTAGTGATTCAGGGGAAACAGAATCAATATTCCGGTAAATGTTCTCCACGGAATCGAAATCGGCAAGAAGTTTCGCGGCACCCTTAGAGCCTATGCCCTTTGCTCCTGGAATATTATCGGAAGAGTCTCCCATAAGGGCCAGGAGATCTGCCACTTTTTCAGCGGGTACACCCATGATGCTACTGACACCACCCTGCTCGACCAGTGTAGATGATCCGCCGTATCTTCCCGGGCGAAGCACGGATATGTCTTCTGAAACCAGTTGCAGCAAATCCTTGTCAGGCGAAACGACAATCACAGGAAGACTTGAGGATCGGGCAATGGAAGCTATAAGATCATCTGCTTCAAGGCCTTCCTTTTCTATGAAGGGAATACCCATGAGGGGTATTAATTTTCTGGCGAGCCTTGTCTGTTCTCTGAGATCCTCAGGGGTTTCAGGCCGATTGGCCTTGTACTCTGGAAAAATATCAGACCTGAAAGTGGGACCGGGGGCATCTCCAACTGCGACTATAACAGAACCGGGGTTCTCCTCTATTGCCCGTGCAAGTTCTGAAAGCAGGTGACTGAGGCCGCTTGTAACTGTACCGTCTTTGCCCTTCAGGGGCCTTTTGATCATTGCATAGTGTCCCCTGTATAGAATTCCCAGTATGTCGAAGAGTATCAGTTTCCTGTGCAAATCCCGCTTCCTCCCTGTGCCTGTGGAAAGGCTAATATAATGGGTTTCTTGACAGTTCAGTCTTCACAGAGGTATTCTCCAGCAACCATGAAAAGAAAGAAAAAACCACTCAGAAGATTCAGGCACCGGCTCACTGCCCCTGCGGTGAGGTTCGTGATTTTCTGCTGTATCTGTACTCCAGCTGCGGTATTGAGGCTCCATGCAAGGATTATCGGATTTATCCTTTCCCTTTTTCCTCTTACTGCCGGCAGAGTGATAAATGAACACAGACGTACGGTGATGACCGAATGCGGACTGAAGGCCCGTACCGCTGACATATATGCATCGGTTCTCACCAGCTACTTCGACTTTTTCCATTACTCCTGGCGAAGCGATGAGGCTTTCCTCAGGAAGGTAAAGGTAAAGGGCGCTGAAAACATGGCGGAGGCACTGGGTCGCGGCAAGGGTGCCATTGCCGTTACCGCTCATTTCAGTGCCTGGGAGCTGATTCCCAGGGCGGTGAAGCTCCAGGGTTTCGAAACAGGCGTCGTAGGCCGTTCGCTGACACATTCAGGGGCCTCAGAAGTACTGGAAAAACTCAGAGCAGCTCCTGGAATACATGTCGTGGACAGAGACAAAGGCGTTGGACCTATCGTCAGGCTCTTCAGAAACAATACCGCCGTGGGCATACTCATAGATCAGGACACCTCAAAGGTGCAGAGCGAAACCGTGGAATTTCTTGGCCTGCCTGCCAGAACTCCCGTTGCCCCTTCCATGCTTGCTAGGAGGCTTGGGGTTCCGGTGGTTCCCCTTCATATAGTGCGGCTCAGAGATTCAAGCTACGTACTTGAAATAGAGAAACCCCTGTACTTCTCAGAGAATGATTCCCATGAAGATATTCTGAACCTGCTTAATCAGCGGATAGGCGAGTGGATAAAGAGCGCTCCGGAACAGTGGGTATGGTTTCACGAGAGATGGAAAGGCAATCTGCAGTAACTATCTTCCCTGCAGTTTAAGTTTGAAGTATCTCCACGAATCCCTGAAAAAAGCCACGGCATTGTGCAAAAGCAGCACGGGAAACGATTTCCTCTTCACTCTGTCGTAAAGCGCAACTATCTCTGCGATCTGGCGTTCCCCCGCCTTACCGTCCGGGCTGTAGAATGTTTCCTCAAGAAGACGAAGCCTGGTTTCACGGTATTTGTCTTCGGCAAGGTTCTTTTCGATAACCGGAACGATATCTTCTTCTCTGTAAAGCACATCCCCTGCCTGCCAGGCATACGTATTGGACATGGGATCGTCTGAAGGACGATAGTTTTCAGGCGAAGGGTTTGCGAAAATAATGGGTCTGCCAGTGTGCATCCATTCATAGCATACCGCTGAGATGTCGGAAATCATGATATCCGCCTGGTTCATGTATTCCACTACACTTGAATCCCACACGGTTTTAACGCTGTGCTGAACCCCTGCATCTTCAATGCAGCGTTCTATTCTTTCATATATGGAGTTTTCGTTCGGATTTATCCTTGAGTGATACTTGATTATCAGGTTCCATCTTGGTCCAATTGCTTTTATCAGCTTTTCTCCCCACAGAAGCAGTGAGCTTTCTCCATGGGGGGAAAACACCAGCTTGCTTCCGGAATTCTGTGATATCCAGGTGGGAGCGTACAGCACAACCGGTTTGCCGTTATCGAAGAGGGGTTTCCCGGCAATTTCGCCCTTTACAAGTTTGTCGAACTTCGGGTAACCCACCAGTTTCAACCTTGATTCATCCTTCAGATTATAGGTGGATGTGATCTTCCTGTAGTGTTTCTGGCCTGGAAGCAGCAGAAGGTCGTACAAGAGAACACGGTTTCCTGCAAGAAGGTAATCCTTATCGGAAGACCCGTGGAAAACCTGCACCGAGTAGCCCCAGAAGATGTACTGAAAGCCGGTGTAAACAACTATCTTAACTTTGTTTCTGAAGAGGAAAGCCCTTGCCTGGGATGAATTCCTCACAAGGATCAGGTCTTCCTCGGGAAGGAGCCGGTTATCTTTCAGATAATCGTATATCCTTGGGTTTTTTGTCATAACGAAACCACCCAGTTTCTGGTAAACAGATTTGACATGTTCCCAGTGTTGGGGATCCGTTCTCAACCAGTAGGCTATTCGAAAGGGCTTATTCATGTGAGGAATTCCCATTGTTCTTTAGAATACCGTCAATTACACCCTTGACCCTCAGTGATGCTTTTCCGTCAAGACCAGTGAAGAAGTAATTTCTGTATACTTCCAGCTTTTCTTTCATTTCAACGCAGGGGTTAAGGGCTTTATGCACTGCTTCGGAAAGCTGGCACGGGGAATTAACATGAGGGAAAGCTCCCTTCAGCCATTCAGTTGGATCCAGGGAAAGGACCGGCATTCCATCGGAATGGAGGAGCCTTCCCTGGGGAAGTTCGTATATGATGCCATGTCTTCCAAGGGCGAGAAATTCGTTTATGACACTGGAAGTATCGCTAATCAGCGTATCTGAAACATAGAGGTATGGATAGACATCGAAATCGTCCTTCGGCACAAGGTAGAACCCCTGGTGCTTTTCAGCAAGTTTCTGATATATGAGATGCTGGGAATGCGGGGCATACTTACCGCCCCATGAGTAGGGATGGAGCTTTACGATAAGATTGTAATCGGAGGCAAGTTCGATGATGCTCTCCCCTATTTCGCCTATGCAGCTTGGCTTGTACGACGGGGCAAAGAGAATGGTTTTTCTCGAAGGGTCAAGGTTAAGTTCCTTCTTCAGTTTTTCTCCGTCGTAGAAACCCTTCCTGAAGAAGGGATCCAGTTTCGGCAGACCCGTTACATGAAAATCGGCACGGTCTTCCCAGCCCAGGCTTTTTATGTAGTCAAGCCAGTAACGGCCCTCCAGGAACACGTGATACCTCATGTTTTTCTGTCTGACGATGTTCCTGATCCTCAGGGTTTTTATTCCTACACCGTGATCAAGGTGAAAGACCGGAACCCTGTCGTACTTTTCAGGCTTTTTCAGAGCGTCACCGCATACTATTCCGTCGAAACCCGTTGTTTTATCGGTTACCTGGAACCCCCCGGCCAGAAGTTTCTCCTGGATTCTGGATCTGTTGGAAACGAGAAAGAGACCAAGGAACCGGTGCTGATCCTTTCCTGCTCTTATCCAGAGATCGTACTCGGGATCACGGGCCATTTCCTCGAAGAGCGGATTCAGAGAATTGAAGTAGTATTCCTTTTTTAGATCGAAAAGTATTTTTTTCACTGGACAAGACTGCTTTCAAGCTCCTGAATGAAGTTCGTGGCTCGTTTTACCGAATTGCCGTCATTGAAGTAAAAACAGGCATGAAGCATTTCAGTGTACCTGGAATGCCCGGTTTCAGCTGCAAGATTTCTGTTCACGACGTCGAGAATGTTGTGAGAACCGTTGAAGAGATCGGCAATGGTCATGATGTTCATGGTGTCAGGCATGGTATGCAGTCCGGTGAAATCCGTATTGGCCACAACAATCGGTTTGCCTGTGATTAGGTATTCGTAAAGGACTGAAGAAGTATCACTTATCAGAATATCTGAGACAAGGAAGTCCTGCATGGTATCGTTTGTTTTCAGGTTGTTGGGGTTTGAGAAATAAACATTCTTCAATCCGTTGAGAGAGGCCCACAATTTCATGGCTGGTATGTAATGCGCATCGAAGTGGTGCGGTCTGACAATGAGATTGTGTTCCTTCGAAATCTCCTTCATGAAAAGCCTGGCATATTTCTTCAGAGTTCCGTTTCCCCATTCCCAGGTAGGGGCGTAAAGAACGTTCTTTCGGGATGTGTCCCTTTCAGGGATTCCCATTCTTTTCATGAGCTCATGTCGGGAATATGAACCGCTGACATAATCATCGAATCTGATATTCCCGATTTTAACCAGTTTGCTGTCAGGAATATCAAGCCCCGAGTCTTTGAGTTTCTCCATGTGCTTGGGACCTGACATGAACAGGTAGTCATAACTCTCGAGAGTATGTGCCTTTCCTCCGTATTTCTTGTCTCCGGTTCCGTGCCCTATGAAAATGGTTCTGGATTTGCCTGAATCGTTGTGCAGCCTGCTGTTGGACTGTGAAACAAGCACTCCCTGGAGATCGGCGATTTTCCTCAGGTCTCTTTTCTGGACAACAGGCGTTCCGAGAAATGAAGATTTTCCGGATGAAGCACATCCCTTGAGATATCGCTTGAATTTCAGATATGTCCTGTGCTTCCTTACAAGGAATGATCCACCGATAGTATTGTAGACAGGCCATGCATAGGAAAGCTGATAGATCTGGTTGGCAAAGTAGTATATGCTCACAGGCTGGTTCCGCCGATAATTTTATCGATCAAACTGCTGAATGAAAACATCTCAGGTGTATCGATGTCGATCCATCTGTTTTCGCCTATGTCCATTCCCTTCATCCTTCCCTGTTCCGCATACGTGTTACAGGCATCGGAAAGAGAGTCTTTACCCTGTTCGATACACTCCTCGAGAACCCTGAAAAAACCGTAGTTGAGTTTGAACATGCCACAGTCGATGGCCTGGTAGTCCCGGTAGGATTTGCTGAGCCCGTCAATCGAATAGCCGCCTTCATTGAGTCTGTGGCATTTCACCTTCATGCCGTCATCAAGATCAGGAATCTCATCGGTTTTGAAATCTATGGCAAGAAGTGCCTCATCCGTTTCAAGCTGAGTATCTAGAAGCATTTTGAGCATATCCGGCTCGAAAATGTGGTCGCTCATGAGAAGCACGAATTGACTGTCGGGCAGGATCAATTCTTCTGCGGCCAGAACTGAGACTCCGTTTGACATTCTCCAGCGGGGATTCCCGGCGAATTCTATGTTCAGTTTTTCAGGTGCGTTGTTCCTGAGGTAGTTCTCGAGGGTATGAGCCTCGTAGCCTGTAACTACGACTACATCTTCTATTCCAGCATGAAGCAACCCGTGAAGAATGACATCGATGATCCTTCTGCCTTCAATGGACAGCAGGGTTTTAGGAATTCCGTTGTGCTGGGATTCAAGACGGGAACCGCAACCGGCTGCGATTATCACTGCTGTCATACACTACCTCACGTAACATAATGCTAGAACGTATTATAAGGAAACTGAACACATTGATGAATTGCACGAATTATAATCACCGACAGCGGTTTTTGCAAGAATCCACCGGCGTACATGAAGGGTTAAGTTTTCAACCGGTTTTATATTATGGATAATGTTGCAGAAATCGAGGAAAAAAGATGTCTGCCCGGTGCAGATCATCATTGCCGGAGGCAAATTGTGAAGATCGAAGTATCCACAGGCGAGATAGTAGACAAAGTAAGCATTCTTGAGATCAAACTGGAGAAAATCACCAATAGTGAAAAACTCTCCAATGTTCAGTGCGAGTACGATCTGCTCAAGAAAAGCATGGAATCACTGGGAATTACCACGGATTCATCCGATTACAGAGAACTGAAAAATATTAATCTCAGCATTTGGATAACAGAGGATGAAATAAGAAAGAAAGAGCTGCAAAGGGACTTTGGCCGGGAATTCGTAGAGCTTGCAAGGAAAGTCTATTTTGACAATGACAAGAGAGCTTCGGTGAAAAGAAGGATCAATCTCGAGCACAACTCCCTTATCGTCGAGGAGAAAGAGTACACCGATTACTGCAGGGACGAAATGAATGATTAAGACCATTCCCGCAGATGAACTTGCAAGAATCGGTAAAATTCTGATCATCCAGTACAAGCCATTTGGGGATGTTCTTCTGAATACCGCTTATCTCCCGGCTCTAAGGACAGGATTCCCCCATGCAAGGATAGACTACCTCATACAGAGACCGTACATTACCCTTCTGGAAAACAACCCCTATCTGGACAACCTGGTGATCATGGAAAAGTACAGGAAAGGATCCAGGGAATATGCATTGTCACGGTTTCATCTGATAAGGAAAATTCGGAAAACTGGATACGATGTAATAATCGATCAGGCCAGGGGGCCAGGGGCATCCCAGATAACTCTTTTCAGCGGGGCAAAATACAGAATCGGCTGGCTTAAAACGAAGAAATGGAGTAAGCTTAAGGGTTACAACTGGGTTTATAACTACAAGATGGAGAAGAATCACGAAATATACTCGGCAAGGGCCAAATTCCATATGCTTGCTCCATTGGGCATCCGTGAAGAACCCCTGAACACCTTCTATCATATTCTGCCTGAATCGGTGGAAAAAATAGAGACCTGGCTGGCGGAAACAGGGCTGTCCAGTAAGGAATTTGCCGTATTTTCACCTGTAACCCCCATAAAATCCAGACAGTGGCAGCTTGAACGATTTGCAGAGACCGCAGATATCATCCATGACAGGCTCGGTTATGAAATTGTGCTTCTATGGGGACCCGGTGAATTGGACAGGGTTGAAAAAATGGCTTCAATGATGCGACATCAACCCTTCACTGCCCCTGCAACTTCATTCAATGAAGCCGGGGCCCTGCTCCGAAGGGCTAAGGTGTACCTGGGAAACAACGGTGGAGTTCATCATCTTGCGGTGGCAATGGAAACCCCTACCCTCACGGTTTTCGGTCCCGGCACCAGCCCCCTTAAATGGACTGCATGGCATCAGCCGATTCATACCTACATCATCAGTGACACAAGGAAGGAATACATGGATGGAACCTTCGGAATAACTCCTGAAATGGTGACCTGCAAACTGGAACAGCATATGAAGCGGATAGGTTCTATCTGAGATAGCCCTTGCGGAAGCGGCTGTGATAAATGATCTGCATCTTGCGGAAAAGGTTCATGGGTTTTCGTCTGCTGCCCGGGGCAACCGCTGGATCAAGTGATAAGAGCAAGTCGATTATTCCCTTGGATATGGTGCCATCAAGTATTGGATTAACCTCCAGCAAGTGCCTTTTACGCTGTTCTGAGAACTCATCGGGGCAGGCAATGGATCTGTCAAGGGCGGACCTGAGTTCGGCTGGAGAATCGATGTCGATACCCTTGTCTCTTCTGTCTATGGTTCTGATAGTAACAACTGGTTTGTTCAGTACCATGAATTCGTAGTTAACAGAAGAGGTGTCCCCTACCAGAACGTCTGAGAGGTGAAGATAGGGGGTTATGTCATAATGATCAATGATCCTTGCTTTTTTCAGTCTTGTCAGCAGCTGTCTGTCCATGAACTCGTGCGGTTTGCAGAACCAGACTTCATCTGGTCTCATGATACTATCCATTACCCCTATGAGTTCACTGGAAGACTCCATACCGGAGCTGTGCGTCGGGGCGTAGAGTATTACTTTGGTACCGGGTTTTATGCTGTATTTCTTTCTGATGTCCGTTGCATCGAAATTGAGGATGTGATCGATTTTCGGCCAGCCTGTTTCGAAGGTTCTGAAATATCCGTACTTCCGCTCCATTTCCCTGAAGCGTTGGGTTACCGCAGGCCCTGATGTGAAATAGTAGTCGAAGAAATGCCTTATCCTGTAGTGTGATGGTTTTTCGATTCCAATACCGTGAAAGAGTTCGATTTTAAGCCCGGGCAGACGGAAATCGACGAAGTTTCCAGGACAGAGAACATAGTCGGGATTGTATTCACAGGCTTTATTCAGTTCAGTGAAAACCGGGGATGAAAGAAAGTATTCAGGTAGTTTTTTCAGAACCTTGCCGCTCACATAGAGTGCGGTGGATAATCCCATTCGTTCAGCCTCAAGGAAAACGGGACTTACCACTGGTATCGAGTAGAGTTTGGAAACATAGAAAAGAAGTTTCATTAACTGATCGCTTCACCATTCTGCAGGCGTTTTTTTACGTCTGTGGTGGAAATGTCACCGGTTCTGGGAAGGTAGACAACTTCACATAAATCCTTTAGAAAGTCGAATTCTCCTTCCCAGTCGTCACCGATCACGAAGACGTCTATGTCGTATTTCTTCACGTCTTCAATTTTCTGTTTCCAGCTGGTCTCCGGTATGACCATGTCCACATATGTTATGGCTTCCACTATTTTGGCTCTGTGCTCATAGGGGTAGACACACTGTTTGTGCTTGCCGGCATTGAATTCATCTGTGGATACCGCCACCACCAGATAGTCACCAAGTTCCCTTGCCCTTCGAAGAAGGTTCAGGTGGCCTATATGAAAAAGATCGAATGTTCCGTAGGTGATTACCTTCTTCAATGCTACCAGCCCCTTCTGATCAGCGCAGCCCATTCTTCCATGAACTGTGTATCGCCTGTTGCAGCTTCTCTGTCCCATCCTTTAAAGGTGCCTTTTCTGTCAAGACCGATGACAGGTACTCTCAGAGCAGAAGCATGTATCCAGATATCGCGGTCGGTGGTTATCACCGCCGAGGCACCGGCAACAATAGCCGCAAGCAGCGGCTGATCGGTGCCGGGAGGGATATTGGATGTTTTACCGTCTGTTATGACCAGTTTCAGGGGTATCTCTGCCCTCTTCTTCTCGAGCATGGATGCCACCGCCTCTGTGGCAAGAATGTAGGGCAGGGTTCTATGGGATACCGGAGAGAGAATGGCAGAGGCCTTTTCAGAAAGAATGGAAGGAGCCTCGGGTATCCATTTGCCTGTGTCTTTCAGCTTCAGAACCTGCATCATATTTCCGATTGCTCCGGGAAGGAGTTCTTCCTCTATCTTCACCTGGATGTTCACCGCAGGATGGTCCATGAAGGAAACACAGGCGGAGGGCGAAGATTTCTCCACGAAACGAAGAAGCTCTTCTTCAGGTTCAGCCACGAAGAGCAGCATGTCAACGGGAATATCAGGTTCTGCCGTACCTGGATCATTGTCGAAAACGTGTATCTCAGGTTTCCAGGGAAGGAATCCTGCAATTTCAGCATAATCCCTGTGCACCACGAAATGGAGTGGTGTATCGGGATATGACTCCTGGAGAGCCCTTGCCATGTAAACCGACGACCAGATATGACTTACCCCTGAAGCTGCAAAAACCCCAACTGAACTTGGTTTATTCACATCTCCGGGGAAAGTGAATTCATTCCAGCTGGAACTGACCCTCTCCTGTCGTTTGTTCCCGAATAGCTTTCTGAATAGTTTCACTGTTCGAATCCTTCCATAAGGATGTTTGCAAGCCTTTTTGCAGCAGGGCTTTCCCCGCTGATCCCGGAGAGCACTCCATAAGCCCTCGAATAATGCCCGGTCAAATGAAGACAGAGTCCGTGCATGACCTGAGCCATAGCGTCTCCGGTATAATTGTATACAAGCAGTTCTGACAGTTCCAGTGCCTCGTCTGTCATACCTTCCATCAGATAGGCTGAACACAGATCAAGACCGCTCCAGAACTTTCTTCGGGCGGTTCCTGCAGCTGCTGTAGCCTGGCAGAACTGGTTTACTGCCTCAGCGCCCTGTCCCCTGTAGAGGGCGGCGGTTCCGAGTGTACGGTGCAGAAGCCAGGGGTCACCTGTGCTGATGTCATCAAGCTCATCAGCTGCCAGTTCAGGTAGTCCTGCACTCCAGGCAACCCTTGCCCTCCAGAATCGTACAAGGGCAGTGTCACCGCACACAGGCTCCAGTTCCTGGATCAGAAGCAGAGCCCTCTCCCCCTCACCGGCGTAAAGAGCTTCTTCCAGGAGTCTGGTCATTACCCGCACCTGCCCCTGAATACTGCCTTCGTTCTGCCAGGCCGCCCCTGCCTCAGCAAGGCGACCTTCGTTTTCCATTTCTACCGGTGATGCTGAAGAAAGAATGATGATAAAAAAGAGAATCACTTCATATACCTCTGAATAAGTCTTCTGGAAAATCTGAAATAGCTAATGGTTCCGAATATGACGGAAATTGGGGTGAATATCTGGGTAATTCCACTGAGCTTCCCGAAAATCGTCTTCTCCGGGTAGGCCAGAGCTCCTGTTGCGGTGATCACGAGAATATAGCTTAGAATGATAGTCAGTCGCTCACTTGTGGTAATGGCCACCACGGGAATGCTCAAGCTCCAGGAGACCATAAGAAGACCCAGAACCACGGTTATGTGATACCATGCGGGTATGAGGGCCAGTTCTGGTTTGACAGCACCAAGCCTTGCGAGAAAAATGAGCATTACGGCGAGAAATAGCTTGTCTGCAAGCATATCAAGGGTTTTTCCCGGGGTGGATGATTGTTTTGACCTCCTTGCGAACCAGCCGTCAAAGTAGTCGCTGGAAGATGCGGTGAGGGTAAGCCAGAACATACCGATGTAGTTACCGCTCCACCCGCACCAGATGCATAGAGGAAGAAGGACGATGCGTATCCAGGAGATAAGCGCAGGACCCATGGGAAGCTGCTCCTGGGAGCGTTTGATCATGTCCACGGCTGCTTCCAGTTGGGCATTCTGTCTGATCCTGGTTTTCTCGAACATCATTCCATCCCTGTGGGAGGACGGTCAAGCTCACTGAGTGGTAAAAAGCTCAAACCTGAGAAACGAGGGAAATACACGGAAAGAAGAAGAAGATCACCCTTCTGAACAAGCTCCTCCGGGTGGAAGAGGCCATCGCTTCGTACAGCCATCCATCCGGCGGAACAGACTGCAGAACAATGATCTCCATGCAACCTTCCCTCCATGTCCGGTGGGGTTTCCGCCCTGTCTGCCATGAGTGAATAGAGCTGATACCTTCCGAACCATGAAAGGGCTGCAAGAAGTTCGCCCCGGTCAGCTGGTGGATCATTCGAATGCAACCAGAACAGTTGAGCTTCAGTTATTGAACCCGATCGGACGAGGGCTGCTGCTATTGGGAAAAGGAGCCTTCCATGGTTAGAAGCCAAACCTTCCCTGAGCTCTTCAATGCTCATGAAGCCGGAGTGCTGGTTAACTGCTGCATAGTAACCTGAACTCTGGGAAGAAGATGTGTCCTGAACTGGGATAACACCGGATCTTAGTTGCCAGATATCCAGAGGCGATGCTCCCGCTGCTGAAAGAATGAGAATGATGAGAAAGGTCATTCAGGCCTCGAAAAAAATGGAGCGGGCAACGGGGATCGAACCCGCGACATTCAGCTTGGGAAGCTGACACTCTGCCAACTGAGTTATGCCCGCTCTGTACATCATAGATAAATGGTCTCCCCCCGGTATATAAAACGAGATTCTCCCTGAAGCCACCATCCATTGCTGTCTTTTCCCACGGTAAGCTCAAGACCGCTTTTAACCCTTACTGTAACAGGAAGAGCCACATCTTCATAGACCGTTGAGGCAATAAGGGCCGAGGCTACGGCGCCGGTTCCGCATGCGAGGGTTTCACCCTCTACTCCCCGCTCCCATGTCCTCAGTAACAGCGAACCGTTCGGCTGTACCTGCACCCAGTTTGCATTGGCTCCTGCGGGACCGAACTCCTGGGCAGATCTTACCAGGGGTGCAAACTTCTCGAAGTTTCCGTCTTCTATGTTTCCTGCAAAAACAACAGCATGGGGAACACCTGTATCAGCAAAACCCGTTTCCAGATCCGTTCCCGCCAGAATCCTTCCCGATGGCCAGTGAAGTACAGGTTCAGTCATCCAGATCCTGGCCTCGGAATCGCCTGTAACAAGGCCTCGGTGAACCCCTGCCGCGCTTTCAAAGGAAAACATCTCACCCATGGCCACCATACCCAGTTCACAGGCGAAGCGGCAGATGCATCTGGCTCCGTTGCCGCACATCTGGGCTTCTCCTCCGTCTGAATTGCTGTATCTCATTCTGAAGCTGTTTCCGGAACTCTCCATTATCTCTATAAGACCATCTGCTCCCACGGAGAGACCTCGCCTGCAGAGGGAAGCTATTGCTTCAGGAGAAAGAACTGCGGAAAGAGCCCCTCCACGGTTGTCAACCATTATGAAATCATTACCGGCGCCGCTCATCTTCCAGAATTTCATGAGCCCTGCCTTCCTGTGTTCTGGAGAATCGTTATGTGATGCTCAGCTCTTTCGTTCATTTCTCCATTCTGGAGAAGTCTTATGAGGTCGAGACGGAGCTGGGGATCAGGCCCCCATGCATCGAGATAGGTTTCAAAGTCATCTGCAAGTTTTTCCAGAGGGTATTCACCGTAGAGGTGAGCCATGAGCAGATTCTGAAGAAGCTCTATGGATGCATCCGCGGGAACTTCATCCGGTGATGCTGCCAGAAGCAGCAGAGCTGCTGAGATCTTATCGGCATCACCTGTTTCCATTCCAGTTCCGCCAAGATAAAGACCTGTCTCCACAGGCGACATCACAGCGGAGAAAGCTGTGGGATAGTCGCTTATGAACCTTCCGTAGTCTCTGTCCCAGAGCACGTATCTCTTCAGGGAATCAGCCGGGGCTTCGTCCAGGGCAAAGACCCGAAGGGATGGCCCCTGCCACACTGGAGCCAACCGTGCAAGAGACTCGGGGTAATAGTGAAGCCTTATGGCAAGAGAGCCATCCGGGATTTCTGTCAGGCCTGCGAGGTAAAGAAGACCCTGGGGTGATCTGTCGAAAATGAAATCTGCCTGATAGACAAGATAAAGGGCTCCCTTTTCCTCCATAAATGCAGCCATTTCGTCTTCGGTTCCGTAGATGCGTCTTGCGAACTCAACTATGGTTTCGCGGTTTTCTCTGCTCTCGAAAAATGTGTGTGTTACCACCGGGGTCTCGGCATAGGCAGAGAGGAGGCCGGAAATATGCCAGTATGAAAGCACCGTGCCTCTGTGTTCTCCGGACCAGGAGAGGAGGCCGGTCAGTTCCCCGTCTGTGAGCAGTGAACCGGTTCCTCCGAATTCAAGACCGGAATCAGATAGAAATTCAGCCTCTGCAGGCGCATACATGGTAAGGGTACCGAAGAGGGCCACAACCCCTGCAAGCAGAAATTTATTGCCTCTGAGAGCTGCAATGACAGGAGGAATTATTCCGAAAGCCAGGATTACATGAAGTCTGTCGAAAAGAAGATACCCGGCAATCGAAACGGGAAAGAGCCAGAGAAGCAGGGTTCCGGATGCCTGTTTGAAATACCTGCGGATACCTGACAGTGATACGGCAAGAGCTGCTCCGAACAAAAGGATGATTTGTCCCGGTGAAGGGCTCGTGTATCCGCTAACCCAGAAAAGTCTTGCATCATCCTCAAGTAGAAGCGGGTTTTCCGGGTGGCTGAAGAAAAACCTGATTTTCGCAACCATTACCGAAGTAACATGACCCGTGGAAGACGATTGGAATAAAACAGAGGTCAATATGGCAAGGCAAATGCCGATCCAGGTGCAGATCTTTTGCTTCCCGGTTACCGAGGATACCACGGAAGCAACGGCCATCACAGTTGCAGGTGAATGAAAAGCCCCGTCGTGGATCATGTGTGACAGTGTAAGAGAAGCCAGCAGCTGTGCGGCGGCAAAGGGGATAACCGTGGTCTTTTTTGCTCCTGTAATGGTGAACCAGATGAACAGAAGAAAAGCAAGGAAAGTCGTCACTTTCCAGGCAGCAAGGGCGCAGAAGAACAGCAAAGCACCTCCTGCCGATAAATACAGAGCCCGGCGCGCTTCCTTTCCCCTTGCAATGTCTGCGAGCATCAAGGCAGCAAAAATAATCGGCAGGGCCACTGTTTCCCTGTAAAGGCTCTCCCCCCTTGTCCTGAGAAGAGCAGGAAGGATGACAGTGTAAAGTACTGCACCGGTGAAGGATTCACCTGAATTGAAACCGGTGTTTTTCATCCACAGGAAAAGAACAGGTATGGAAAGGAGCGGGAACAATCTGGAGAATATCCATAAAAAGCGGTTCAGGTCTCCCCCTGTCAAATAGTGTATCCCGCCTGCAAGATATTCCTCGAAAATGGAATTTTGTCCGGTAATCATGCCGTAGGGCCGCATAACCAGAGTGTCAACGGCAGGTATGCCCTCTCCGGAAGAAACAAGAGCGGTGTATCTGTAGGCCTGTGTGGTTTCACCCTGCATTCTCAGGGGGGGGGGCATCACGGCGGTTGCAAAAACCGTACGGAAAACATATCCCCCGGCAATGATCACAAGGAGGAGAAATGTAATTAGGGTTTTATTCCGCAGGTCAACCGATGCGCGCATGGCGCTGGGCAATTTTAGCGGCGATGATCTTCAGGGTTTCTGCAGGACCGCTGCCGCCGATTGCAACGGAATCCACAGTTGGCCAGCCAAACCTGTTCAGATCTCGGTTCATGTCTTCAGTGGACATGATACCCGGCAGGTCACGCTTGTTGAACTGAAGGACTATTGGGATCATGGATATATCGAGACCGTAGCTTTTCAGATTGTGCTCGAGGTCGTCTACCGTGTTCAGATTGGCCTCGGCCCTTTCTTTCTGGCTGTCTGCAACGAAGACTATACCATCGACCCCGTCGAGGATCACACGCCTGCTGAGGGCGTAATAGGCCTGACCTGGAACGGAGTACAAATGGAGCTTGAGCCTTGTGTCACCTATTCTTGCAAAATTAACCGGGAGGAAATCGAAGAATACGGTTCTTTCACATCTGGTACAGAGGGTCACCAGCCTTCCTCTGTTCTCAGGGGCGATAAGGTCCCTTATACCTCTGAGATTAGTGGTTTTGCCGGAAAGACCGGGACCGTAGTAAACGATCTTATAGGCTATCTCATTGCCTGACCTGTGCATAGAATCCCCCTCTTACTTTCCTGACAACGATCTCATAATATATAACCCTCTTCGCTGCTTCTTTCAACCAGCAGCCCCAGCCTTTCCTCTGCCCTACGTCCGGTGAGCCTTGCTTTGCCAGTGACCAGGTCCGGGGCACCGTATAGATACTCGTCCAGAAGATACGAGAGAACCGATCGCAGTCTTCTTGCGCCAATATCCTCTTTTTCTTCATTCAGGTGCCTTGCAGTACGGGCTATTATCTTCTTTGCATTTTCGTCGACGATTAGCTGAAGGCCATCAGCTTCAAGTAGTTTCAGATACTGGTCGAGTATGCAGTTCTCAGGCTCAGTGAGAATCCTGAGAAGATCATCCTCGGAGAGCGGGTCCAGAGAAACCCTCAGCGGGAATCTTCCCTGAAGTTCCGGAATAAGGTCTGAAGGGCTGCTTCCATGGAATGCGCCGGCTGCAATGAACAGGATATGGTCTGTTTTTACGGGACCGTATTTCGTGGGAACGGTGCTTCCCTCTACAAGGGGCAGAAGATCTCTCTGCACACCCATTCGGGAAACATCAGGTCCACTGCCCCCCTCAGAGCCGATTATTTTATCGATCTCGTCTATGAAAACTATGCCTTCATCCTGAGCAAGCCTGATACCTTCTCTGATATGGTCTCCGCCTTCCAGTATCCGCTCCATTTCGTCGTCATAAATCTTCTTCCTGGCATTGGCAACGGTCATTCGCAGTTTTTTCCGCCTTCTCCCAATTACCTTGTCCAGCATCTTTTTCATCTGGTCGTTGAGCTGGTTATCGAATCCCTGTCCGGGAACCATGGGAAAAACTTCTACCCCCATGGCTTTCTCGGAAACAGACAGCTCTATTTCCATTTCCTCGAGCCTCCCCTTTTCGAGAAGCAGCTTCACGGTTTCAGGGGTGCCCATGTCCAGTCCGGATGATTGAAGCGCGGCTAACAGCCTTGCCTGTACCATTTTTTCGGCTTCCAGCTTTTTTTCTTCCCTGGCTTGTTTCGTGGCAAGGTTGACCGCTGTACGGACAAGATCCCGGATTATTCCCTCCACATCCCTTCCAACATAGCCAGTTTCTGTGTATTTGGTGGCCTCCACTTTAACGAAGGGAGCCCCTGCCAAACCCGCTATCCTTCTTGCAATTTCGGTTTTACCCACTCCTGTGGGGCCCATCATTATCAGATTGCTGGGGTAAATCTCCGAACGCATGGGTTCTTCCACCAGTCTTCTTCTGTATCTGTTCCTCAGGGCAATGGCCACGGTGCGTTTGGCATCTGTCTGGCCTATTACGTGCTTATCCAGCCAACTGACAGTTTCGCCGGGTGTCATTATTCCGGAGCGCATATTTCCTCCGACTGCACATCTCCGCCTGTGTAAATGCAAATATCGCAGGCTATTGAAATTGATTCCCTGGCAAGCTTCAGAGGACCCATTCGCGTATGCCGGTCCAGGGCCCTGGCGGCGGCGATCGCATAGGGAGATCCTGATCCGACAGATACTATTCCGTCCGGAGACTCAACAACCTCTCCGGAACCTCCGATGATGAGGGCATGCTGACTGTCCACGGCAGCAAGCATTGCATTCAGCTCCCTCAGGTATTTGTCTGCTCTCCATTCCCTTGCAAGCTCAACTGATGCCCTTGGAAGATTTCCTCTGAAGGTTTCAAGTTTTTCCTCAAGCCGTTCCACAAGGGCAAAAGCATCGGCGCCTGCACCGGAAAAGCCAACCAGTACCGTTCCTCCGCAGAGTTTTCTTATCTTCCTGGCGCTCATTTTCAGTATGGTGTCTCCCAGGGTTACCTGTCCGTCTGCGGCCATTGCGGCCTTTCCGTTCCTTACAATACCCAGAACCGTGGTGGATCTCAGTTTCATATTCCCTCCGTGCTTCCGGATTCAGCACTCCATGCCAGTGCATCCAGACCCATGTCAGAGAGTATGATCTCCCTGGCATCTCCTGAGAAGGAGTTGATTGAAAGGATATACCACAGAGCTGTTTCCCTTGCCTCCTGTGGATCGGCCAGGAAGTATGCTGATATCTCCTCTATTCGGGAAGCATCGTCCGGGTCATCAACCAGAGGTGCCATAATGTTTCCCAGGGAGACAGCGGCCATCACCTCGTCTATGGAAGCAAGTCCGATCATCTCGTTAACGACGCTCTTTGCATCAATGCTATCCTGCCATTCAAGATCCGCACTTTCCTGATTCATGTATCCGATAACTGCGGCCAAGGCCGTATCCATGATGTTAAGACCTGCGCTGTAGGGGTTGTAGATGGTGTGTTTGTCAACGGTGCTTTTCATCAGTTCAAACACATCGGTGCCTGAGTATTCATCGGCAAGCTGGTCGAGAACGATCCTTGCGGTTAGATAGTCTCCGAATGCAAGGGCAGCCTCTATCCTTATCCACTCCTGCTCGGGGGTTCCGTCGCTGATAGAATCAACCACTGAACTGAATGCCTGGGCTTGCTGGAATTCACCTGCAACCGCGGAAAGCTGAGCGATGGAACTGTTCATGGATGTTCTTCCAGTCACGGAAACCACACTGTCCATGTATGCCACTGACTCCTGGACGTAAGCTCCCGCTGCTTCCGATCCCTGGGTTCCCATGATGAGTCTTGACTTAAGGAGTACGAAACTTGGCATTATGGGCAACCATTCATCCGGCATAGCCGAGAACAGGTTTTCTGCCATGTCCAGACAGAGCAGGGTGTTTTCAGGATCGCCTGCTGCAAGGAACTGCGCGGCTAGCCTTGTGTAGCAGCTCACATAATTCCTGGCTATTTGTACGGCCTGATCATCTTTGTAGATCCCGGGATCTGTAAGACCGGTGGTAAGGTATTCTCCAGCCAGGGCCATTCCCCTCTGGGTATCCACCGGATTGATAGGCGGTTCATCGAGGACCATGAACGTAATTCCCTGCATCTGAAGGTAATCATCTATGTACTGCCTGTTGTCTCCGGATACCGTTCCGGCAATCATTATGTCCCTGCCGTGAAGTTTGCGGTTTGCAAGCATGTTTATCAGTAGAAGGTCCTGCATGGGAATGGAACCCTGGTTTCCCCTTCCCATACTGGGAACGGTGAACGCTGCAGCGCCGTCGGTCATGGTCCAGGGCCAGGAATTGCTGAAGGTCTGGTCCAGAACAGCTCTGTCAATGGCGCTGGTTTCCGGAAGGCCCTCCGAGGAAACATGGAAAAAATTCGGGCCCCATACGAACACGGGCTGCATGGAATCCACCACATCATCAGTGTAACTGAGCAGAAGGGGATCCTTTGCCATGAGCTGCCTCATATACCATCTGGTATTCATTAGACTGAGATTGGATATGAGAACGTCCCGTCTTACACCGAGAACGCCCTGGGCAAACCAGAGAGGGAAAGTATCGTTATCCCCGTTAGTTATTATCACCCCGTTCTCGGGGCATGATTCAAGCAGATTAATGCCGTAATCCCTGGCGACGAAGTCACCTGATCGATCGCACATGTGCCAGTTTACAGAGAGTGATATCGCTGGAAAAACAAGAAGAAGCCAGGCTGATTTCCTTGCCGGAGAGCTTTTTAGCTTCTGGAAGAGTGAGCCTGCTCCCATCATTGCAAGGGCTGCGAAGAAAATGAACGACGCGCCGAAGAAGTAGTCTCTCTCCCTGACTTCTCCAGTGGAGGTGCCCTCCGGTCCGGTTTTAAAATTCAGATATACCACAAAGGCAAAACTGGCCATGAAAAAGGTAAGCCCAACCAGAACAAGAAGATCCTTCCTCCTTGCCCCCATGGCTAGGAGTCCTGTTATTGCCATCATGGAAAGACCGAGCCAGAGGAAGGCCCATACGGCTCCTCCCGGGGTACCCATTGGTTCGGTCCATGCTTCCGGCTTACCAACCTGCCATGAGAGGTATTCTCTGAAAAGCCCTAGCTGTTCAGTGAAGGGGCCTTTTCTGTCCAAAATGGATACCTGTCCGTACTGCTTTCGCTCAAGAGCTTCACGGAATTCTTCCCAAACAGAAGGATTAGTTTCGTTTATCTCCGGATTCTGAATGGCTCTCAGGGGCATGTAAAGATGAATGCTGAATGCCAGAACCATTAGTCCCAGGAACATGGTGACAAAACCGGGTGAGCGCCACTCGAATGCCTTCTTTCGCACTGCATAGAGCACATACATGGCGAAAATGGGAAGCACTACTATAAGTGCACTCAAGTGATTTCCGATGGAAAGGGTCATCAGATAACCCGTCAGCAGAAGCTGCCTGCCTGCGGGTTTTCCAGCGAGTCTCCTTTCAAGCCAGATGTCGAAGACCCAGAGTATCAGAAGTGAAAGCACACCTGCCATGGCGTAGGTCTCCGTAGCGTTGTTGTTCCTCCAGACGGTGTAACTGAAGGCGGCAAGGAGAGCAGCCGCAACGGAAACCGGCCTGTAAAGCCATGGTTCGTAGTTCATTCGAATTGACCAACGCTGAACCAGTCTGGCTAAAAGCCCTATGGTCACGGTGCCCGCAATGGCGCACATAAGGTTCACCCTTGCTGCAATGGAGGGTATGAAGGAGAAGAGCAATGTGCTTACCCTTCCCATGAGAACGAAGAAAGGAACCCCCGGTGGATGTGGAATTCCCGCCACCCATGAGCAGGTGATGTATTCTCCGCTGTCCCAGAAGCTCACAGACGGAGCAAGTGTAACAGTGTAAACTGTGAAGGCTGTCAGTGCAGCTGCAATAGCTATCAGTCTGTCCGTGGTGAAAAATTCCCTGATTCTCACTTCTTCCCCCTGGGATGAGTCTTCATATAAACACCCTTCAGCTTCTCAGTGGTAAGATGGGTGTATATCTGTGTTGTTCCTATTCCCGCATGGCCCAGTAGTTCCTGGACCGTTCTGATGTCTGCGCCGGCATCCAGAAGATGCGTGGCAAAACTGTGCCTGAAGGTATGCGGAGTGGCCCCAGCTGCCCTTGCGGCATTCTTTACCCCAGATGCAACAATACGCCGGATATCTCTGGGGTCAAGTTTCCTCCCCCTTACGCTCAGGAATAGCGTTCCAGGATCTTCACCCTTTATGAATGAGTTCCTGAGCTCCACCCATCTGGAAATCCAGTGTGCAGTACCCTGGGGAATCGGTACGATCCGTTCTCTTCTACCCTTTCCCAACACTTTTAGAAGCCCGTTTGCCGTGTGTGTGTTCCTGAACAGCAGCGAAGCCGTTTCAGCGGCCCTCAGGCCGGTTCCATAAAGAACCTCCACTACCGTACGGTTCCTTACCCCCAGGGGTTTTTCCGTTGGGAAGTTTTCCAGTACTGCCTTTACCTCTCCAATTCCCAGGAAACCTGGAAGGTTCTTGGATCTTCCGGGATAGTGTATGGATGAAGCGGGATCGTTTTCCGATCTCCCGGTTTCATGGAGCCAGGAGGAAAAGGTCCTGAAGCAGCTGACCATCCGGGCTACGGATCTCATGGAGAGTCCTGAAGCGGACCTTCCCATTATGTAGTTACGAATACTGTCCGCTGTGAAATCATTCCGGAACGATCCGCCCTTATCCGCGAAATCCGTCATCTGCTTCACATAGGCATTCACCGTTAATGGAGACAGGCCCCTTCCATGAAGAAGCTCATCAGAGAAATCCCGGATAATCAGTCTATCTTCTTCTTGCAATTAGGGCAGTACACTCCCTTCTTCCTTTCTTCCAGCAGCGGAAAGCCGCACCTGTGGCATTTCTTGTCCACCGGTTTGTTCCACATGGCGAAGTCGCACGCCGGGAATCGGCTGCAGGAATAAAAGAGCTTCCCTTTTTTGGTGGTTCTCTCGACCAGCTGGCCAGTGCATCCATCCACCGGGCAGCCGACGCCTGTGGGAACCGGTCCTGTGTATCCGCAGCCGTTTTTCATGCAGGCGACATATCTGCCATACCGGCCCCTGCGAACGGCAAGCTTTCCCCCGCATTCAGGGCATGGGCTGTCATTCAGAACTTCCTCGCCGTTCCCCTCTGCAGGTCTGGTGTATTTACAGCTCGGGAATCCGGGACAGGCAAGAAACTTGCCGAATTTGCCCATCTTCTCCACCAGGTTTCTTCCGCATTCAGGGCACTTCTCAGAGGTCTCTCTAACAAGGGATGCCTTTATTTCAGGAAGTCTTCTCATGGCTTCTTCCAGGGATACTGCCAGGGGATCGTAAAGCTGGGATACAGCTTCCAGATAGTTCTTCTTCCCTGCCGCTATCTCATCAAGAAGATTTTCCATGTCCGCAGTGAAATCGACTTTGAATATGTGGGGGAAGAGTGCTACGAGAAGATCAGCTGTAACAGTACCCACTTCAGTGGGGATCAGTTTCTTCTCTTTAAGCTCCACATATGTTCTTTTTTTGAGGGTGCCGATAATAGAAACGTAGGTTGAGGGTCTTCCGATGCCCTTCTTCTTCATCTCTGAAACAAGGGATGCTTCCGAGAACCGTGCCTGGGGTTTGGTGAACTTCTGCTCTGTTCTTACATCGTTCAGCACCAGAGGACCCTTTTCCAGGGAAGGGATCTCCGAAGTAAGCTTGACCTGAAGGGGATCCACGGCGGTGAAACCTTCACTGACCATTTTTTGGCCTGCCGCTTTGAAAACCAGGTCCCCTCCTGTGATGAAGACAGAGGTTTCGGATACCACCGCATCGGACATCTGGGTGGCAACGAACCTTTTCCAGATCAGGTCATAGAGCTTCAGGTGCCTTGGCTCAATAATTCCCCGCAAGCTTTCAGGAGTTCTCGTAACATCCGTGGGTCTTATCGCTTCGTGTGCATCCTGAGCACTTCCTCCGGAGCGGAATCTTCTGGGTTTTTCAGAAAGAAGACTGCTGCTCCATTTTTCTTTGATAAACTCCCTGCAGGCTTCAATGGCCGCTGGTTCTATCCTTACCGAATCGGTTCTCATATAGGTAATCAGACCTGTGTTTTCACCGTTGATCTCAAAACCCTCGTACAGATCCTGGGCAATCCTCATTGTTGCAGACGGGGCGAGAGAAAGTCTGGAGGAAGCAGTTACCTGGAGGGAACTGGTTATGAAGGGCGGAGAAGGTTTACGATTCTTACTCTTCTCTTCTATGGAGTTTATTTCCCAGGAAAGAGACTTTGCAATGCTGATGATTGAGTCGGCCTCTTCACCTGTAGCGGGAGAATACTTATCACCGTCGGCTCTTTTACCTGATATTCTGTGAAGCTTTGCGGAAAACTCCGATCCATTCTGCAGGAAAAGAGCTTCAACAGGCCAGAACTCTCTGGGAATGAACCGTGTTATCTCCTTCTCTCTGTCCACTATCATCTTTAAGGCAACGGTCTGCACCCTGCCTGCGCTAAGTCCTTTGCCCACGGTCCTCCACAAATACGGACTCACCCTGTAACCGACCAGGCGATCCATTACCCTTCTGGCCTGCTGGGCATCGACCATATCCATGTCTATACTTGTTGCTGACCTGGATGCAGCTGTCACCGCGTCTCTGGTTATCGAGTTGAACCGGATACGTTTGAACTTACGGTCAGGGTCCGCAAGGAGTTCAGACACATGCCAGCAGATCGCCTCCCCTTCCCTGTCAGGGTCAGCCGCCAGGTAGATTTCAGTATAGCCTTCGGCCGTTTTCCTGAGTTTAGCCACAGTAGCCCTTTTACTGGGCAGTACTGTGTAAGTGGGCTCGAGGGTCTCAAGATTGACCCCGATTCTGTTGAGGGGAAGATCCCGCACATGTCCGTTGGATGCAACCACGTCCCATCCGCTGCCCAGATAGTTCCTTAGACTGCGGGCTTTAGCTGGAGACTCGATGATTACAAGTTTCCGTTCCTTTTTTGAAGCCATTAAATCACGATCTCCCGTTTGGTTGTTTGTGTGGGATTCTACTGAGTGTCAGTGAGCCAGGCGGACACCGGTCCGGAGATCGATTCCCAGCAGTCTTCCCTGTAACTGAGATAGTTCTGGAATTGAGCCGGACTGAGAACTCCCTGTACAAGGGGAAAGTTACTGGAAACAAGACTCATGATCACTGTATTCTGATAGCGGTTTTCCCTGTAAAGAAGAACCAGCTGGTCGATCTCAGACGGGGTAAGCCAGGAAGAAATACGCCTGAGAAGATCGAGGCGCGATTCTGTTTCCTCCGGGTGTTTCAGTACAAGCACAAGAACTTCCGTTGAATCATGGTACTGCAGAAGAACCGCGTCGTCCAGTTGGACGGGTATCCAGGCGGCAATCACTGCTACCTGATCTGCAATGATATCTGATTCTTCCCTGAGGACTGAAGCTCTCACCGAAGCGGGTGCACTCCTTCTGAAATCAACCGGTGCCGGATTTTCTATTGCTGAGTATTCATCGTCAAGCACAAGTGAGGCAAGCCCGTATGGATCTTCATCCTGCGCAGGGGGGTCTATGACTTGAAGGGTATCGGGAACTGCAGCCAGGGTGTCCTCCTGCAGGTTTGCCGAGGTATCGGGTCTTATTATCTCGGTGGTATCTGTTCCGGCAATGTCACCGGAGGGTTCAGGGGACGCTTCTTCGCCGAACAGGCCCATGGGATCCATGAAATAGAACACCGCAGCAAGCGCCAGTATGAACAGAAGTGCAACAGCGCCGTATCTGAAGACTCCAGAGCCTGCTTTTCCCTTGGAGGTTTCCCTGGTTTCGTCGGTATCGAAAACAAGCCCCTGTTCTTTCTCAGGTTCCACTCCCTCGTTTGCATGCTCAATTGATTTGCCGGCTGCTGCGCATTTGCTGCATACATGGGCCAATCGGTCGAAACAGTCCCGGCAGGTCAGATCGCTGCAGGTTCGGCACGGGGCAAGTTTTTCTCCGTCTGTTGGTGTTCTGCCGCATATGTGGCATCTTCTGGTGGATCTGACCTCGTCACTGGCGGATGTGATAAGAATGGGTTCTTCAGGTTCCGGTTCCCCGATTTCCTGGGGTTCTTCCCCTTCTTCGTCGGTTTCTTCTTCAATCTCTTCGTCGGCGCCTTCTTCGATCACTTCGTCGATGTCTTCTATAGCCTCTTCGTCAAAATCATCCACTTCTTCAGGTGATTCGTCGACACTATCGGAATCTGCCTGCCCATCGTCGTCGTCAAACCTGGGTAGAAGGTCGATGTAGGGATAAAGATCCTTCTGAATAATTCTTGCTTCAGCCATGGGAACAGCTTCCCTTATGACAGATGGTGAATTATTCACGGCATCCTCAGCATCGGATACGGACAGATCGAGACTGGTTATGAGAAGTTTGAGAACCTTCCGCTTTTCCTCTTCCCTTCCAAGTCTAACAAGAAGCAGATCGACTAGAGATTCTGACATCAGGCCCTGCCCTCCAGAAGTTCGAATTGCCTGTGCAGACGGGCAATAACCATCCTGCTGACCCGTCTGAGAGTTTCAAAGACACCCTTGCCGTCAGATGCCACGGATTCCAGACAGGGCACCTTGGAAAGACCGAGTTCACTTACAATCCGGGATACCGGTACAGCATCGGGCATATCCCTTTTGTTACACTGAAGAACAAGACTGACACCTTTTCTCTTCTGGGTTCTCAAGTTCTCCTTCAGATCCCTGAGGCTTGCAATGTTAGCGTCCATCCTGAATTCCTGCGAATCCGCAACGAAGACTATACCGTCAACTCCCTGTAGGATAAGTCTTCTGCTGTCCGAGTACATTGCCTGTCCCGGAACACTATAAAGGTGGAGTCTGATCTTGAAACCGTTGATCTCGCCGGAGTCCAGTGGAAGAAAATCAAAAAACAGAGTTCTCTCGTTTCCCGCAGCCAGCGAGATGAGTTTTCCACGTGAATCAGCAGTTACCTGACTGTGTATGTATTTGACATTGGTGGTCTTCCCGGACAGACCGGGCCCGGCGTAGACCAGCTTGCAGTCAATTTCCCTCGCGCTGTAGCTAACGGTTGCCATTAAGAATCCCCTTCAATCTTGTCTGAATCGCCGTCATTTTCTCTTCCCCCGGTCTCTCCATCTTTGAGTCCCTTCTTGAACTCACTGAGAGACTGCCCGATCGAACGGGCGATTTCTGGTATCCTCCTGGCGCCGAAGAGCAGAAGCAGGACCACGAGAATGATAATCAGTTCAGTGGTTCCTATACGGCCCATAAGACTTCCTCCATTCCCCTCAGAACCATTTGTAGAGAACACCAACCGTCACAAGACCGGCAAATGTCATGATGTTAAGCTTCACTGCGATCTCTGCAAGCTGAAACCTGAGTATATAGATGTCAAACCCAACAGGGCCCAGAGAAAACTCGGCGCTTCCGCCAAAGAATTGCCTAAGGGCCACTGAACTATCCGGAACGAGAACACTTACAGCCTCGCCGAATACCGTGCCTGTAACCATTCCCGCAACGGCGAGGAATACCCAGAATCCACTTGACCTTCCGTGAAGCAATTTCTTCCTTCCAACCAGTCTATCTTAATTTAACCCTCTTCCCTGCGCAATACTCCATAGTCAAACAGCTTGAGCAGTGCGGTTTTCGCCAGCACTCCCACAAGCAGACCGGTGAGCACACCCCAAAGGGTGAGAACAGGAACCATTTTCCCCAGTGGTATATCATGTAAAATAATAGATGCCGCAAGAAGCTGTACCCACAATGAGGCAACAGCCCCGGAAATTGAGATACCCACAGTGGATATTTTAGATGCAAAGTATCTGTGAAAGGCGGACATGACAGTTGCGCTGGCGGATGCCCCTGCAAGGGACAGGATAAAGGTCGGCGTTCCAATTACCCCTGTTACCAGAGCAACAGCCATGGTTCTTGTGGTGTTCAGTTCAAGGGTCCGAAGCCACCCCATACGGATCACGCAGATAACGGAGGGTATGTTTGCAAGTCCGATCCTGAAAAATGGAAGGGGTCGGGGAATCATAGAGTCCACCACCCCAAGCACAGCTGCGGTGAGAATGAGCAGTGTCAGTTCCCTGCTGCTCTGCGAAGACATTCTTCCACCTTTCCAAAGAGAACATCCGAGTTGAAATGCATCAGAGCCCTCTTTCGCGCAGCTTTTCCAGCACTATCCATGAAAGCATCGTCTGTATTCAATTTACGCACTGCTTCGGCAAGGCTTCCCGGGTTTCCAGTGGAAAACAAAATACCGGTTTCACCATGACGGTTCACCCATGAGACGCCTGTGGAAAGATCGCTGCTGAGGACCGGAGTTCCGCATGCCATGGCTTCCAGCTGGACCATGCCGTAGGCCTCGCTGCGTTGTGTGGAGGGCAGGACAAGAGCTCTGGCGTTACCGAACAGCTCCTTCAACTCTTTGTCGCTCACATCACTTCTTATGGTAATCGGAAGGTGGTGTCTTGCTGAAAACTTCCTCACCTCTTTCTCCATTTTTCCCCCACCGGCCATTATCAGACGGGGAGGATCCCGGAACAGGCGCCAGGCATCCAGAAGTGTACTGATCCCTTTGTATTTCCTGAATCTGCCGACAAAAAGAAAATAATCCCTGGATGGATTCACCGGCGGGGTGAATTTACTGGAATCCACTCCAATGGGGACCACTGAAGCATTTTCGAGGTTTCTCAGGTATGGTGAGGTTTTGAGGTAATTATCAGAGGTAGCAAGCACCTGAGAAGCTCCATTGAGAAATCGCATTAGAAATGGAGCATAGAAGGGCATGGCAAACGCCTGTCTCACAATATCGCTGTGATAGGTTACCACGTAAGGCTTCCGGTGAGCGGAAGAGGTACCCAGCCACCCAAGAACCGCAGCAGGAAGGGGAAGGTGAAAATGAACCGCATCTGCTCCGGTATTTTTGAGATAACGTGAGAACTCCGGCGCTAGAGGGTTGGAGAGAACACGGCACAGTTCTGGAACACCGTGGACGGGAATTCCGCTTACGGTTCTCTCACCGCCGCCGGTAACAATTATCTCTACCTCATGTCCCCGGGCTGTGAGGTATAGAGAAAGATCATGGACGTACCGCTCGATACCGCCTGTTACCTCTGGAAATACATCCTTGTAAACCTGAATTATCCTCACTGGAACAACCGTTCATAACAAGCCCACGTGTTTTCCGCCATTGTTCTGTTGGAGAAAGCGCTTGCAAATTCCCTGAGTTCATCAGAACTGTAACAGGTATCCAGAGCGTCAAGTACCGATTTGGCTATGGAATCGGAAGAGCTTCCGCAGAAACCCGCTGCGATATCTCCGTATATTTCCTTCAGTGTAACTGCGGGACCGGCTACGAATGGAGTTCCGGCTGCTGCCGCCTCCAGAGGTGGAAGTCCGAAACCTTCATAAAGAGAGGGATACACCATTAGTCTGGCACCGGCAACAGCACTCATAAGCTCAGCGTTCGAAAGAGGTCCAAGCCATTTGACTCCAGGGGTTTCAGTCAGGAGCGTCTTGGTTTTCGGGGAACCCCACCCCCACCTTCCGACAATAACAAGATCGATTGCAGGATGGTCTCTCCTGACGGTTTCCCATGAACGAAGCAGGGGTGAAATATTTTTCCTGGGTTCCACGGTTCCAGTGTATATCACGTAATCACCCTGTATTCCTTGTTTTTTCCTGAACAGGACGTCATCCGAGTAGTTAAGGGAAGCTCCCAGGTACACCCTGACAGAATCTATACCAAGGTATTTCTTTATCTCTCCAGAGGTAAAATCACTGTCGGCAATGACCAGTGACGCCCCTTTTGCAGTTTTCGGAAAGTGAAACCTGTAATAGAGTGAACGAACAAGGGGGAACCAGCGCGGATTTGCCATGAAAGCCATATCGTGTACAGTCACTGCGTAGGGTATTCCAGAGGGGCTCCTTCCTCCGAATGCAGGGAAATGAAGGAGATCATAATCGCCATTTCTGATCCGGTCAGGGATGGAGAAATGCTCCATGAAAAACTTACTGAGAGCACCTCCTGGAGATCCTCCCACCGGGGTCACTCCTTTTATCCCAGACGAGGCAAAACCTTCTATGAGCCTTCTGGTGTAAACGCCGGTTCCGCCCAGGTTGAAGGCGGCTGGGCGGTAGAGGGCAACCGAGAGATCAGTTTTCGACAACGGAGTCGTCGCCCAGGAATATCTTTCCGGAAATTCCTGTAACCGAAACCCTCTGGCCGGTAACCGACTCAGAAATCACTGCGCCACAGAAACGGCATGAGTCCCCTGCTATGGAGTCGGAAATGCGTGAATTTTCTATGATAACATCTTCCCCGCAGGAGAAATACGGGCCCACGACTGAATTGGATATCCGCGTTCCTTCTCCGAAAAAGCAGGGAGATATAACGGTGGAGTTTTCAATGAAAGGGCTTCCGGATGAATCGCCGATGGATAGAAGTGCCCGGTTTGTTTCCAGAAGGGTTTCCGGTTTACCGCAGTCGTACCAGCCTTGTATATCGAGTATTCCGAAGGGCTCTCCCCTCTGGAGCATAAGCTGCATAGCATCTGTGAGCTGGTATTCTCCTCTTGTTTTTATGCCCTTTGTTTTCAATTCCCTGCAGTTATTCATGAGTTTACAGCCGTTTGCGAAATAGTATACCCCGACTATGGCAAGATTGCTAATGGGTTCCGAGGGCTTTTCCACCAGTTTGATCACTTTTTCCTCTTGCATGACTACAACTCCGAAACGGGAAGGGTCTTCCACCGGACAGGTAACAATCATGTTCCTTTTTTCACCCTTGAGAACAGAAAGGTCAGCTGAAAAAAGCGTATCTCCCAGTACCACCATCGTAGGTTCCTCAGAGGCGAATTCCTCTGCAAGAAGTACAGCTGAAGCAAGACCATCGGGTTTTTCCTGAAGGGCAAAGTCGATTTTCATGGAAGGGAAGGTACTCCTGGCCCAGGATACGATGGCATCACCCAGATATCCGGTAATAAGTGTCAAATGGTCGACTCCGGCACCTGCAAGTGTATCTATTACATGGGCCAGAATGGGTTTACCGGCCACGGGAAGAAGAGGTTTGGGATTGGACCACGTAAGAGGGCGCATTCTTGTTCCTTTTCCCGCTGCGGGTATAATGCAGTGCATATGAATCAGCCTCCGGTTTTCCAGGAATCTTCGTTGAGCAGAATTTCAGGATATTTACCAACGACATAAGAATGAACAAGGGCACGGACCCTGAGACCGGTCTCAAGTTGAAGGGATTTTTCAGCCAGTTCCCTGGCGCCATGGCTTGTTACGACCCCTATCATCTTCTTAACGTCAGGGATCAGTGAAGGGGGAACGCTGAGTTCGTCAAGTCCGAAACCCAGAAGAAGTGGCACGGCCAGAGGATCACCTGCCATGGATCCGCATATACCTGTCCATTTACCGGCTGCATGGCATATTCTGACTACCTGGTCGATCTGTCTCAGTACAGCGGGATGGAAGTAATCATAGAGATCCGCAACTCTTGGATTGCCCCTGTCAACAGCCAGTGTGTACTGGGTAAGGTCGTTGGTTCCAATGGAAACGAAATCTACGTATGGAAGCATCAGATCAAGGATAATTACAGTTGCCGGGGTTTCCACCATTATTCCGACCTTCATTTCCCTGTCGAAGGGAACTCCCCTGTCTTTCAGGTCGTTCTGTACCATGGTAAGCATATCACGGAGCCTTCTCAGCTGATCCACATGGGTGACCATGGGGAACATGAGCTGCACGTTCCCTCTTGTGGAAGCCCTGAGAATGGCCCTGAGCTGCAGGGAAAACTCCGCAGGTCTGTCAAGACAGATCCGAACCGCTCTGTAGCCAAGGAAAGGATTGGCTTCCCGGATCTGGTCGAATCCGGCTCTGAACTTGTCTCCGCCCATATCGTAGGTTCTTACTATTACGGTCTTGGGCGCCATCAATTCCGCGACCTTGTCGTAAATGGCGAAATGGTCTTCCTCGTTTTTGCCGTCTTTCTGGATAAGCCTTATGAACTCGGTCCTGAAAAGACCTATTCCGTCGGCATCCAGCTTCTTCACAAGTTCGACCTCGTGGGGAAGTTCAATGTTTGCAGCCAGTTCGATCCTGACTCCGTCTTCGGTTACCGCAGGTCCTGGATTCTCTGTTTGAAGAAGGTTCTCTGCTTCTGTGAACTTGCGCTTCACCTCTTCGTAGTAATCAAGTTCTTCAGCTGTGGGTGAAACTATCACATGACCGTGAATGCCGTCGACTATAATGGTGTCAAGGTAATCGATGCCTTCCGTTATGTTCTGAAGGCCGACCACCGCCGGTATTCCCAGTCCCTTTGCCAGAATGGTGGTATGGGATGTCATTCCTCCCATGTCAGTGACGAATGCCAGCACCTGTTCGGGCCGCAGTGCTGCCGTTTCAGAAGGATCAAGGTCTGTTGCCACAAGAACAACAGGGCTAGACAGCTCTTCAAGGGATTCTTTGTCGGTACCGGTAAGCTTGAATATCACTCTTCTGCCCACATCTCTAACGTCAGCGACCCTTTCTCTTATGTAAGGATCTTTCATCACGTTAAATTTGTCAGCAACGGAATTCAGGGCACTGCTCACTGCGTATTCTGCATTGACCCTGTCACCCAGTATTTTCCCCTCAACCTCCTTGATTATCATTGGATCCTGAAGGAGCAGAAGCAGGAAATCCAGGATCTGGCGTCCCTCCACCACGTCGGCTACTGAATCGGCAATGTTTTCCAGATCATGCTTCACATCGGCTAAAGCCTGCCTGAACCTTTCCACCTCCTTTTCGGCGTCTTCCGGCGACTCCAGTTCTTTCTTGTACTGCTGAAAATCGTGAACCTTCAGCAGGAAGGCTTTCCCTATAGCTATGCCATGGGAGGCAGGTATTCCCCTGTAAAGCATCAGAGCATCTCTTCACCGAAACCGGATCTTATCACATCCGCAACTGCCTCGGCTGCTTCACTGCAGTCTTCCCCTTCGGCTGAGACTACCACAGGGGTTCCTCCGGAGGCTGCCAGAGTCATTACGCCCATAATGCTCTTTGCGTTGACCCTCTCTTCGCCGTTGGAGATCCAGATATCGGATTCGTACTCTACTGCTGCCCTGACTATGAGTGCTGCAGGTCTTGCATGAATCCCCAATTTGTTGGGTACGGATACTGTGATTTCGATCATGTTTCTTCCCTCGGTCCGTTAATGCCCATCCTGGAGATCAGTTTTCTGTTCAGCCTCTCCGCAGATGTGCACCCGGTGTTCTTCGCCTGTATGTTCATCATTGCAGCCACTTCAAGAAGAAGGGTGATGTTTCTTCCCGGAAGAACTGGAATTTCCACAAGGGGCACGTCAACCCCCAATATATTCATTGTTTTCTCGTCAAGTCCCGACCTGTCGGCCTCATCCACGATGCCGGCATCTATGAGCCTGACTGCCAGATCTACGGTCTGTCTTTCCTTGGTGGCTCCAACTCCGAACAGCTCTGCAATGTTGACGAAGCCAATCCCTCTGATCTCCATGTGAAAGCCTATGAGGGCATCTCCTGTTCCTATGAGCCGGTCCCCTGCACGCCGTACCCTGACCAGGTCATCGGCCACCAGCCTGTGTCCCCGTTCCACAAGCCCGAGAACTGCTTCACTCTTTCCTATAGCGCTTCTTCCCATTACCAGAAGCCCTTCCCCGAATAGATCCACCAGCGTAGCATGGAGGGAAACATGGGGGGCGAAAACTTCTCCGAGGAAGTCTGTGAGGTCGTGAATAAGAGGTGTGGTATCCCTCGGCGAGAGAAAAAGGGCAGAGTTTGCTGCTGAAGCGGCTTCGAGGAGCTCAGCAGGGGGATCGAAACCCTTGGTCACCATGCAGCAGGCCACCGGGAAACTGAAGACATTTCCAATGGCTTTTACCCGTTCATCCTGGGACAGGGATTCAAGAAGTGTGATCTCGGTCTCTCCGAAAATCTGTATCCTGTCGTGGAGGAAATTCCGCTTATAGCCAGTCAGACACAGTCCGGGTCTGCTGATATCCGGGGATACGACCTTTCGGCCGTACCCCCCTGTTCCCGTTGCGGGACTGATTTGAAGCCTCGTGCTGAGTCTCTCGTTCAAGAGACCCACCGTAAGTGCCGCAGGGTCTGGATACCTGTCCTGCACGCTATTCCCTTGGAGCCAGTTCTACCACCTGGGAAACACCGCTGGATGTTCTGTAAACAGCACTGAAAGAGTCTGTTTCAGTGTTGAAGAAAATAAGGTTTTCATCGGAACCGCTCACCTCGAATTCGGTCATTGCCTGGTTGGTGGTAAGTTTCTTCAAGGAACTGTCGTCCCTTAACAGCACTGGTCCCGGCAGCTCCGAAGGCTCTGCCGGTACGTACCATGCTCCTGATGACAGTCCCCTTCCGTTGGTTTGTCTTCGAGGGTGGTCATGATGGGTTTCCTTGAATTTTCTCAGCTGCCTTTCGAGTGAGTTGGCACAGTCGTCAAAGGCAAAATACATATCATGTCCCTTGGCTCTGGAGTCGAGGCGGAGTCTGTCTCCTCTCAACTGAACGTGGGATCTGTTAATACCGGCAGAGAGCTCCAGAATAACATGGACATCGTCAATTCCGTCATAGAATTTCGCAAGAACGGAGAGTTTATCCTCCACATGATCCTTCAGGGCGTCAGTCAGGTCGAAGTGTCTTGCGCTGATCTCGATGTTCATGGTAACTCCTTTCATGTTAACGGAAGCCGAATTAAAAACCGCCTCTCCCGGTAGTACGGGAAAAGCGGCTGTGAAAGAATAATGCTTCCGATTTCACATTACGATAATATCACCGGCATATCCCCCGGTCAATACTTTCCTTGGTTTACCCGGACAGCTCGAATCGTTATTTTGCCGGTTGTAAAAACTGCACTTATCCGCTTTTTCACATACGCGAAAGGAACCGATTTGCCTAACTATACTGAACTTCGTGATCTGGGTTTCAAAGGGGGCCTTGAAACACATCAGCAGCTTGGCACAACTGGGAAACTGTTCTGCAGGTGCCCCGCAAGGATCAGGAACGACAAACACAACCAGGAACTTCTTCGACATATGAGGCCTACCCTGAGCGAGTTCGGTGAATACGACGGAACCGCTCTGATGGAATTCAAAACGAAGAAGCAGGTTCACTATCTGCTGTACAATGACTCCGTGTGTACTTATGAAATGGATGACACCCCTCCCTTTCAGACCAATCCTGAAGCCGTAAACACCGCCCTTCAGCTTGCAATGATGTTTAACATGTCTCTGGTGGATGAATTGCACATAACCAGAAAGCAGTACCTGGACGGCTCCATACCAACCGGCTTCCAGCGAACGGCAATAGTGGGAGTTAACGGGGTCATACCGTTTTTAGGGAGGGATCTTCACTTCATTCAGATGAGCCTTGAGGAGGATGCCTGCCGGGAAGTGTCCGACATAGGCCACCA